>NZ_JBBNLN010000016.1:0-38604 GCF_040092445.1 Collinsella sp. CLA-ER-H11 | reverse complement strand
TCGCCTTTCCTTCCATTCGTCACCTTCATTACTCCAACGACGAATTCTAGGCGGTGTCCCCGTCCTTTCTTGAAAGGGCGGAGGCGGGGCATGCCCCGCCTCTTACACCACATCTCTGTGCGCTACCGTTAGGAAGCCTATTTTATTGAGCTTATGGGGAATAACGTTGTCTTGCTTTTGGGCAAATGGGGATTTTCGGCACTCGTTACAGGGAAATTTGCTGCCACTAAATTGGTGACAGTACTCATATTTGGCATTTTTTGACCACGGGGGTTGCCGAGGCCGTGGTTTCGCCCTTTTTGCGTCGAAGCGATACACTGTTGCCGTTTGATTTCTTCGCTCAAGGAGGATGCGCATGCCGTGCACAACGATTTTGGTTGGTAAGAACGCGAGCTACGACGGGTCGACGCTGGTCGCCCGCAACGAGGACTCGTCCAACGGGGTGTTTGAGCCCAAGCGTATGCGCGTGGTGCATCCCGACGAGCAGCCGCGCGTCTACACGAGCGTCCTGAGTCACCTGACCGTTGAACTGCCCGATAACCCCATGCGCTACACGAGCGTCCCCGATGTTGTTCCGGGCCACGGCATCTGGGCCGAGGCCGGTTTCAACGAGCTCAATGTGGGCATGTCCGCAACCGAGACGCTCACCACCAACGAGCGCGTCCGCGGTGCCGACCCGCTTGTGGACTACGTGCCTGCCAAGGGCAACGAGGGTGAGGACGGCTATGTGCCGGCGCAGCCTGGTGGCCTGGGCGAGGAGGATATGGTGACCCTGGTCCTGCCGTATGCCAAGTCCGCCCGCGACGGCGTGCGTATCCTGGGCGACCTGCTCGAGCGCTACGGCACCTACGAGAACAACGGCATCGCCTTTAGCGACGTGGACGAGATCTGGTGGCTCGAGACCATCGGCGGCCACCACTGGATCGCCAAGCGCGTGCCCGATGACGCCTATGTGACCATGCCCAACCAGCTGGGTATCGACAGCTTTGACCTGGATGACGCCGAGGGCGCCCAGGCCGACCATATGTGCTCCGCCGACTTGCGCGCCTGGATGGCCGAGTGGCATCTGGACCTGACGCTGGGCGTCGAGGGCGACGGCCCGGCTGTGGTCTTTAACCCGCGCGAGGCCTTTGGCTCGCACAGCGACAGCGACCACGTCTACAACACGCCGCGCGCCTGGTACATGCAGCGCTGCCTCAACCCCAGCGACGTGTGGGATGGCCCCGACGCCGACTACACGCCCGAGAGCGACGATATCCCCTGGAGCCGCGTGCCCGAGCGCAAGGTGACCATCGAGGACATTAAGTACGTGCTTTCGAGCCACTACCAGGGCACGGAGTACGACTGCTACGGTAGCAAGGGCACGCCCGCCACGCGCGGCGCTTATCGCCCCATCGGCATCAACCGCAACAGCCAGCTCGCCGTGTTGCAGCTGCGTCCCTATGCGCAGTCGGCCTATCGCGCCGTGCAGTGGATGGCCTTTGGTTCCAACTCGTTTAACGCGCTGGTTCCGCTGTACGCCAACGTCGAGACCATGCCCGAGTACTATGCCGACACGCAGGCTCGCGTGACGTCCGAAAACTTCTACTGGGCCAACCGCTTGATCGGCGCGCTGGCTGACGTCCGCTTCCATGAGTGCGGTCGCGCGGTCGAGGATTATCAGGAGAAGGTCGGTGGCATGGGCCACAAGCAGATCCATGACGTCGACGCTGCCGTAGCCGCTCTGCCCGAGGCCGAGGTGCCTGCCGAGCTTGCCCGCGCCAATGAGACTTTCGCCGAGCTTGTGCGCGTGGAGACCGATGCTCTACTGGGCAAGGTGCTCTACACCACGAGCTGCGCCATGAAGAACTCTTTCGCGATGAACGACAACGTGAGGTAGGGATTTCCCGTCGATCGAATAGCGCTAAAACGCTTTGTCGCTTTCGCTCAATCTTGGGTACAAGAACGCCAATGCAGTTGTTTGTGATTGGAGATAACCATGGTTATGAAACTCGATCAGCTTGTTAACGGCGCCATTAACGTGGGCTTTGGCGCTGCCGCCGTTGCTGTCGAAGGCGGCAAGAAGGTCCTCGACGACCTTAACACCAAAGGCGAGCAGGTCCGCAAGGACACCGTCACTCCCGATATCGCCCGCAGTGTGTCCGACATGTTCGAGCAGGCCGGCGGCACCATCTCCGACCTGACCGAGCGCTTGGGCATGCAGGGCGAGACCGCGGCCCAGCGCGTGCTTGACGAGCTCATCCTTGCCCGGGTCCGCGTCATGACCGCCCCCGAGCGCACGGCCTTCCTGGCCCATGTGCGCGACATCGTCGATTCGGTCGAGGACAACGTGACCTCGGTGCCCGTCGAGTCCGTTGAGCCCGACGATGCGAAGGATACCGAAGAGGCTGAGTAGCAGCGCAGATGGCAGATTCCACCACCGATTACAACAATCTAGATCCCTTGGGTGACGAGGCGGCGGTTGTCGATGAGGTCGACGCCGTCGTCTCGGGCGCTCGCAAGAAGCCGCGCGCTGTCGATATGGTGCCCGAGGAGCCCGACGCGATGGCGCCGGACGAGGAATACCAGCTCACGCCGGCGGGTCGTCGCGAACGCATCGGGCAGATTGTTCGCCTGGTCAAAAAGTACCGCGTGTGGGATAACCTCACGCCGGTTCGTTTGCGCCGCCTGCTCGAGGAACTCGGCCCCATGTTCGTCAAGATGGGGCAGATTCTGGCCAACCGGTCCGAGATTCTGCCGCAACGCTTTTGCGACGAGCTGCGCCGTCTGCGTTCCGACGTGGAGCCGGTGCCGTACGAGGTAGTGCTCCGCTGCTTGGAAGAGGAATACGGCTTGCGCCTGGGGGAGATGTTCGATGCGATCGACCCCAATCCGCTTGGTAGCGCATCGCTCGCGCAGGTGCACCGCGCTCGTCTGGTGACGGGCGAGGACGTGGCCGTCAAGGTGCAGCGCCCCGGTGCGCAGCAGGTTATGGCGCAGGACATCGATATCATCCGCTCGGTGGTGCGTATCGTTTCCAAGTTCGTCAACACCGATCAATTCGTTGACCTGCACGGCGTGGTCGAGGAGCTGTGGACCTCGTTTCGCGAGGAGACCAACTTTTTGGCCGAGGCCCAAAACCTCAATGACTTTTACGAGTTCCATAAGAGCGTTCATGGCGTGACGTGCCCTAAATCCTATCTGGACCTGTGCACCGAGCACGTGGTGGTTATGGACTACGTCGACGGCATTTCGATCGCCGATCCTGAACGCTTGGTGGCCGAGGGTTATGACCTGGAAAAGATCGGCTCGGCGATTGTCGAGGACTATTCGACGCAGGTGCTCGACGACGGCTTTTTCCATGCCGACCCGCATGCGGGAAATATCATCCTCAAGGACGGCATCGTTTACTTTATCGACTTGGGCATGGTCGGACGCATGTCGAGCCACGACCGCGGTATCGTCAAGGATATGATCTTTGCCGTGGCCGAGGGCGATGTGCCCAAGCTCAAGGATTCGCTCATGCGCTTCGCCGTGACGCGTGGCGACTCGGCTGAGCTCGATCATTCGGCCTTTTTGTCCGATTTGGACTTTATCGTGGCTGACTTTGCGGGCCTTGACCTTAAGGACCTAGATATCGGCGAGTTTTTGACCTCGCTGTTAAACCTCGCGCGCAAAAATGACGTTGAGCTGCCGAGCGTGGTGACAATGTTCGCCCGCGGCATGGTGACGCTCGAGGGCCTGTTGACCGAGTACATGCCCAACGTCAACATGATCCAGATCATCCAGACGCACATCAAAAACGAGAAGAGCACCTACGCCCGCATGCGCGAGATGAGCCGCGATCTTGCCGCGAGCAGCTATCGCGCGGCAAAAGGCTCGCTCGAGGCGGCCGAGTATCTGGGCTTGGCTTCGCGTATGCTCACGCGCGGTCAGCTTAAGGTGAACACGCAGATCATGAGCAGCGATAAGGCGCTGCGACAGCTGGGCGGAATTATCGACCGTATGTCGATGGCAATTGTGATCGCCGGTCTGTTTATCGGTTCGTCGGTGGTGTACTACGCGCGCATCGAGCCGGTTGTGTTTGGTATCCCGGTCATTGGCTTTATGGGCTACGTGAGCGCGCTGGTGCTGGCGCTTATGCTGGGCCGCAATATCTGGCTCAACAGCCACGGCGGCAAGCACTAGAGGCTGCGACCGTCACCGCATTTTCCTTTCGCAAACAATAGCTTTTACCTTGGGCTTCGCCTGCGTGCGAGGCCCTTTTGCGTGATAGCATATTGACGGTTTTAATCGATGGCCTAGATGGTGGTGCGGAGACGCACGAATGCGCGGTTTTCCTGCGCGTTTGGGAGAATCGGGGTGCAAGTCCCCGGCTGTACCAGTAACCGTAATTCCTCTTGGCTCGGGATGCTCGCGTCGCAGATCGGACGGCGCGCCTGAGCCGTTAAGGTTAAGTCGGATCGCCTCCCATCTTGCATGCGGCTGCGGCGTATGCCGCCGGTGTGCATAGGGCTCTGGAGGGAAGGGGGACCCCGATGGGGGAACTCGGGCGCAACATGCGCGATGACGTGGGGCAGCTTCAAGGCAACGCTCCAAGTACAGACAGTGGGAGACAAATGGATATGTTTGAGGACGAGTGCCAGCGTGCCTCGCTTCGTCGCCGTGGCGTAATCGCGCGCGGCGTGGCAAAGCGCTGCCTGGTGGCATTCCTGGCCTTCGCGATGGCCTTCAGCACCACGCCGGCTCAGCTGTGGGCCGAGGGCGCCGAGGGCATTGCCGAGGCTGTGGCTCAGGCTGCGACGCCGGGCGAGGACGCAGCGCTTGCGGGCGGTACCGCTGAGCAGAGCGGCGCCGAGGTTTCGGATTCCGAGGGCGCGCCTGCGGCTAGTGCAGCCATAACAGAGGCAGCAACTGGCGACGAAGGCTCGGCGACGGGGGAGAGCCCTGCCACGAGCGAGCAGTCTTCGACGGCATCCGCTGGCCAAGCGGGATCTGCCGCCGCGGCTGCCGTTCAGACAGAGAACCCGACAGAAACCGGCGATGTCGCCAAGAAGCAGGTCGAGGTCTCGTTCTCGATTATCGGCACCGATGCTGACGGCAAGGCTCAGACCTGGGTGGCACCTACGCAGCTCAAGCTCGACGAGGGCGCGACGGCTGCGGATGCCTTCATTAAGCTGCAGGAGAAGACGGGCTTCAAGGCGAAGTACGAACCGAACACGGCATACGGTTTCTACCTCGAAAGCATCACATCCCCGAGCGATGGTCGCACGCTTGCCTACGATCCGACGACTTATGCCTTCTGGCAGCTGTTCGTCGACGGCGCGTCTTCCTCGGTTGGCGCGAGCAGCGTCAAGCTTACCCAGGGGCAGAAGATTGAGTTTGCCTATACGGCTGGTAGCTCGTCCCCTGTCGTTAAAGACCAGGTTGCCGCAAATGTGACCGTCATTGGTCGCGATGCCCAGGGCAAGACTCAGACTTGGGTCGATAATGCGCAGTATGTGGTGACGTCCGGTTCGAGCGCGCTTGATCTTACGAAGGTCGCACTCGAGGCGAACGACATTGACGCCGTTGCTGCGGGCTCCTTCATTCTGAGCCTTAAGTACAACGGTGTTGAGCTGGGTACGCCCCAAGATTATTCGACCTATTGGCAGCTGTTCATCAACGGCAAGTCGAGTGACTATACGGCGGACAATGTCACCATCCATGCCGGCGATACCGTCACGTGGTTCTACGGTGGCTGGGGCGACCAGTTGCCGTCCGATTCTGTCCATGCTTCTGTCCAGGTTCTCGGTAAGGACAAGGACGGCAAGCAGCAGGTTTGGGCTTCGACGGGTCAGACGAGTCTCAAGGCAGGCTCCACTGCCAAGGATCTCCTTGAGCAGGTCGGCCTTACTCTCGATGCTGGCGAATCGTCTTGGGGCTGGTTCCTCAACGGCATTTATTCGCCCTTCGATGGTAAGTCCTATTGTGGCTATGATGCTGCGACCAATAGCTATTGGCGCTTCTACGTAAATGGCAAGTTCGCCGACGTTGGCGCCGGTGCCTACAAGCTCCAGGAGGGTGACGCCGTCACCTTTATGTATGGTGCTGACGCCGATGCCCTCCCCGGTCAGGTGCTTGGATCCGCCGATGTTATCGGTCCCGATGTCAACGGGAACAATACGCGTTGGGGCACGGCAAGCAATGTTTCTCTGCCCGAAGGCTCCACGGCCCAGAACCTTATTGAGGCAGTTCTGAAGGCCAAGGGCGTTGCGTACAACGGCTCCCAGAGTGGTGAGTACTGGTTCCTGAATTCCATTACTTCGCCGTTCGATCACAATCCGTATGGTTGGGATGCTGCGACCAATAAATATTGGCATCTGTATATCAACGGAGAGCCCTCCTTACTTTGCGCCAATCAGATTACGCTCAAGAGCGGCGATAAGGTCACGCTTGCCTATACCACCGATAATTCGCCCATGCCCGATCCCGACAAGATTGTCGTGGATCCGAGCGCGACGACTCCTGATTGGGATGCCGAGTGGGCCGGCTACGGCAACAGTGGCAACGGTTCGACCGTAACGGATGCCAAGACGCCTGCGCAGGCCGCCGGTCTTAAGTGGGCCTTCGATTGGAAGGCCGAGTCTGGTCAGCAGTATGCCAACTGCAGCGAGCCTGTCATTGCTAACGGCTTTGTGTACATCGCGACCGAGAACGAGCTCATTAAGATCGATTCGTCCACGGGCAAAAAGGTTGCCTCTGCGCCGCTTGCCTCCAAGGTGAGCTATACCTCTCGTCCGATCTATACCAATGGCCTTATCATCGTTCCGCTCAACGGCGGTGCGGTCCAGGCGATTACTGCAGACAAGCTGATCTGCAAGTGGCTGACGCCTGGTTTGACGGACTTGACGCAGAGCTCCTGCACCGTCGTTTCGGACGGCGAGTACGTCTATGTAGGCACGGCTGACGGGAAGAAATACGTCAACGGTTCCTTTACGCGCATCAAGATCGCCACAGGCGAAGTCTCTTGGCAGAACATCGACGCAGCTGAGGGCTATTATTGGACTGGCGCTGCCCTGACGGATAAGTACGCCATCGTCCCCACGAGCGCAGGTACGCTTAAGTGCATTGATAAGGCAACGGGTGATGTCGTTTCGACCATGAAGCTCGGCGCCCTTGCGAACGCTGACTGCGTCGCCGATCCGTCCAATGGCTCGACCTTCTATCAGATGACGCACGACGGAAAGCTCCATGTGATTTCGCTTTCGGCGAAGGGCGTGCTGAGCGAGCAGAAGACGGTCGACCTGGGTCTTACGAATAACATGAGCGCCCCGGCGGTGTCTGGCGACAACTTGATTGTCGGTGGGCAGACGGCTACTGGATCTGCTCTGGTTCTCTATAATCTGAAGACCGGTAAGACCACGATGGTCACCGCTGCTGACGGTAAAGAACTACCGGCCGGATTTAACGGTATTGCTGCTACTCCGCTGGTGAGTGTTCAGGGCGGCAAAACCTATGTGTACTTCACCGTTAATAGCGCGGATAGCAAGGACTACGTCAGCTACTCTGCTGGTGGTGGGGTGTATCGCTATACGCTCGGCGATGCAGGGGCGACGCAGATTTATGATGCGGCTGGCCATTACCAGTACTGTGACTCTCCGGTCATTGCCGATGCATCTGGCAACCTGTACTACATCAATGACTCGGGCACGCTGTTCAAGCTTGGGGCCGTTGAGTCTTGGACGGTTGCCTTTAATTCCAACGGCGGGTCTGCTTGCGACACTAAGTTTGTTGCTACGTCCGATGGCAAGCTGGTCAAGCCGGCCGATCCGATGCGCGATGGCTACACTTTCGGCGGTTGGTATACCGATGAGCCTTGCACGCAGGCGTACGACTTCAGTACGCCGGTGACGGCCGACCTGACGTTGTATGCCAAGTGGACCAAGAATGCCGTTAACCCTGGCGGTAATGGCGGTTCTGGCACTAATGGTGGCAACGGTGGCGCTGGCAACGGTTCCGGTGCTGGCGCTGGCACTGGCACGGGCTCCGGCTCCGGCACGAAGGGCCAGCAGGCTGGCGGCGCTGTCGCCCCGGGTCATAAGCCGACGACCAAGACGACGGTGTCGACCAAGACCGAGACCAGGGACAACAAGTCCGACAAGAAGGACTCCGATAAGTCCGATAAGAAGGACGAGAAGAAGTCTGACAAGAAGTCTGACAGGAAGTCTGACAGGAAGGACGGCAAGTCCGACAAGAAGTCCGACAAGAAGTCCGATTCCAAGTCCGATACGGGTGCTGTTTCCACGACCACTGCTAAGAAGTCCTCTAGTGCTTCCGAGCAGGAGACTGGCACCAATCCGCTCGCCATCGTTGGCATCGCCGCCGGCGTGATTGGCCTCGTGCTCATCGCCGTCTTCGTGCTGACCAAGCGCGGCAAGGGTGACGGTAATGCCCGATAAGCCCAAGGAGACCAGCGGGCAACAGCCCGACTCCTCGTTTATCCAGCTCGATGATCCAAAGCAAAAGGGCGCCGCTTCGGCGGCGTCCGCCTCTCGTCGCAAGGCGCTCCTTGGCGTTCTTGCTGCCGCGTGCACCATTCTGATCGTCGTCTCGCTGGGCTTCGTCCATCCTTCCGAGAGCGGCGCCTGGTCCATTGACTGGATCGTTCAGACCGTGACGGGGGAGAGCGTCGTCGCCAAGGACACCAAGGGGTCTGGCTCGTCTGCCGCTTCGGGCGAGGCCAGTTCCAAGGATTCCAAATCTTCGAATGATGCAAAAGACGAGCCCAAGGGTTCGAACGACGCCAAGGACGATTCCGAGTCTTCAAACAAGGAATCGGACAAAAACTCGGATAGCAAGAAGTCCGAGGACCGGGGCGGCAAGAAGTCTGGCGATAAATCCGCTGCCCAAAATACGGGAGCCGGTGATACTTCCAATGCGTCTGGCGGTGCTTCTTCGGGCGGTGACCAGTCGTCTGATGGAGCCTCGTCCTCTAATGGTGGAAACGCCTCCTCGGGCAGCCAAAGCGGCTCACAGGAGTCCAGCTACGTTACGGTGACGGTTTCGGTCACATCGAGCGCTGTGGGCAATCCTGTGTCCTCTGGCGGCACCTTTACCTTTAACGAAGGCGCCACCGTTTACGATGCCCTGTGCGCGCTAGGCCTTTCTGTCAACGCACACGGCTCGTCGTACGGCACGTATGTTTCCGCGATTGGTGGTTTGGCCGAGAAACAGTACGGCGGCACGAGCGGCTGGATGTACTCCGTCAACGGCACAACGCCCATGACGGCCTGCAGTAACTACGTTCTCTCCAATGACGACAACGTCGTTTGGTATTACGTAACGGGCTAGAGGCCTCGACATAGCGCGCCAGACGGGCGGTTCGGGCCAACATCCGGACCGCCCGTTTTTCATGCGAATGGGACTGGGTCGCCGGGTCTCTCTGCAAACAAAAAACCGGTTGGAATGGGAATTCCAACCGGTTATACATTCAAGCAAATAGTGAATCGACTACGACCGTGCGCCCTCGAGGAAGAAGCGGCGGCTGAAGTAGTTGTACCAGGTGACGAGGAACGTGGCGATGGCCTTCATGGCTTGGTAGCCGATGCTCAAAAACGTGACGCCCACAAACATGTACAGGTCGTTGAGGCCCAGGCCGATCACCGACAGGATGGTGAAGATCGTGAACTCGCGCTTGCGGCTCATGCCCTCGCGATGGTCGAACACGTACTTCATGCTGAGCCAGTAGTTGACCACGACGGACGTGGTAAACGAGACCGTGGTGCTCATCAAAAAGTCGAGGTGGAACAGCTCGACGAGCGCAATGAGCATGCCCCAGTCGATGCCAAAGGAGATAAGACCCACGACAGCGAACTTGAGGAACTGCTTGGTATGAGGTTGTGCCAGCGCCTTGCGCACGTAATCACATCCAATGCGTTGATGAATCGAGCAACGAGTTACTTTAGAGCTTTTACAAGGGAAACGTAAGGTCTTTGCCAAGAACTATATGAACTCGCCAAATTTTCAAGAGCTAATCCGCAAACGTTGAAAATTTGCCCGTAAACGAGCGACACCCACGGACGATACTGCGCTGAGTGCGCGTCGTCCGTGGGCGCCGTAATGCTGCAGGGGTTTCGAGCTATTTTGTCTCGTCGCCCTCCAGGAAGATTTTTCGGGTCACAAAGTTGTAGACCATGACAAGCGCGGTGGCGCAGATCTTGGCGATATTGGCCTCGAGTCCCAGGCCGGCGTTGAGCGCCAGCACGATGCCGTCGTTGAGCACCAAACCGATCACGGACAGCACGACAAAGATGATGAACTCGCGGCGGCGGCTCATGCCTTCCTTGTGCGCAAACACGTACTTCATGCTTGCGAGGTAGTTAAAGATGAGTGAGATGATAAAGCCGCTGGTGTTGGCGATTAGGATGTTGAGGCCCAGACCGTAGTGGAGCAGATTCATAATGCCAAAGTCGATAACCGTGGCAATGACACCGACGACGCCAAATTTCATGATCTGCGCAAGGAGCTTTTGCATGGTACCTGCCTTAAGCTGGCGCCGAAGCGCCGCGGGGATGACAAACTCAGCAAGTTTAGCCAATCCCCGCGGGTGGTGCTAGGCGCGCTCCTCGATAGCACCGTTTCTATATGCATCGAGCAGCTGACGCAGGTCTTGGATTTGGCTGCGGATCTTGGCGCCAGTATCGGTGTCGCTCACCATGCGGCGACGGTCCGCTTGGTCAAAACGGTTGGTCTCGCTTTCGATGTCCACGTTGCGCGTGAGTGCCTCGGCAACCGTCGTAAAGGCCCGGTGCGACTTGAGGCGGCAGCCGCGCGAGCTCGAGATGAGCGTATAGCCGGCGATGCCCGTCTTGGGATGGTAAGCGCGGCAGAAGCCGCCATCGATGACCAGCAGCTTGCCCTCGGCGCGGATGGGCTGCTCGCCCTTGGTGGTTTTAACGGGCGTGTGGCCGTTGATGATGTGGCCGGTCGGCGAGCATGCCATGGGCGCGACGCCAAACTCGCGCATGATATCATCGCAGACCGAGGGCGACTTGGTAAGCGTAAAGTACGGGTCCATCGGCTCGACCCAGGTGCTCTTATCGGCGATATAGGCGCGCTCAAAGGTACGCACCAGGCGTCCGCTGGCGGGTGAATTGAAGCCAATCCACAGGTACCACATCCAGTCGAGGGCATCGCGGTCGCCCACGCGCCACGCGCGGCGGGCGATGTGGTCGCAAAAATCGAGATAATCGCGGCCAGCGTGCCAGGTGCCCAGGCAGTTCATGCTGCTAAAGGTGCCGTCTTCGTTGAGCGGAACGCAGCCATGGAAGAGCAGGTTGCCGTTGGCGACCTTGTACATCGAGCCGTGGGTGTAGAGGAAATCGATATGGCGATGCAGGTGATCGGCGGTGACAAACTCGGACACGAGCTTGTCGATGATGTGCTGCTCCTGAGACGTGAGCGTGTAGGGGTCCGCCGGGTCGACGGTGGGGAAGTCGTTGGTCGTGAGCGGCCACACGCTGCCGTCGGCGAGCGTGACCGTGCCGGTGTCGTGGTCGATCTTGTCGAGTAACAGGCGGTCGGTCATATCGAACTCGGGGTGGCGCTGGATAATCTGGCCCTCGAGCTTAAAGAGCAGCACGTTGATGGCCTTGATCAGCGGGGTGATGGGCTCACCGGCGGTGTAGGTGGCATCGGCAAAGGCAACAAGCTCGCGCAGCGAGATGCCGTAGTCGTTCTCGAGGATCTCGTAGTTGTCGTAGCGTAGGTTGTTGCGCAGCACCGTGGCGATGCAGGCGGGCTCACCGGCCGCAGCGCCCATCCACAGCAGGTCGTGGTTGCCCCACTGGATGTCGAGTGAATGGTAGGTGAGCAGACGGTCCATAATCTTGGCCGCGCCGCCGCCGCGGTCGAAGATGTCGCCCACCAGGTGCAGGTGGTCGACGGCCAGGCGCTTGATGAGCGAAGCGAGCGACTCGATAAAGTCGTCGGCGCTGGCGGTCTCCAGGATGGACTCCACGATGCGCTCGTGATAGCGCACGCGATAGTTGTTCTCGTCCGGGTGCGTGTGCAACAACTCGTCGATGATGTAGGCGTAATCGCGCGGGATGGCCTTACGCACTTTGGAGCGCGTGTAGCGGCTTGAAAGCGAGCGAGCGACCATGATGAGCTGGTCAAGCATCGTCTTGTACCAGGTTGGCGAGTCCTCGCGCCGGCTGCGGACCAGGTCGATCTTCTCGCGCGGGTAGTAGATGAGCGTACACAGCTCGCCCTTTTCGTCAAAGGAGAGCGTGTCGCCAAAAATCTCGTCGACATGCTCGCGCACGACGCCCGAGCAGTTGTTGAGGATGTGCATAAAGGCTTCGTACTCACCATGCACGTCGCTCATAAAATGCTCGGTGCCCTTGGGTAGGTTGAGGATGGCCGAGAGATTGATGATCTCGGTAAATGCGGATTGTTCGGTGGGGAACTGTCTCGACAGCAGGCGCAGATACTTGAAGTCTTGCGGGTTGCGATCGAATGCGACCATGAAACACCTTCCGATGGGGCTGGTAAAACTGATAAACAGCGTCAAACGTTTATCAGTATGCGCCGCTTTTGTTTCGATTTTGCGCCAGCGGCTGAATTGTCGGCTGAATGGTTTGGTAAATCGATTTAGTGAAGGTAGATGTGTTGGTTGGGTGGAGACGACAGAGGGTGTTTTCTCAGATATTTATGCGTGGGGCCGGTGGAGACGATGGTGGTAAAGATGTTCACTATTTTTGGTTCGATTTGGTAAATAGTGGACATATGTACCGCATGTAGGCTCACTGTGCGATAATTTGCGCAGCAATGAGTAAGGAGCCTCATATGAGTGATTATGTCCTGACCTGTGAATCCGCCGCCGACCGAACCCGTGAGTTCTTTGCGTCGCGCAATATCCCTGTCGTGTGTTTTCATTACGAGATCGACGATGTTGTCTATACGGACGATCTGTATCAGTCGATTACGCCGGACAAGTTTTTTGCCCAGATTGCCGCGGGCGCCATGCCCAAGACGTCTCAGGTGAGCGTGGGTGAGTACGAGGAGTTTTGGGAGCCGTTTGTTGCCGAGGGTAAAGACGTGCTGCACCTGACGTTGTCGTCGGGTATTTCGGGCACGTATGGATCGGCCTGCGTCGCGGCGCAGATGCTTGCGGATCGCTATCCCGAGGGCGGCAAGGTGCGCGTCATCGATTCGCTGGGGGCGTCTTCGGGCTTTGGTCTGTTGCTGGAATATGCCGCCGATGTGCGCGATAGCGGGGCTTCACTCGACGAGACGGCCGCTTGGATTGAGGAGCACAAACTCAACCTGCACCACTGGTTCTTCTCGACCGATCTGTCGAGCTACCTACGCGGCGGTCGCATTTCGGCTGCGAGCGCGATCATTGGCACGGCGCTTAAGATTTGCCCGCTTATGACGGTCGATTGCGAAGGTAAGCTGTCGCCGCGTGAGAAGATTCGCACCAAGAAGCGCGCGATTTCCGAGATGGCTAAGACCATGATGGCACACGTGCAGGGCGGTACGGATTATTCGGGTAAGTGCATCATGTCGCACTCGGCGTGCCGCGAGGATGCCGAGGCAGTTGCGGCGCTGATTGAGGAACAGGTTCCGCAGCTTAAAGGCAAGATTGAGATCAATGACATCGGTACTCTGATTGGCTCGCATACCGGACCCGGTACGGTGGCGCTCTTCTTTATGGGCGACAAGCGCGTGGATTAATTTGCCCCATCACGTCGCTGCATGATTGCTCAAACGAAAACGGCCCGTCTCACGTTTGTGGAGCGGGCCTTGCTGTTGCGGCTAGCGTTTCTTTCCGCGGAAGAAGAAGCCGTGCAGTGACGGCTTGAGGCCGCGATTGGCGCGATGCTCCTCGACGCGCTCGTGGATCGAAGCGACGCGCTCGATGACTTCGTCGGGAATCGGCACGTCGGGATTCATGTTCTCGACTTGGCTGACCTCGGCGGCGGCGACCTGGTCGATAATGGGCACGTCGTCGCGCGAGATGACAGGTGTGGCGTCTTCCTTCATCTTGCGATAACGCTGCATCATGTCGGTCTGTAGCTGCTGCGCCGAAGGAGGCGTCCAGATGATGGCGTTGGCGCCGGCGGCGATGGTCTCGCGGATGCTCTCTGGCGTCTTGCCGCCCGGCGCGATGAGCGGCAGGTTGGGATAGTGCTCGCGCAGCTCGCGTAGGACCTGGGGCGTGTTCTTGCCGGCGGCGATGTTGAGAATCTTGGCGCCGGCGCGCACCTTGGCGTGGGCATCGTCGTCGCAGCGAACGACCGTGGCGATGACGGGGATGTCGGCGATGTTGGTGATGTGCTCTACCATCTCGGCAGTAGCGGGGGAGTTGACCACGCAGCCCGCCGCGCCCTGCATCTCGGAGACGGCTGCCATCTGCACGGAGCGCTTACCGGTCGTAGTTCCGCCGCCCACGCCTACAAAGACCGGGCACTCGGCGACGGTCAGCAGCGCTTGCGTAATGGCGGGCTGCGGCGTGAAAGGGTAGACCGCAAAGACGGCATCGGCGTTGGAGTTGCGGATAACCGCGACGTCGGTGGTGTAAATGAGCGACTTGATGCGTCGGCCGAAGAGCGTAAAGCCGCTGGCCTCCTCGATCTCGTCGGGCATGCGAAGGGCAGCCTTGCGCAGGCGTCCGTCGATGGGCAGGGGCTCCATAGGGAGCAGGCCGTTGGGCGTGACGGCTACTTGGGGCTCGGTGAACTCGTCTGCAAGCTCGACCTCGGAAAAATCGACCGAGGCGACGATGTCCTCGTGCACCTCGGCGGGCACATCGATGGGAGCTTGGTCGTTTGCCGCCGCAGGCGTGTCGAAGGAGCTGGTGCCGACGAAGGCGTCGACGCGCTCATTTAGATCGTTGAGGGTATCCATGGAGGCTCGATTCTATGTGATGATGGCCGGCGCGATGCAGCCGGAATTGCGAATGCTAAATCGTTTGACGAGTTGATTTTTCCCCGCCGCGCCATCCGTTAGACCGAAGGGCCGGCGAACGTGAAGGAGCTGTGGTGGCGGGTATCGAGGTGCTATCTTGAAAGCCCCGTTTAAAAGAGAGGTGACGCGGTATGGAATTGACAGCAATGTTTGGCTCGATCGGCCTGTGTGTGGCCGCAATCATTGCCGCCGCGGTCATCTACTTTGTGGTCACGGCCATTAAGGGCAAAAGGGCCGAACGCAAGGAGCGCGCGATGCTTAAACAGCATCGCGACCAGCAGGGCAAACGCGCACAGAGATAGCTTGTTGAGTTTTGGATCCGTGCGCTAGCTGCGTTTTCGGATCAGGGCAATGTAGAAGCCCTCAAAGTCGCGGCTAGGCGGAATGGTGAGCGTGCCGGGCAGGCCGTTGGCGATGGCCGATACCTGACCCGCGGCAATGGCTTCGGTCAGAGCGTTGGACTCGATGCGCGGCTCCTCACCAGCTTCCTGGGTGCGTCGTGCTTCACTTTCGCTTGGCGTGCCGTCGAGGGGGATGAGCTCGCAGTCCATATGCTTGTCGAGGGCCTCTTGCAGGGCGTCCTCGTTTTCCTGCGGCAAGATCGAACAGGTCGAATAGACGAGCGTGTCGCCCGGTTTGAGGGCACCCATGGCGCGGTCCAGAAGTGCTCGCTGCGAGCGGGCGCACTTGCTCAGCAACTGCTCGGTGAGGCCGCGCAGGCTTTTCTCGTTGCCACTGATGACGGTGCCCGTGCCGGTGCAGGGAGCGTCGAGCAGGATGCGGTCAAAGCGGAAGAACTCGTCGAGCTCGCGTGCGTCGATGCGCATGACGGGCACGTTTTTGGCACCCTGGCGATGGAGGTTCGACTCGAGCTTTTCGGCGCGGGGAATGCTCATCTCACAGGCGGTGAGGTGCGCCTGTCCCTGGGTGAGGGCGGCGATCTGCGTCGTCTTGCCGCCGGGGGCTGCGCACATGTCCAGGATGTCCTCGCCTGCCTGGGCGCCCAGGACCAACGGCGGCATCATGGATGACAGGCTCTGCAGGTAGATTTTGCCGTCGCGGTAGATGTCGAGATCCCACAGATCTGAAACCTGGGCCTCGGGCAGGATAAAGGCGTCCGGATACCAGGTAACGGTTTGGTGGGCGATGCAGGCGGCATCGAGCGCCGCAGCGATGTCCTCGGCGGTCGCCTTGAGCGTGTTGGCGCGCAGCGTGACCGGGCGTGTGGCCGCGGCGCCGAAGCCCTCGATCATGAGCTTGGCATCGGCGGGCGCATAGGCGCCGGCGACCGTGTCGACCATAAAGCGCGGCAGGTCGGCGGCGCAGGGAAGGGCGGCAAGCTGGTCGGAAAGCTCGGTAGCAGCAAACTGCCTGAGCTTGAGCTCGGCCTTGACCTGCTTTTTTTGCTTACGACGACGCGGCTTGGACATCCGTCTTTCCTTCCCATTCCATTGCATGTCGAGTGTTTTAGTACTGGCTCTCGTGCTTGCTAAAGAAGTCGAAGCGCGGGGGCAGCGGCTTTACGCGGTGCTCGCCGGGCTTCTCACCCAGGCTCTCCACGAACTCGTCCGTGGAGGCAAAGATGTTATCCCAGCTAAAGAAGGCGACCGGATCGACGTCGAAGTATTCGCAGATGAGCTCGCAGCCGGCCGGCACAATACCGTGCATGAGCACGGTCGCCACGCGCAGCTCGGTAAAGGCGTCGACGAGGGCCTGCGTCATTGCGGCGTTTGCCTCGTTACCCTCGAGCTTGTTGGCGGCCTTGGAGGCATCGCTCCAGCGCTTGTTGGCAGCGCGCAGGTAGTCGTCGCACACGGCGAGCGCGCGGTGCGTCTCGAACTTGTACATGGCCTGCTCAAAGGCAAGGGCTGCCTGCTGGGCGGCTTCGACCACGGTGTCAGAAGCGGCACCAGCGGGGATGCAGCCGTTGCGGCAGGGGCTCTCGTCGCCCTCCTTGACGGCGACGCCGTAGAAGCAGCTGCGGGCCAAGCGGTTGAACACGCCGGTCAACAGCGCGCTCTCCTTAAGGGCCGGATCGATGACGCGCTTGTCGTCGCAGGCGCGTACCTCGTTGCCGTCCTTGTCCTTGCCGGTCACACGTGTGTCGTATGCCTTGGGGCTAAAGCTCACCGGCTTCTCGGACAGGCCGAGCGACAGCCAATGCGCGCGCATCTGCTCGCAGGTGTAGTGGTTGAGTAGGTCGTCTGCCGGCGGGGGAGGAGTCTGCGAGGACGAGCTGGCCTTTTTGCCCATGTAGAGCAGGTGGTAGCAGGCGCTGACGGTGCTCTGCGTGAGGTTCCAGCCTAGGGCCTCCCACATGGCGGTCTGCGCGATGCAGTAGAAGTAGATGTTGTCCTGACCGATAAACTGGTAGATCTGAGCGTCGTCAGAGCACCACCAGTCGCGCCAGTCGAGCGAGCTGTGCTGGTAGGTGGGCGCGGGCACCTGCGTGGAGTCGGCAGCGGGCTCGCCCATGAGGGCGGCATCCTGGGCGGCGACGCCCTCGGTCACGCCGGCGGCCTTGGCATCGCGCGCGAGCACGGTACGCGTATAGCTGATGGGCGCCCACAGGCTCTCGGGCCAGCACCAGCAGGTGACGTCGGAGACGCCATCGACCTCGGGCACCGGAACGCCCCAGTCGATGTTGCCGGTGATGCGGAAGGGCACGAGCGCCTTGCCGCTGCGGAAGCGCACGCCGCCGTTGGCAAGCACCGCATGGGCGTCGTCGCGCTCCTTCCAGCTGGGGAAGGTGACGGTAAAGCTGCTCTTGTTTCCCTCGGGCTCCAGCACGGTGTGCTCGGGCAGCTGGTCCTCGACGGCGTCGAAGGCCTCGCGGAACTTGTTCTGAATATAGAGCTGTGCCGGCAGCAGCCACTCCTCCATGGTCTTGGAGACCACGGAACGAACCTGCGGGTTCTGGGCGAGCTTGGCGGTGTAGGTCTTCATAAAGTCGAGGTAGGCCGGCAGGTCGAAGTAGAGGTTGTCTACCGGGCGCAGCTCGGGCACCTCGCCGGTGAGCTGGCTCTTGGGCGCGATGAGCTCCTCGGGCTCAAACTGGTGACCCAGGTCGCACTCGTCGGCATAAGCCTTCTCGGACTTGCAGCCCTGGATGGGGCAGCGGCCGATCACCTGGCGGCCGTTGAGGAACGTGCCGGCCTTGGCGTCGTAGAACTGCAGCGTGGAGCGCTTGGAGATGGTGCCCTGTTCGTGCAGACGCTCGATAATCTCGGCGGTCACCTCGTTGTGAATCTGCGCAGCCGGCTCAAGGCCCGAGCCGCCGTAGATATCGCAGCTGATGTTGTAGTTGTTGAGGGTCGCGGCCTGGCGGGAGTGATTGGACTCGACATACTCGGCGATGGACTTGTCGTAGCCCTCGTTCTCCTTGAGCTTGCGGTAGCTCTCCATGATGGGCGAGCCGTAGCAGTCGGTGCCCGAGGTGAAGATGACGTTCTCGCGGCCCAGACGGTCGCGCAGGAAGCGGGCGAAGAAGTCGGCCGGGACAAAGACGCCACCGACGTGGCCAAAGTGAAGGCCCTTGTTGCCGTAGGGCTCGCCGGCGGTAACGATGGCGCGGCGAGGCCAGCTGGGACGGTCGTTCATGGAGTATTTGGATGCCATGGGACTCCTTCGCATATGGTGAGAGCGCGGCCGGGCGCAAGGCCTGGCGACGCGGTGGTCAATTCGTGCATATCGTTCGACATTATCGCACATGCGGACGGGTACGTGGCAGGGGCGCTATCCTAAGATGCTATGAATGAGATTTCCAACATACATGCGTTTGAGGACGAGGATTTTCTGCACGCCTGCTTTGTGTGGGGGATGGCCGTGCTCGGCGCATTTGCCGTGTGCCTGGTGCCGGTGTTTATGCTGCTGGGCGGACCCGCGGACCTGGATGCGGCTGACGCGGGCGGTTGGACGGCGGTCGTGGGCTGGATAGTCGGCTTGGCTGCGATCTCAATGGCGTCGTTCGCCGTGCACGAGCTGGTGCACGGTGTGTTTTTTAAGCTGCTGGCGCCTGCGGGCGCGAAGGTGACCTTTGGGGCGAATCGCGAGAAAGCGATGATCTATGCCTGCGCCGAAGGCGTTGTGTATTCTCGCCGGCGGTACGTGGCGGTTTGCCTGGCACCGACGGTTGTTGTGACGACAACGCTTGCCCTGGGGTTTGCGTTTTCGGGCCATCCGCTGCTGTGCTACCTGGCGGCCGGCTTGCATTTGTCGGGCTGTGTGGGCGACTGGTATTACGTGCGGACCATCTTGCGCGACCGCCGCATTGTTGCCTGCGAGGACACGTCCTTCGGCGTGCGCTTTTTTGGGTGAGGAGATGTCGATGAAGCCGTTGTTGCTGCATGCGTGCTGTGCGCCGTGCTCGCTTGAGCCGGTCCGCCTGCTGCGCGAGGAAGGGTTTGAGCCCACAATCTGCTGGACAAACCCCAATATTCAGCCTCACGATGAATGGCAGCGGCGTTTGGACGAGCTGCGCCGGTGGTGTGCCGATGGCGACATCGAGCTTATCGAGGCGGGGGAGGACCGGAAGCGCTGGGAGGCCGGCGTGGCACCGCT
Organism: Collinsella sp. CLA-ER-H11; assembly: GCF_040092445.1. Taxonomy (NCBI): domain Bacteria; kingdom Bacillati; phylum Actinomycetota; class Coriobacteriia; order Coriobacteriales; family Coriobacteriaceae; genus Collinsella; species Collinsella sp. CLA-ER-H11. The sequence goes on along the minus strand of NZ_JBBNLN010000016.1, from coordinate 19,110 downwards.
GGGCGCCGATCGGCCTCGTCGCTGTCGCGCGTGCTATGCCTTGCGCTTGGCCGAGGCGTGCCGCGTGGCCCAGGAGCGCGGGTTTGAGTTTGTGGGCACGACGCTCGCCGTCTCGCCGTACCAGCTGTTCGATACCTGCAATGACGTGCTTGAGCGCTTGGCGGCGGCACATGGGCTCACCCCGGTGATTCGCGATTTTCGCCCGTATTACCCCGAGGCGACACGCCGTTCGCGCGAGCTGGGCATGTATCGGCAGAACTACTGCGGCTGCCGATTCTCGGCCGTCGAGGCGGCCATGGACCGCGCCCGCATCCGCGACGAGCGCAAAGCCGCCAAAAAGTAGTTCACTTGGGACGTCAGCCTGCTAGGATGTAGAGCGGACTTTAGCTATATAAGGAGTATCCGACGTGTCTATGCGTACCGATGATTTTGACTATAACCTTCCTGAGGAACTGATTGCACAGGCTCCTGCCGAGCCGCGCGACTCCTGCCGCCTGTTGGTGGTGGATCGCAAGGGCTCCCGGGCGGGAACGCCGTTGGAGCACGGCGGTACCGTTGAGCACCGCATCTTCCGCGACATCATCGACTATATCGAGCCGGGCGACGTGCTCGTCATCAACAAGACGCGCGTGATGCCGGCCCGCCTGATCGGTCGCAAGGCCGGCTCGGGCGGCGTGGTCGAGACGCTGCTGCTCAAGCGCCGCGAGGATGTGGATCCGCTGGGTCACGTTTGGGAGTGCCTGGTCAAGCCGGGTAAGCGCCTGAAGCCCGGTGCTCAGATTGAGTATCGTGCGGGCGGCGCCCATGCGCCCGAGGGCGCGCCCGTGGTGCTGACGGCCGAGGTCGTCGACTTTGTTACCGATAGCCGCGGTGGCCGTCTGGTGCGCTTTGAGCCGGCCGGTTGCAATGCCGCCGGCGACCCGCGCACGCTCGACGAGGCCATCCACGCTGCCGGCCACGTGCCGCTGCCGCCCTACATTACCGATTACGAGGGCGATCCCGAGAAGTACCAGACCGTCTACGCCATGAAGGAGGAGCACTCGGCTGCCGCTCCTACGGCGGGTCTTCACTTTACTCCCGAGCTCATGGCCGCTATCGAGGCCAAGGGTGCGAAGTTTGCCGCCGTCGAGCTCGAGGTGGGTATCGATACCTTCCGTCTGGTGGAGGAGGACGACCCTACACAGCACGTGATGCACACCGAGCGCTACCACGTGTCGCAGGAGGTTGTCGACGCTGTGCATAAGGCGAAGGCCGAGGGCCATCGTGTGATCGCCGTCGGCACTACCGCAGTGCGCTCGCTCGAGAGCGCGTTTGACGCGGATGCGCCGGTGTCCGATCCGGCTGTGACGGCGCGCTATTTTGAGGGCCGCGAGGACGGGGCCGACACGCTCGGCCGCGGTGACATCGTGGTGCGCGAGAATGCGACGACGCAGCTCTACCTCATGCCCGGCTCGACCTATCACGTGGTTGACGCGCTGATCACGAACTTCCACGTGCCGCGCTCCACGCTCATGATGCTCGTAAGCGCGCTTGCCTCCCGCGACCAGATCATGGATGCCTACGCCGCCGCCATCGAGGAGCGCTACCGCTTCTTCAGCTTTGGCGACGCAATGCTCATTCAGTAGGTTACGGCGTTTTACAAACGCCGTAACCGGTCGACGCTGCAAACCCGCCAGAGCGGCAATCTGCCTTTCAACTTCGGCGGCATGACCAGGAAGATTCCGCCGTTCTGCCGAACGGCGGACCGGGCGACGCTGCGCGGGCCGCATTTGGACAATCTGACGTTCAACTTCAAGGGCGCGACCAGAAGGTCAGCGCCCTTTCGTTTCACGTCACCTTGTCTCAAATGCGGCCCGCTCGCTGTCCGTCCTCTACCTGCGGCGTTGTCTTGCTCCGGATGCGGCAGTTAGGGACGTTCCTTTTCTGCCGGCAGTTTGGGACACTCCTTGTAGTCATTGGGGACGTTCTTAAATGACTACTTGCTCGCGAACAGCCAGACTAGGATGATCGCCAGGATTGCGGCGACGATGCAGACGATGGCGCCGGTGAATTTGATGCGTGAGTCGCGGGTACGCTCGCGCACCGCGTCCTCGGTGGCCTCGAGCTGGGCGACTTCGCGCTCGGTCTCGGCGTGTTCGGCTTTGTCTCGGGCCAAGGACCCTGCAAGCGACTCAGTGATCTCTGGATGGTCATGTACCTCGGTCGCCTGCTCGATGATCGACTGTGCATGTGCGGCATCTGCTTGGGCGTTGGCGATGCTCTGCTCTTGGTCGCGGCGTGCCTTGTCCTCGGCGGCGATCTTCTCGCGCAGTTCGCGCTGGCGCGTTGCAGCGGCGGTTTTTGCGGTCTGCAGCTCGTCGAGCGCGGCATCGGCCTCTGCCGTCACGGCTTGGTGCGCGCGTTTGGCTTCGGCAATGGGGGCCTGCGCCTGTTCGACGGCCTGCTCGGCTGCGGCAAGCGAGTGTTCAAGGTCGGCGGTGATACGCGGGATATCTTCTTCGGCTTTACGCAGGGCATCTGCCGTGTCGGAGATCTGCATCGAGAGCTCGCTGGTGCGCACCGTATAGTTGGCGGGATTTGCCGAGGGATTGTGTTGCAGCTCGGCATACTCATGACGCAGTGTCTCGAGCTGGGCGCGCGTGGCATCGACGGTTTGTTGTGCGGCGGCAATGCCGGCGTCTCGCTCGGCCTGCACCTTGTCGCGGATGCGCTTGGAATCCTCAAGACGGCGAACGAGGCGGTTGCCGGTCTCGCGCGAGCTCGCCTCGCGGGCCTCCACGGCATCGAGCGCGGCCTTCAGGCGGAGCTCGGTCGCGTCATCCTCTGTCTTCATTTGTTCGAGCTGACCCTTGAGCTCTGCTACTTTGGAAGCATGGACATCGCGATCGATTTCGGCTGCCGCAGCGGTCTTTTGCGCCGTGGCGATCGCCTGGCGCTGGTCGGCGACGATCTGGTCGTAGCGGCCTGCGATATCCTGGCGCGTCTCGAGTTCCTCGGCCTGATCGGCAATGCGTTGCTCAAGTTCGGCCAGGTGGGCGCGGGCATCGGCAAGTGCCTTTTTCGCGGCGTTCATCTCGCGCATGGCCGAGGCACCCTGGGCGATAAAGGTGCCCACGGCGTTCGCAGTGTTCGAGACAGCGGTCCCCAGATCGCGGCTCGCGGCGGGGGATTGCGGGGCGGTCGGGCGAGCGGTGTCGGCAGCGTCCGCATCGGCAGCCTGCGGCGCGGCGATATTGCCGGTACCGCCCTCGACCACAGAAAAGCCTGCTGCGTGCGGATCGACCGCATCGGCGCCGATCGTGGGGTGCTCGAGCTGCAGAAACGATGGCATGGTGCTGCCCTGGTCGGCAACCGGAGTCTCGCCGGGCACAAAGGTCGAGGCCGCCTCGGCGGCCTCCTCTTCCTCGGCATCAATATCGGCATCGGCGACGGCGTCTTTCATCGCTTTGACAGCATCCATCATGGAGTCCATGACGGCATCGAGCTCTTCTTCCGAAGACACCTCGATGGGGCCCGCTGCTTGCGGGGCGTCGTCCTGTACGGGGGCGTCGTCCTGAGCGGGCGCATCGTCGTTTTGCTCATCGACGTTTTCTGATTCGGGGGTTTCCGCCGTAGCGCTTTCGTCCAAGATGGGGCCGTCGACGTCGGTACCATCGCAGGTCACAGCGTCAGTATCTGTGGTGACGTCTGCGGGATCATCAATATGCTCTTGAGTCTGGGGGTCCAGCTCGTCTGTCATAGGCATGTGCTCCTCATCGTTGTTTGTCACCCTATGATAAAGTCTCGCGCCGACTTCCCGCGCGCCGCAGCAAAGTTTCAAAACGTGTTCGATGGCTCGTTTGGCTGACAAAAATTCGGCCTCTTTTCCAGTTCGTGCTTGACATTCCCTTCGCCGAATGACGTTGTGCCGTTCGCCTGCTGCGGTCTTTATTTTTCACTTGAACCCGCTAAAGTTGCATTTCAGCTTTTGGCGCGTGAAGTTGGATGCGCGCAGTCGGCGGGTGGGCCCGTCGCGATTTGAAAGGACTTTGTATGGGACTTTTCACTGGTAAGACCGTGATCGTTACCGGCGGCGGCAAGGCCACGCTCAAGGACGGCTCCGCTGGTTCCATCGGCTACGGCATCGATATCGCATTTGCCAAGGAGGGCGCGAACCTCGTCATCACCGGCCGCAACGTTGCCAAGCTCGAGGCTGCCAAGGAATCCCTCGAGGCCGAGTACGGCGTCAAGGTTCTGCCTGTTCAGGCCGATGTCTCGGCTGGTCAGGACAACGAGGCCGTCGTCCAGAACGTCATCGACAAGGCCATTGAGGAGTTCGGCCGCATCGACGCCGTCGTTAACAATGCTCAGGCTAGCGCCTCGGGTGTGACCATCGCCGATCACACCATGGATCAGTTTAACCTGGCCATTTACTCCGGTCTGTATGCTACCTATCTGTACATGCAGAAGGCCTATCCGCACCTGAAGGAGACCAAGGGCTCCGTGGTCAACTTCGCTTCGGGCGCCGGCCTGTTTGGCAACTATGGCCAGTGCAGCTATGCTGCCGCCAAGGAGGGCATCCGCGGCCTGACTCGCGTTGCCGCCAACGAGTGGGGCAAGGACGGCATCAACGTCAATATCGTTTGCCCGCTTGCTTGGACCGCTGCGCTCGAGAACTTCCAGGATGCTTATCCCGAGGCGTTCAAGGCCAACGTCCACATGCCGCCGGCGGGTCACTACGGCGACGTCGAGAAGGAAATCGGCCGCGTTGTCGTTCAGCTCTGCGGTCCCGACTTTAAGTACATGAACGGCGAGACCGTCACCCTCGAGGGTGGCATGGGCCAGCGGCCTTAGGGGTTACGCGGTTTTACCAAACCGCGTAACGGCTCGACGCTGCGCGGTCACCAGGGCGACAACTTGTCATTCAAAGAGGGTGGCATGACCAGAAGGTCTATGCCGCCCTCTTTTCATGCCAATTTGTTCGCTCTGGCGAGCGCTCGCTGACGTTGCCAAAACATCGGTGTTGCTGGAGTAGTCGTTGGGGACGTTCTTAAATGACTAGTCGAAAGGGACGCTCTTGCCGGCACTTGGGGACAGTCCCTAAGTGTCGGCAGATTGGGACATTCCTTTGCAAGATGGCGCTGAAGATTGTCCCCGACGACTAGTCGTTTAAGAACGTCCCCAACGACTGGTCGTTTAATGCACCAGTTTCTGTCGAGTCGGTGCTCTTTGCGGGTTGCCCGTATAATGGTTTGCGTATGAACCGCAACCAAGGAGTTCCAGTTTATGGACCAGAGCCTTTTTAAATTCGACCTGATCGCCGAGGACCCGACGACGCATGCACGTGCCGGCGTGCTGCACACCCCGCACGGCGACATCGAGACGCCAATCTTTATGCCCGTGGGCACCAAGGCAAACGTCAAGGGTATTCCTACCGAGACCGTCAAGCAGCTCGGCGCCCAGATCGTGCTTGCCAATACCTATCACCTGTCCATGCGTCCCGGCGAGGATACCATCGCCGAGCTGGGCGGCCTGCACAAGTTTATGAACTGGCACGGCCCCATCCTCACCGACTCGGGCGGTTTCCAGGTGTTCAGCCACAACGACGCGGTCAAGCTCACCGATGAGGGCGTGCGCTTAATTGTCAACGATTACGACGGCCGCCACGTGTTCTGGACGCCCGAGGACAACATGGAAATCGCCATGAAACTCGGCTCCGACATCTGCATGCAGCTGGACCAGTGCCCGGGCTATCCCGCCACGCGCGCCTACGTTGAGCGCGCCGTTGAGCTGTCGAGTATGTGGGCCGAGCGCTGCTATAAGGCGCATACCCGCGACGACCAGGCGCTCTTTGGCATTGTTCAGGGCGGCATGCACCTAGATCTGCGCCTGCGCTCGCTGCGCCATTTGGAGGAGTGCGGCGACTTCCCCGGTTACGGCATCGGCGGCTACTCGGTGGGCGAGGACCACGAGACCATGTTCGAGACCCTGGCACCGCTCGTAAGCGAGTACATGCCCAAGCACAAGCCACGCTACCTGATGGGCGTCGGCAACCCCACCACCCTCGTGCGCGGTGTGGGCGTGGGCATCGACATGTTCGACTGCGTGCTGCCGACGCGCACCGGCCGCATGGGCACGGCGTTCTCCAGCGAGGGTCGCCTCAACTTCCGCAACGCGCGTTTTGCGCACGACGACGGCCCCATCGATCCCACCTGCACCTGCCCGGTGTGCACGGGCGGCTACAGCCGCGCGCTCATCCGCCACATGGTCACGCAGAAGGAGATGCTCGGCGGCATTCTGCTGTCGATGCACAACATCTACTACCTGCTCAACCTTATGCAGCGTGCCCGCCAGGCCATTATCGAGGGCCGTTACGGTGCATTCGTGAGCGACTGGATGAACAGTCCTGCTGCGGTGGATTACTAAGGGCGACAGGCACGCTTGCAGAGCGTGGGCAACGGCAAAGGTTGAGCGGCAGCCGCTCGTCACATTCGCTGACGCCGGCTGCGCGACCGCTGACCGATGCCTTGCAAGCGCTTGATGCAACGTGGGTACCATACCGAATAGTTGATGTTCGGGCGGGTGTTTGGCGCATGGCGTCGACCCCGCCCGCTTTTCTTTTTCTCGATAGGAGTACCCATGATTAAGAATGAGAACGTCGAGGGCGAGCCGGCCTACGACGAGACGTACCGACGCGGTCCTGTGGTCATGCGCGGTCCCATGATTCCCAAGGACAACACCTACGCCAACCTGCTGGCGCCCGAGGAGTCGACCGACTGGTTGCATGCCGATCCGTGGCGCGTACTGCGCATTCAGGCTGAGTTTGTCGACGGCTTTGGCGCGCTTGCCGAGCTCGGGCCCGCGGTGACCATCTTCGGTAGCGCCCGCACGCCCAAGACCGATCCGCTCTACAAAGCGGCGCGTACCGTCGGGCGCAAGATCGCGCAACGTGGCGTGGCGGTCATCACCGGTGGCGGCCCTGGCATCATGGAAGCGGCCAACAGGGGAGCGGCGAGTGTCAATGGCAAGTCAGTTGGCCTGGGCATTGAATTGCCGCACGAGCAGGGGCTCAACAAATACGTAAACCTCGGTATGGACTTCCGCTACTTCTTTGTGCGCAAAACCATGTTCGTTAAGTACAGCTCGGGCGCCATCGTGTTTCCCGGCGGCTTTGGCACGCTCGACGAGATGTTCGAGGTGCTCACGCTGGTGCAGACGCACAAGGTCAAACGCATGCCGCTCGTGCTGGTGGGCAGCGAGTACTGGCAGGGCCTGTTCGACTGGCTCAACGGCCCGGTGATGAGCGCCGGTATGATCAGCCCGCTCGATCCGGATCTGGTACACATTACCGATGACCTCAACGAGTCCGTCGACATTGCGCTCAGCGGGTTGATGTAGAGCAATCGTGCCCGCCGCGACATGAATATGTATGGCAATCTGATGCTATCTAACGTCAGTTTGCCGTTTATATTGGGTATACTGATGCAAAAGACGAGAGCGAGGAGGTCGCAAATGTCTACAGCAACAGTTAAGCCTACGACGGTTCGCATCGAAGAGGGGCTCAAGGAGCAGGCGACTGAGTTCTTGGATTCGGTCGGCCTCAGCCTCAATTCCTATCTCAATCTTGCCGTTCGGCAGCTGGTAAATCAGCGAAAGATTCCTTTTGAGATTGTAGGAAGGGCGGAGGTGCCCAACGAGGCGACGAGGCGTGCCATGGTGATCGCCGAGGCCCATGAGTTGGGGGTTTTGCCGGACGATAGCCCGTCATTCAACAACGCTGATGAGCTTATATCATTCCTCGATGAGGACTAGCGATGTTTGAGATTAAAGTCGAGGCTCAGTTTAAGGCGGATTATAAACGGACGATGCGCATCCATCCGCAGCTAAAAACCGAGTTTAAGGCGGCGGTCGCAGAGCTTGCAGCTCACGGCTCGCTTCCCGCGGAATATGGCGCCCATGAGCTTTCAAACCCGGGCGGAAACTACAACGGCCACATCGATTTCCATCTATCCGATGGCTTGGTCGATGTGGTCGTTCTTTATCTTCCCCATAAGACTAACCCAGTGATTAGGCTGGTAAGAATGGGCGCTCATCAGGAGTTGTTTCAGGGTCCGCTGGGCTGATCGCTGATTTCTAAGTTGCGGTGGAATGGGGATTGATTGGCGGCTAATAAGCCAAAAACAGTCCCCATTTCACCATAACTGATGTGGGCGTCCCTAGCGAGTTGGCTGGTAGCGGGGGCAGTAGCTGATGGCGATGGCGTCGACGCCTACATGGGTGGCGATGGTGCAGCCGATGGGGCCGGTGCCGGCGTCTACGTAGTCCTGGCCTGCGAGTGCCTCGTCGACAAGCTCCTGCTCCTCGGCGGCACCGGTCGTGAGCACGCGCACGCTGGAGCCCGGATGCTCGGCCAAAAACGCGAGGCAGTCTGCCATGGTGTTGGCGACGATGCGCTTGGCGCCGCGGCCCTTCTTGATGGCCTTGATCTCGCCCGACTGCCACTCCGGCGAAACGGCCAGGCGAATATTGAGCATCTGCGTGAGCTGGCCGGCGAGCTTGGGCGCGCGGCCGTTCTTAACGAGGTTCTCGAGCGTGCGGGGAATCAGCAGCAGGTGCGCGTCGGGCAGGGTCGCGCGGATCTGTGCCTCGGTCTCGTCCAGGCTGCGGCCGTCCTCGCGCATGGCGAGCGCGTACTCCACCAGCAGGCCCTCGGCACCCGAGCCGGTGCGCGAATCGATGCAGCGCACGTCGAGCTCGTGGGTCTCGGCGACCAGGCATGCGTTGGAATAGCAGGCGGACCATTCGCTGCACAGCGAGATAAAGATCGCGCTGTCGTGGCCGTCAGCACGCACGCGGTCAAAGAGTGCCTTGAACTCGCCGGCACTCGGCTGCGAGGTGTGCGGCAGCTGCTCGGAGCCGGCCATGCGGGCGACGTACTCCTCGGCGGTGATCTGTACCTGGTCGAGCAGGTCCTCGTCCTCGATAATCACATGCAGTGGAATGACGTAAATGCCAAGCTCTTGAGCACGGGCGGGGGAGATGTCCGACGTGGAGTCGGTTATGATGGCAAAAGACATAATTGCACCTTTCATTGGGGCGCTTGCGCGCCGCCTTCTGAGAGCAAAGTGCGACAAGTATAGTGGAGTCGTTCCACATTTCTAGGTTCAATTGTTGAATAGTCAACAGTTTGAAGTGTCGGTGTGGAAATCATCAACTGGGGAAGAGGAATGCCGATGGAGGCGTTGGAGATATACAGGCGGCCGGTTGTGCTGTTCGATTTTGACGGCACGGTGGCCGATACGGGCCGGGCGGTGATGAGCTCGACGCGCAAGACGTTGGCCGCGCGCGGGTTTTCGGAGGCGCAGATGGGTGACCTGCGCCGCATGATCGGGCCGCCCCTGTGGAAGAGCTTTCACGACTTTTATGGCTTCTCCCGCGAGGAGTCGCTTGTGGTGGCTGACGAGTACCGTGCCTTTTTTGATGAGCTGGGACCGGAAGAGTATCCCGTGTTCGATGGAATCCCCGAGCTGCTCGATGGCCTTGTCGCGCAGGGGCATCGCTTGGTCGTGGCGACGTCACGCATGGAGGCAAAGTGCATTGACATGGTGGGCGAGCTGGGGCTTTCGCAGTTTGAGGCGGTGGTTGGCATGAATCCGCCGCAGGGGCGCGAGACCAAGGCCGATTCGGTTCGCGATGCCCTGGCGGCGCTCGGCGCGACGGCCGACGATGCCGTGATGATCGGCGATCGCTTTAACGATGTGGAGGGCGCACACGCGATGGGCGTGCCGTGCATCGGCATCTATTCGGGCGCGGCAGCGCCGGGGGAGCACGAGGCCGCGGGCGCCGATGCGGTGGTGCACTCGGTGGCCGAGCTTGCTAAACTTTTCGCTATCTAATAGACATAATGTGAGGGGCGGGCGTACCCGTCGCTCATTGGTAAGGAGGTCGTCCATGAATCAGGTGGAGCAGAGCGTCGCTGAGTATGTCGACGAGGTCTGGGAGGATGTCGTCGCTGATATCGAGCAGCTGGTGAGTTATCCTTCCGTGGCAGTTTCTGCCGATGCGGAGCCCGGCGCGCCGTTTGGCCGCCCGGTCCGTGACGCGCTCGATTGCGCGCTCGGCATCGCGCAGAAGCTCGGCTATCAGACGAGCGACGACGAGGGCTATGTGGGAATCGCCGATATCCCGGGCCGCGGCGACAAGCAGCTCGCGACTATCTGCCACGTGGACGTGGTTCCCGCCGGCCCTGGCTGGAACACCGATCCGTTCGCGATGGAGCGTCGCGAGGGCTGGTTGCTCGGTCGCGGCGTGATCGACGACAAGGGCCCGGCAGTGCTGTCGCTTTATGCCGGCGCGTACCTGCTCAAGCACGGCATTGTTCCGCGCTACACCTTCCGCGCGCTGCTGGGCTGCGATGAGGAAGTGGGCATGTCCGACGTTCACCATTATCTGGAGAACCACGCAGACCCCGACTTTTTGTTTACGCCCGATGCTGAGTTCCCGGTCTGCAATGCCGAGAAGGGCCAGTTTGGGGCGACGTTCGTGAGTCCCAAGATCGACGGCGGGCGCATCGTGTCGTGGAGCGGCGCCGAGGCGAGCAATGCCATTCCGTCGCAGTCCATCTGCGAGCTCGCGATTGCCGCCGATGAGCTGCCGGCGCCGGTCGAGAACGCCGACCGCTTGGAGATTACGGCGCTCGATAACGGGCACGCGCAGATTTTCGCCCACGGTATTGGCGGTCACGCCTCGATGCCCGAGGGGACGATCAATGCCGTCGGCCTGATCGTGTCGTATCTGCGCGAGGCCGAGGACGCGTTTGGTGCCCGCGGCGAGCGCCTGCTGACGCCTGCCGAGCACGAGTTCGTCAAGTTCCTGGCCTTTGTGCATGCGGATGCCTATGGCCGCGGCCTGGGTATCGATGCGACGAGTCCGGCGTTTGGCCCGCTTACCTGCAACGCTGGCGTCATCCGCGTGGCGGATGGCCATATTGAGCAGGTCATCGACGTGCGCTTCCCCGACAGCACGAGTGCCGATACCATCCGCGAGCAGCTCGACCCGCTCGTGGGCCGTTTTGGCGTGACGTGTCAGCTGGGTCGCGCTAAGGTGCCGTTCTCGGTGTCTGCCGACGATCCGGCCGTGAAGGCGCTTATTGATACCTATAACGAGTTTACGGGCAAGCATGCTGAGCCCTTTGCCATGGGCGGCGGCACGTACGCGCGCAACTTTGCCCGCGCCGTATCGTTTGGCCCCGAGGAGACCGGCCTGGAGCTGCCCGCATGGGGCGGCCAGATGCACGGCCCCAACGAGTGCGCCAACGAGGAACAGCTTAAACAGGCGCTCAAGATTTATATCGTGGCGATCCTGCGCCTCAACGAACTTGAGCTGTAGGGCTTCCCCAGGCACCCGACCTTGCCCCTCAAACCGTCGCTTGCGTACCAAAGTACGCGGCGCTCCTCTTTCGGGGCAATCTCGGGCACCTGGGAAACCCCTATATCCTGCTTGGATACAAACTTGCATTACGAGCCCGGTGCTTCGGCCCGGGCTTTTTCTGTTGCGGTGGGGTAGTCATTGGGGACGTTCCTTTGGTGTAAAAGGTGCGCCATGTTCGGCGCTGGATTGTTATCCGTTTGTAAAGGCTGGGCAGAGCTTGCGGTAAGGGTCTATCAATAGCCCGTAAGAAACCGCAGATAAGGCGGTCGTCGCCCGATCGGGGCCGTATCTTTCCAAACAGCAAAGCGGGCGGGGTGCCCGCGAGTCGCATGTATGAAAGGAAGATCATGCTCGATCAGGCTTATTCTCGTCGTCAGTTCCTCGGCCTCGCTGGTGGTCTTGCCAGCATCGTCGGTCTCGGTCTCGTTGGTTGCGGCGGCTCCGGCGCATCCGACGCCGCCGACAAGGGTAGCGCCGCTGCTGCCGAGTCCGTCTCCGGCGAGGTGACCTACGACGGCGCCTCCTCGTTCCAGGCTCTCGTCGAGGCCGCTGCCGAGAAGTTCATGGATGCCAACCCGGACGTCTCCGTCTCCGGCTCGGGTAACGGTTCGGGCAAGGGCCTGACCGCTGTTGCCGCCGGCACCGTCACCATCGGCAACTCCGACGTCTTCGCCGAGACCAAGCTCGAGGCCGACCAGGTCAAGAACCTCGTCGACCACGAGGTTGCCGTCGTGGGCATGGGTCCCGTCGTCTCCAAGAACGTGACGGTCGACGACCTGTCCCTCGAGCAGCTCAAGGGCATCTTCTCTGGCCAGATCACCAACTGGAAGGAGGTCGGCGGCGACGACGCCACCATCGTCGTCCTCAACCGCAAGGCCGGCTCCGGCACCCGCGCCACCTTCGAGGCCGCCGTCTTTGGCGACGAGGCCGTCGACTTTAAGGGCGACGCCGAGCTCGACAAGTCCGGCGACGTCCAGACTCAGATGGGCAGCACCGATAACGCCATCTCCTACCTCGACTTCTCGCACTTCGATGACTCCAAGTTCAACGCCATCAAGGTCGAGGGCGTCGAGCCCAAGAGCAAGAATGTCACTGATGACTCCTTCAAGATCTGGGCTACCGAGCACATGTACTGCTCCAAGGACGCCGACGAGGCCACCAAGGCCTTCCTGGAGTTCATGCTTTCCGACGACGTCCAGGGCAAGCTCGTCGAGGAGCAGGGCTTCATCCCCGTCTCTGCCATGAAGGTCGTCAAGGACGCCAGCGGCAAGGTCTCTGCTAAATAAGTAATCGCCCCGGAAAGGTTTGCAATGGCAAAACAGCTGCCAAAGCGCGACCTTGAGAACGTGGGCCTGGGCGTCACGGGCGCGTGCGTAGCGCTCGTGACGCTTGTCGTTGCCGCGCTCATCTTTATGGTCGCCCAAAAGGGCCTCTCGGCTTTTGTCAAGGACGGCGTCTCGGTCGTCGAGTTTTTCACCGGCACCAAGTGGGACCTGGCCAACACAGCCGAAAACGGCCTGCCCTATACCGGCGCCCTGCCCCTGATCGTCACCTCGTTTGCGGTCATGGTGCTCTCCACGCTTATCGCGCTGCCCATCGCCATCGGCTCTGCCATCTTTGCGGTCGAGATTAGCCCTAAGTTTGGCTCTAAGATCTTTCAGCCGCTCATTGAGCTTTTGACCGGCATCCCCTCGGTCGTCTTTGGCCTGATCGGTTTTCACGTGGTCGTCGGCCTTATGAAGAGCGTTTTCCATGTGAGCACGGGTCTGGGCATCTTGCCCGGCGCCATCGTGCTGGCCGTCATGATCCTGCCGACGATGACCACGCTTTCGGTCGATGGCCTGCGTGCCGTGCCCGACAGCTACCGTCAGGGCTCGCTCGCGCTGGGCTACACCCGCTGGCAGACCATCTGGCACGTGGTGCTCAAGTCTGCCATGCCGTCGCTCATGACTGCGGTCATCCTGGGTATGACCCGCGCCTTTGGCGAGACGCTCGCCGTGCGCATGGTTATCGGCGGCATCGAGGCCATGCCGACGTCGCTGCTGTCGCCGGCGTCCACCATCACCACCACGCTCACCACGTCCATGGCGGTCTACGCCGAGGGCTCGGCCCAGGACGACGTCCTGTGGGCACTCGGTCTGCTGCTGATGGGCATGAGCCTCATCTTCATCCTGATCATCCATCTCATTGGCCGCAAGGGGGCGAAGGCTCGTGGCTAGCACGCGCATCCACATCGACGAGGCGAGGCTCGGGCGTGTCCAAAAGCAGGATCGCATCGCCACGGGCGTGCTGACGGCGATCGTCGCCATCGTCATGCTCATCGTCATCTCCATGGTGGCCTATATCTTGTTCGAGGGCATCTCGACGCTGTTCCAGCCGGGCTTTCTCACAGAGCCGTCGCGCGCCAACGGAACGCAGGGCGGCGTGCTCTACCAGCTGTTCGACTCGTTCTACCTGCTGCTGATCACTCTGATCATCTCGGTGCCCATCAGCCTGGGCGGAGCGGTCTTTTTGGTTGAGTATGCGCCGGACGGACCCATCCGCGACATCGCCTCCACCGCCATCGAGACGTTGTCCTCGCTGCCTTCCATCGTCGTCGGCATGTTCGGTTTTCTGGTGTTCTCGGTGCAGCTGGGCTGGAAGTACTCCATCATCTCCGGCGCCATCGCGCTCACCATGTTCAATATCCCCATTCTGGTGCGCGTGATCCAGCAGGCGCTCGAGGACGTGCCGCAGGCCCAGCGCGATGCGTGCCTGGCCATGGGCCTCACTCGCTGGGAGGCCACGCTGCACATCCTGATCCCCGAGGCCATGCCTGCCATCGTGACGGGCATCGTGCTTTCGGCCGGTCGCGTGTTTGGCGAGGCCGCAGCACTGCTTTTTACCTCGGGTATGAGCTCGCCGGTTCGCCTGAACTTCTTGAGCTTTAACCTGTCGAGCCCCACCTGCGCCTGGAACGTGTTCCGCCCCGGCGAGTCGCTCGCCGTGCACATCTACAAGATCTATGGCGAAGGCAGCCCCGAGGCCCAGCAGATCGTCTGGGGCACCGCGGCGCTGCTGATGATTTGCGTGCTGCTGTTTAACGTAATCGCCCGCATTGTGGGCAAGCAACTGGCAAGGAAGATGACGGCCGAATGAGCGAGATAAATGCAACGCCCGCAACCGAAGCGGCCGCGTCCGACACCCAGGACTTTCTATCGAGTGTGGGGGAGAGCGAGAAGCGCGTGCGCGTGAGCGGCAAGGCCGTGAGCGACGAGGTCGTGCTCTCCACCAAGGACGTCAACGTGTACTATGGCGACCACCATGCCCTGCACGACACGTCGCTCGACTTTCACAAGGGCGAGATCACGGCGCTCATCGGGCCTTCGGGCTGCGGTAAGTCGACCTTCTTGCGTAGCCTCAACCTTATGAATCGCGAGATTCGCGGCTGCCGCGTGGAGGGCGAGATCAACTATCGCGGGCGCAACGTGAACACCAAGACCGAGAACACCTACGAGTTGCGTCGCTCCATTGGCATGGTGTTCCAGCAGCCCAACCCGTTTCGCAAGTCCATTCGCGACAACATCACGTTTGCGCCTAGGCGCCACGGCATCACCGACCGCGACGAACTCGACCGCATGGTCGAGGAGAGCCTGCGCGGCGCGGCACTGTGGGACGAGGTCAAGGACAAGCTCGACAAGAGCGCCTATGCGCTTTCGGGCGGTCAGCAGCAGCGCCTGTGCATCGCGCGCACGCTGGCGCTCAACCCCGACGTGATCTTGTTCGACGAGCCCTGCTCGGCGCTCGACCCCATCTCGACGCTGGCGATCGAGGACCTGATGTCATCGATCGTTGCCGACCGCGCCATCGTCATCGTGACGCACAACATGGAGCAGGCGTCGCGTGTGTCCAACCGCACGGCGTTCTTCTACATGGGCGATATGGTCGAGTACGACGAGACCGACGAGATTTTCCAACGGCCCAAGGATAAGCGGCTGAATGATTACCTCACCGGCATGTTCTCCTAGTCCGGGACATGCTTGAGGCCCGCGGCGGCCACGGTTGCCACGGGACTGATTGGAGAGGCGGGTCATCTCTTTTGGGAGATGGCCCGCCTTTTTGTGTCGTGTGCGGCCCGCCTTTTCGCTGCTATTATGGACAACGTTGAATTTCTACGAAGGAGCAGGGCATATGGCGATTCTTTTGGGATGCGATTCCGTCAGCCTAGAGTTTCCCACCAAGCATATTTTCGATAGCGTGACGCTCGGCGTGGGCGAGGGCGACCGTATTGGTATTGTCGGTAAAAACGGCGACGGCAAGTCGACGCTGCTGAGCGTGCTCGCCGGCACGCTGGAGCCCGACGACGGCCGCGTGACGCATCGTCGCGGCACCACGATCGGCCTGCTCGGCCAAAAGGACCAGCTTGTCGACACCGACACCGTGCACCATGCCGTCGTGGGCGACACGCCCGAGTATGAGTGGGCGTCGAGCCCCCGCACGCGCCAGATCCTCGCCGGTCTCATTAGCGATGTGCCCTGGGAGGGCACGGTGGGCGAGCTTTCGGGTGGCCAGCGCCGCCGCGTGGACCTCGCGCGCCTGTTGATCGGCGACTACGACGTGCTCATGCTCGACGAGCCCACTAACCATCTGGACATGCGCACCATCAACTGGCTTGCACGCCATCTTAAGGCTCGCTGGCAGCGCGGTCAGGGCGCCATGCTCGTGGTCACGCACGATCGCTGGTTCTTGGACGAGGTCTGCACCAGCATGTGGGAGGTCCACGACGGCCAGGTCGATCCCTTCGAGGGCGGCTACTCCGCATATATCCTGCAGCGCGTGGAGCGCGACCGCATGGCCGCGGTTACCGAGGAACGCCGTCGCAACATGGCGCGCAAGGAGCTCGCGTGGCTGAGCCGCGGCGCCCAGGCGCGTTCCACCAAGCCCAAGTTTCGCGTTGATGCCGCTCGCGAGCTGATCGCCGACGTGCCGCCCGTGCGTGACGAGCTGGAGCTCAAGCGCCTCGCCGTGAGCCGCCTGGGCAAGCAGGTTATCGATGTGGTCGACGTGGACGCCGGCTATGCGGATACCGATGGCGCGCCCAAGCAGGTGCTCTCTGACGTGACCTGGCTCATTGGTGCGGGCGACCGCTATGGTCTGCTGGGCGAGAACGGTGCCGGCAAGTCGACGCTGCTCGACGTGATCCAGGGCAAGATTGAACCCACGCGCGGCCGCGTGAAGATTGGCCAGACAGTGCGCTTTGGCGTGCTGTCGCAGCAGCTCGAGGAGCTCGAACCCTACATGGGCGACACGATCCGCGAGGTGCTCGGCAACTATAAGAAGTACTACGTCATCGACGGCAAGGAGACTTCGCCCGAGAAGCTCTGCGAGCGTCTGGGCTTTACGACGCAGCAGCTCTGGAGCCGCATCGGCGATCTTTCGGGCGGCCAGCGCCGTCGCCTGTCGCTGTTGCTGACGATCCTGGACGAGCCCAACGTGCTTATCCTGGACGAGCCCGGCAACGACCTGGATACCGACATGCTCGCGATTGTCGAGGACCTGCTTGACGGCTGGCCCGGCACGCTGATCCTGGTGACGCACGACCGCTTCTTGATGGAGCGCGTGACCGACCAGCAGTGGGCGCTGCTCGACGGCCACCTGACGCATATGCCCGGTGGCGTTGACCAGTACCTGCGTATGTGCAATGCCACCGCCGAGGGTGAACCCGTGGGTGCGCCGAGTGCCAAGACCGGCACGTTCGACACCGGTGCTGCGGCGGCTGCGGCCGAAAAACCCAAGTCGAGCGGTCAGCCCAACGGCCTTTCCAACGCCGAACGCCAGAAGCTCCGCCGCGAGGTGAGCTCGCTCGAGCGCAAAATGGAGACGCAGCGCGCACGCGTGGAGGAGGCCGAGGCCGCGATGACCCAGGTCGACCCCACCAATTACACGGCGCTGGGCGAGCAGCAGGCAAAGATCGACGAGGCCCACGCCGCCATGGACGAGTTGGAGATGGCGTGGCTCGAGGCGAGCGAGAAGCTCGAGGGCGAGGAGTAGGCGAGGATGATTAAGGCTGCGTTTTTCGATATCGACGGCACGTTGCTGAGCTTTAAGACCCATCGGATTCCGGCGTCGGCGCAGCGGGTGCTCGATAGCTTTCACGAACAGGGGATTGCGTGCGTAATCGCCACGGGTCGCCCGACCTACCAGATGCCGGATTGGCTGTTCGACTTGGGTTGGGATGCGTACATTACGCTTTCGGGCCAGCACTGTTTTGATTCCGAGGGGGTTTACCGCAGCTGCCCGATCGATCCGGACGACGTTGCGGTGATTGTGGACCAGGTGGCGCAGGGGCGCTACGACTCACTGTGCATGCAGGGCGAGAACTCGTTTGTGAACCGCCTGTCCGAGCGCGTGGTGACGGCTGGCAGCAACGCGGGAATCGTCTACCACGAGGAGCCGTTTGAGCATGCCTTTGACGCGCCGGTCTATCAGTTCTGTGCCTTTGTTGACCCAGTTGACGAGCACATCGTGACCGATGCCGTGTCGCATTCGCTCACCACGCGCTGGTGCGACCTGTTCTGCGACATTATTCCGGCCAACGGCGGCAAGGACCTGGGTGTGGCGGCGACGCTGGAGCGCCTGGGCATCGACGCGAGTGAAGCGATTGCCTTTGGCGACGGCGAGAACGACCTGTCGATGTTCTCGGCCGTGGGCACAAGTGTGGCCATGGGCAACGCGCAGGATACCGTGAAGGCCGCGGCGACCTATGTGACGACTGCCGTGGACGACGACGGCATCTACAACGCCGCGAAGTACTTTGGACTGTTATAGCTGCGGCTCGGCACTTGGGGACGTTCCTTATCTGCCGGCACCTGGGGACACTCCTTGCGGGGCGTCCCCATTTTGTTTTCGTCCCGCACGTTTTGTGAAACACGGCTAACTTTTAGGCAAAGTAGTAAGACATGGGCAACTTTTGCGGTAAAGTAAGCTGTGAAAAGTATCCAAAGGCTAACTAGCAATCATCGCGAAAGGCGGCCCATGGCCCTACGTGAATCCGGAGAAGACTATCTCGAATCGATCTACGTTCTGTCGGAACGTCAGGGCATCGTGCGCTCGATCGACGTTGCGGAGTACCTCGGCGTAACCAAGGCGAGCGTTTCCAAGGCCATGGCGACGCTGGAAAGCAACGGCTATGTCGAAATGGGCAAACGAGATGTTCATCTGACAGAGCGCGGTCTGGAGGTCGCGCGCCAAATGTGGGAGCGCCACTGCTTTTTCGTGGGGCTTTTGGAGGATGCAGGCGTATCGGCCGAGGTGGCGTCGCAAGAGGGCTGCCACATGGAGCACTGCCTGAGCGAGGAGAGCTTCGAGAAGCTGAGGGCGATGCTGGGACGGGACGGTGCTTCGGCGCCAATAATGACCGACTAGCACTCCCGCAGCGGCGCGCCTCCCGCGCCGGAACGGCGCGGGACAGCGACCGAGACGAGTGGTCCCACCAACTAAGTCCAACTCAGACAAGGAACCCCACCAGCAAGCGATGCCCAAGAACCGCCAGCAACGTTACCGCAGGCCGGGGCCGGGCTTGGTTTTGAAAACATTCCGCACTGATATTTTCTGTATTGAAGACGTCGATGGTGCACCCGTATACCATTGACGTCGACACCATCAGATGCGGACCGCGCGGTGACCCCACATTCCGCTGGCGCCCACAGGGCTGCCCTCGTT
>NZ_JBBNLN010000015.1:0-39054 GCF_040092445.1 Collinsella sp. CLA-ER-H11 | reverse complement strand
ATCAGGGCGACGCCCAGGACGGGCACGTTGGCGTAGGAGCACAGCAGGAAGCCCAGGAAGTAGAAGGGCACGAGCTGCTTGGTGAGCACCAGGCGGCCGAGCATGGCGAAGCCCATGGCAGGCAGGAAGTTGGCGGCAACGCCAAAGCCAGCAAGGACAAAGGGCGGGATGAAGTCGAGCAGGCCCTGGATGGCGTCAGCACCCAGATAGAACGACAGCGAGCACAGCAGGAACGCCATGATGATACCGGTCAAACCGATCAGGAAGTGCATCGCATAGACACCCTTAAGGTTGCCCTGGCCGGAGTAGACATCAGCGCGGTCGACCAGGATCGGCAGGGCGGCGTTAAGGATGTTCTTGATGGCAAGGCACAGCGTGGCGATGGGCATGGCAAGCGCGATGGCTGCCTCGGTGCTCTGGCCCAGCTGGATAGCGAAGGCGCAGGCGAGCACGCCGCCGATCGTCTCATCAGGCGGCACGTAGGCGCCGATGGAGATCGAGCCCATGAACAGCAGCTCCAGACTCGCACCGATCGCGAGGCCGGACTGCAGGTCCCCCAGCACCAGGCCCACGAGCGGGCACAGGACGATGGGGCGGAACGCGTAGAGCGTACCGAGCTGGCAGTCGAACTTACCAAATGCGGCGATAAGTCCGATGAGGATTGCTTGGGTAAGCATACATCCCCCTTTCCATATAGGACACTACGAAGAGCTCAGACTCTTCGAAATTGAACGCCTAGAGCACGCTGGCGCAGTCGACCTTGGGGTCATCGGCCAGGGGTCGAATCTCGACCTCAACGCCACGATCCAGCATCTCGCGCACATCGGCTTCCTCGGCCGCGGTCAGGAAGATCTGACGAGAGACCTGACGAGCGTCGGGACGCTTCTCGTCCTTGGGCTTGGTGTTGCCCAGGTTGACCGACTTGATCTGCGGGCAGCCCTCAACAAGCTGCTTTGCCTCAGCGATAGTGGCGACGCAGATGATCATCTTGTACTTGTCGGTCACGCCCGAGTTGATAGCTTCGATTGCATGCTCCATATCTTTGATGACGAGCTTGCAGCCGGCAGGCTTGCCCATCTTGAGCGTCGTCTTCCACACCGGGTCGTTAGCGACCTTATCGCCCACGCAGAAGATGCAGTTGGAGCCAAGGCCCTGAACCCAGGAAACTGCGACCTGGCCATGAAGCAGGCGATGGTCAACGCGAAGTAGCTGAATCATAATGTGACCCCCCAAAGGTCTTGTGCCGTCATACGGCGTGTCAGTAGGTGCTGCGGATTAGAACTCTTCCTCCTCCTCGTCATCGACCAAAAGATCGTTGACAAACTTCACGCGCGTATCGTCCGCAGCGACGATGGCGCGAATCGTCTCCTCAACCGGCGCCGACTCGTCAGAGAACAGCAGCTGGATGAGCAGAGGAAGGTTCATGTTGGTAACGAGGTACGTGCGGGGACGCGTCTGGACGATCTTGGTGAACTCGTTGTTAACGCTACCGCCAAAGAGGTCGGTGCAGACAACGACATCATCGTCGGCAGACATGCCTGCCAGCAGTTTTTGGGCCTCCTCGGCCACGTCCATGCGGCCATCGACGAACATCGAAAGATCGTGGACGTTGTCGCGAGCGCCCGAGAGCAGCTCGACGCTCTCCTTGATGCCGGTGGCGAAGTGCGCATGGCTGGCGATGATGTACTGTCTCATTCTGTGTTCCTCTCAATAGCCCGGCACGTTCCCGCACCCGTTTTCTTTAGTAGTCGAACTGGTGATAGTAGCGACGATACTTGAGGTTGTGCTTGGTGACCGTCTCGTAGTAGCGAGCCAGGCGGTCGGTCACGAGCACCGTCAGAATCCACGGGGAGACGATGACGCGGAACTCGTCGTCAAGGCCGGGGATCGCGAACTCGGCGGTGTCGATGATGTTGATGTCGGTGTCGCCGGTCACGCCGCGGTTGAGGAAGGCGCGGACGCGCTCGTCGAGCTTGCGGTTCTCGTCCTCGCCCATGAACAGGAAGACCGGGACGCCGGGCTCCACGAGCTCGAGGGTGCCGTGGAAGAAGTCGGCCGAGGTGATGTAGCGGGTGCGCTTCCACTGCATCTCCTCGAGGATGCACATCGAGAACAGGATGGTCTCGCCCCACAGGGCGCCGGAGCCGATGAACATGGTGTAGGGGGCCAGGGCGTACTTCTTGGCGAGCTCCTCGGCGCGCGGCTCGAAGCGCTTGCGGATATCGAGCATGTCCTTCCAGATGTCCTTGGTCTGCTCGATAAACAGATCGAACTTGGGGAAGCAGCCGCGGCGGTTGAGCAGGCGCAGGCCGAAGCAGTCGGCGAGGTAGTAGCCCTTCTCGCAGCCGCCCGAACCATGGTCAGAAGCCATGGCGACGCAGTTCTCGGCACCCACAGCCTGGCCGATGGGGCCCTCGGGCTTGGTCATGGCGTAGACGCGCACGCCCATGCCCTTCATCTTCTTGACGGCCTCGAGGACCTCGGGGGTGGTGCCGGACTCGGAGGCGGTGAGCACGACGGACTTCTCGGTCATGCGCTTGTGGCCCATGGCGTTCCACTCGGCGGCGTGGATCAGGTAGACCTCGAGGTCGCGGTCGCCGAACTTGTTCATGAGGTACTCGAGCTGCATGAGCTCGTCCCAGGTGCCGCCGACGCCCATCAGGAACACGGCGTCGTAGCCCTCGTCGGCGACCTTGTCGGCGAGCGCGGTCATCTTCTTGCCGGTCTCGTAGAGCGCCTTGCCGTCCTCGAGATAGCCCTCCTGGTCGAAATGCATGATCTCGATCTTCTCGGTTTCCTTCATTTGTCTCTCCTTTCTGGGGTTGTCTTCACATCCCCCATGCCAACGGGCATCAAACCCGCTTACATTCCGTAACACTCGGCCGCTTTGGCCTTAAGCGCATTGACTGATTCTTCGTAGCCCTCTGCCTTGACCTCCATTTGCTTGGAGACGGCATCAAGATACGGGTGCACGTCCCATGACTTCAGACGCTCGGCGATCATTGCCGCAATCGTCTGGAAGAACACCAAATTGGGAATTGCGCTGAGCAGCGGAGCCACCTGAGGCACCGCAACCTCGTGAGCCTTACCCCTGGGATGGGCCGTGAGCAGCACCGTTTTTGTCGTAACGTTCGATAGCGCATCGGCGATATTCGCAAGACGCTCCGACCCCTGCGGATCGTCGACGATAAACACCAGATAGCCCGGAACGATCTGCATCTCGGGACCGTGAATGAACTCCTCGCCCTCGTGATGCATGGCAGGAATCTTGATGGTCTCGCTCAGCTTGAGCGCCGCCTCCTCGGCAACGCCGTAGTTGGGACCGTTGCCGACGACCATGGCGGGCATGTGCTCAGAAAGTTCGAGCATGTGGTCTTGGACATATTCCTCGGCGGTCTTGCACATCACGGCATTGGCCTGGATGGCCTCGCGCAGGTCGTCAAGACGCTGGGCAACGCCCTTGGCGTCAATCGTTCCGCGCGCCTGACCGCCGTAAATACCAAAGAGCACCAAGTACTCAACGAGCACCTCGACGCCCAGAGTCACAAAGTCCACCGACTCGACGCCCACACCGTAGTCAAGAACGATGTCAGTGTGCTCCTTGATGGGCGCCTCGACGTTTGCCGTGAGCGCAACTGCAGCCATATCGTGTGCGCGCATGTAATCGAGCGCCGCAATCGTATTGGTCGAATAGCCACTCTGCGAGACGGCGATGTTGAGCGCATGCTGCGGATAGGTGTGTTCAAAATCGACGAAGGCCTCGGGCGTCACAACGGACACCTGCATTTGCAGGGCATCTTGCAGGTAATCGCGGGCGCAATCGGCGGCATGGCGCGACGAACCCGAAGCAACGATGCGCAGCGCGTCAAAAGAACCGGACTGGAAAATATCAACGAGCTGCGCTACCAGCTCAGACGAACGCTCGAGGTTCTCCCCCATACGCACATGGGCAAGCTGAACGTAATCGAGCATCTTCATCGTCTCACCTCGTAACAAATCATTAGTATTTGATACCAATCACAGTTACAGGTTACGGCTTTTTGATACCTCTTTGTCGATTAATTTATCCCCATCGGCGAACGGTCGATTTTGAGCCCTGTAAGGTTGTATATACAGCTGACCCAACGATCAAAACTGGTTAGTTTCCCAGCCGTTATTCACAAAATACCAGCTAGTACGTATAGGTGTAGCCGCCCGTATCGCCACGATTGAAGGACTTTACATACTCGATAGCCTGACCGCTCGCGTCATAGCTCACGCATTCCAAAAGCAAAACAAGATCGCCCTGTTCCAGTCCAAGGAGGCCGGCATCTCGTGCGCCCAGCGCTTCGATATCGAGCTTTTCCTGTGCCATGGCTGGCTTTCGGCCCAGCATCTCATAGGTCTCGTACAAACTGAAGACCGACACGTCAATATCTTCGATGGTTGGGAACAGCAGGCAGGGAATCAGCGCCGTCTCAATCGATACGGGGCTACCGTTTATGCAGTTCAGGCGTCGAACGGAATAGAGCAGGTCGTCCTCGGCGATGCCAAACAGGTCGGCGTAATATGGCCCCGCATAACGCTTGGAACGCGCGAGAATACGGACGGACGGCTCGCCGCCCGAAGCACGGACCGATTCACGGAAACCGACCGTGCGTTCAAAAAAAGCAGGTACTTTCTGCGCCACAAAGGCACCTTTTCCCCGAACACGGCGAATCTGCCCGCGCCGAACCAGCTCATCGACAGCGCTTCGGATGGTCAAGCGTGTCGTACCAAATTCCTCGGCGAGGTCTTTTTCGGACGGAATCATGGAACCCGTGGGATATATACCGCGCTCGATACGTTCCTCGATGCGGCGTCGAATGCGCATATAAACCGGGGTGGCATCTACTGTTTCAGCCATTGTTCACCTGCCACGCTCCTCATGACGTTCTCTTCGCCGTTATCGGCAAAGCGGAACTTTGTGGGCAAAATCACCGATTTGCAATGCTCCACAAAACGCATGTCCTTATCAAATTCGATCGAGCTCTCATAGAACACCGGCGTTCCCTCTTCTTGCTGGAGCAGCTCGGCCTCTTCGACGTCCAAACGCGAGATGGAGATATGCTCACGTCCATGCTCAACACGCACGCCACCTTCTTTGAGCAAGACATCGTAAAGGCTCTCACACTCAAAATCGTGTTCGGGAAGCGATGGGCACAGGGACAGGTTAACGTGAGCGGTCTCGATTGACGCCGGCTCGCCCTCAATAAGTCGAACGCGCTGCATGCGGAGCAAGGGAGCGCCTACAGCCACCCCAAGCTTGTCGGCAAGCGCCTCATCCGCCTCGATGGTCCCGGTGGAAACCAGACGAGAAGAGGGGTGCAGGCCGGCAGTCCGTACAGCATCGGAAAAGTTATACGTTTCCTGGAAGATGTTCAACGGCTTGGGAGGACACACATACGTACCCGATCCGCGACGGCTCTCGAGCGTTCCACACGAGATGAGCCGCGTGATACCGGCACGCAACGCCGTACGCGAAACGCCAATCTCTTCGCACAGCACGCGCTCGGCCGGCAGGCGATCGCCGCCGGCAAGCTGATGGTGCTGGATATACCAAAGAATTCCCTCAACAGCACGATCTTTGGGGGGAATTGCATAAGATTCGCCTGCCATTGCACAGACTCCTCATTCAGAAACGTATGCCGCCAAAATTAGGCCAGCCCTCCCATGGCATCAAATTCGGCCTTGATCTTCTCGGCGACATTCCGATACGACTTATATAGACTTGAATCGCGTTTGACTTCGTCGGTCATAACGGGAATCTCTAATTTGGAAACCTCGTCTTTTCCCGTCTGAACCGCCACAACAACGCCCATACCAAGACACATATTACGCTTGGCAGCGTTTATTTTCGCCGCCTTGGCAGGATTTGCCAGGATACGCTGGGCAAATTCCTGTTTAGAGACCGCTTCTTCGGCCTCCGGATCGCCCGCCTCGGCCACTTCGCACTGCAACACGTCCGCATAGTCAAAAATCTTCGGCTCGCCGCCGCGCTGATGTACGGCCCACTTGCGATGCGTGGCATCCTGGTAGATAGCCGGCAAAAACGTAAACCGCGGCGGGTCCAAAATCGTATCCGTGATGGTAAACACATCGGGATCAAAGGCATCCTGCGGGTTTTTCTTCTTGAACAGCCCCATATCAGCCTCCCGTACTAGTATTAAACAACTCAAGCTGAATATAGCACCAATTTCAAGCCGCCGCCTTACCCTATCGGTGCGCGGCGTCTATGGCTCGCCCAGCGGAAGAGTTCACGGACGAGGGCCGGGGTGCCTGCCGGCAAATAGCGGACACTCCGCATGCAATCTATGCAAACAAGCAAGTACGCTTAGCTACATTCGGTAAGCTCGAGCACGCTGTCCTTAACGATAAGCGCCGGCTCCAGAACGACCTCTTCGGCACGTCTACCGCCCCTACCGGCAAGACGCTTGGACATGCAGCCAAAAGCATGCTCCGCAAGGACACCAGGATCCTGCTCGATCGCGGTCAGCGCCGGCTCAAAGAGAACGTCGGCCGCCGAGTTGTCATAGCTTACGACCGAGATATCGCCTGGGATGCTCTTCCCCATCTCGTGCAAGCGCTTGAGCAGACCGAGGGCAATGTTATCCGAGCTTGCGAACACGGCGGTGGCGTCAGTTGCGAGCACCGCCTCCGAGGCCTCGTAGGCACTCGGAATGTAGTACTCGCTCTCAAACTCCAAACGCGCATCGATGGGCAGCCCCACCTCGCGCAGCGCACGCTCGTAGCCGGCAAGACGCTTACGACCCGTATTGGAACGGCGCGCATTAACCAAGCAGGCAATGCGACGGTGGCCCTGCTCGATCAGATAGCGGGTGGCCATGTAGCCACCCATCTCGTGGTCGAACATCACCTTGTCGCACTCGAGCCCCTCAATGGCACGGTCGACCATTACCGCCGGGATGGGTAGATGGCTGACCTCTTCGCGCAGGGCGCGGTCGTCAGAGAACTCGTCGCCTACCACCAAAAAGACGCCATCGACGCCGCGCGTCACCAGCTGGCGCAGGAGCTCCAGATCGTCCTCGGCACTTCCACCCGAGCTGGTAATAAAGAGCGCATATCCGTCCTCGCGGCAGCGCTTTTCCAAGCTGCCGGCGAGCGAAGCAAAAAAGCGGCTCTCGATGTTAGGGACGATAAGGCCCAGTGTGCGCGACTCGCGCATGACCAGGCTACGCGCGATCTGGTTAGGAACATAATGGTTGCGCGCCGCGACCTCTTTGATGAGCTTGCGGTTTTCTTCCGAGATTCGACAGGGCCGATTGTTGAGAACAAGCGAGACCGACGAGGGGGAAAGCCCCACCTCCTGGGCAATCTGCTTGAGAGTAACTTTGTTGCCCATCTCGCTCCTTCCGAGTATTCGCGCAATCTCTTGAAAGTATAGCGACCGTCCCTCTACCTTGATGATAAACACTTTACCAATCCGGTAGACGGCTGTTTTATCGCCGCGATTGGCGCAAAGCAACCTAACCCCTTTGCGCCATGTGATGCATTGGGGTCAGGTTACTTTGCACCAAATCCATCCGGGTGGGGTATATTGCATTCGATTAATGAAAACGACCACCATAAGGCGGATATTCGTATGCACGAGAATGACTTTTTCAACGAGGACCTGCTCTGCGCGCTCGCCGGAGTTGCCGGCGAGGACAACGTGCTCATGAGCGAGCCCATGCGCGAGCACACCACGTTTAAGATCGGCGGCCCGGCCGATGTCTTTGTCACGCCCGATACCGAGCAGGGCCTCGTCGCCACGCTTGACACCTGCTACCGCTGCGATCTGCCGCTCACCATCGTGGGCAACGGCTCCGACTTACTCGTCGGTGACAAGGGCATCCGCGGTGTCGTCGTGGCACTGGGCGAAGGCCTCTCTAACATCACCGTCGACGGCACGCATGTTACGGCAGCAGCCGGCGCCCTGCTTTCCGATGTCGCCGTGGCTGCCGCCGAAGCCCACCTCACCGGCATGGAGCCCCTCTCGGGCATCCCCGGCTCGGTCGGCGGCGCCTGCTATATGAACGCCGGTGCCTACGGCGCCTGCATGGCCGATGTTTTGGAGTCCGTGCGCGTCTATAAGCCCGCCCGCGCGCTCGACGACGGCACCCGCGGCAGCGGCAATATCATTGAGTTCGATGTCGACGAGCTTAACCTGGGCTATCGCAAGAGCCGCATCGCCGACGACGGCTTTATCGTGCTCTCTGCCACCTTTAACCTCGCCCCGGGCAACGCCGCGATGATCAAGGCCGACATGGACGGCTACCGCCAACGCCGCGAGGACAAGCAGCCGCTCGACATGCCGAGCGCCGGTTCCACTTTCAAGCGCCCCGAGGGCCACTTCGCCGGCAAGCTCATCATGGACGCCGGCCTTCGCGGCCACGCTATCGGCGGCGCCCAGGTGAGCGAGAAGCACTGCGGCTTCATCGTCAACGCCGATCACGCCACCGCTGCCGACGTCGACAAACTCATCCGCCACATCCAAGCAACCGTCAAAGACCAATTCGGAGTAGACCTACAACCCGAAGTCCACCGAGTAGGCGAATTTTTATAAAAAGAAGGCCCCGAAAGGGGCCTTCACTCTCTTTAATTCAGATAAACCAGTCCGGTGTGTCGCGCCTTGAACCCGGAAGGTCCGGGGCTGCGGGCGAGGCATAAGGTTGGTCGCGAGTTCCGCACGCAAAGAAGGCCACTTAATGTGGCCTTCGTCTTGCGCAGGACTGTAGAGCAGGCAACCTTATGCCTCGCCCGCAGCCCCGGACCAACTTACTTCAAACTGCAGCTACGACAGCGCGATACCGCCAAGCCAGCCCCAGCGCACGCCAGAGCCAGTGCCGTAGAACCCAATGAACGAGTCAAGCGACTTAGACGTGATGGCGCCCTCGTTGCTCATAACGATGCCGCCGCCAACATAGATGCCCACGTGTCCGTACAGCAGACCTGGCGTACCGGTGCCACTGTGCGACGAGTCGGCCACGATCATGCCCACCTGCAGCGCCGAACGATCGGAGCTGTAGCACCAGGCGTTAAACATGTCGCACGCGTTGCCGCCAAAGTAGCCCACGCCGGCGTTGCGGAACACGTTGGTAACCCAGGCGGCGCACCAGTTCAGGCCAGGCGAAGGCGTGGAGTAGCATGCATTGACGACGGCCTGCTGCTTGCCCGAGCCGGCATTCTGCTGCGGGGTGCCGCCGGCATACGAGCCGCCACCCGAGCTTGAACCACCCGAATAGGAATTGTTCTTGTTTGCGGCAGCCGCGGCAGCGGCAGCCTTCTTGGCAGCTTCCTCGGCCTGAGCGGCAGCGAGAATCTCGGAATCGCGCTGGGCCATGAGCTCCTTAACATCATCGGAAAGGCCGTTCAGAACCGTCTGGACCTCCTGCTGCTTGGCCTGCATGTCCTGCATCTGAGCAGTCTGCTGGTCCTTGAGCTTCTCCAGGTCGGCCTTCTGCGACTCGAGCTCGGACTTCTGCGTATCGAGCTCTTTCTGGATGGTCTGGATGTCCTCGATGGCGTCACGGTCGCTCTTGTTGATCTTCTCGACGTAATGCGCGTTGGCGACGAGCTCCTCAAACGAACCAGAAGCGAGCAGCAACGACAAGATGTTGGTGCCGCCCGACTTATAGCTGGCGGCAACGCGATCGGAAAGATCGCTGCGCTTCTCTTTGAGCTCGGCCTTCTTGGTGTCGATCTGAGCCTGCGTCTCGTCAATCTGGCCCTGTACGCCCTCGATATCGCTGAGGGTCTGGGCATTCTTGTTGGCGAGCGTCGCGTACTCATTAGCGATGCTGTCGAGCTGGGCCTGGACCTCGTCGAGCTGGGCCTGGGCGGCATTCAGTTTGTCGGTGGTTTCTTGGCTGGCCTCAGCCGCATGGGCGCGGGCGGGCAGGCCAAAAAGAACAGCCGCGGAAGCAGCACCGAAAAGAGCCTTAAGGGCAGTGCGGCGCGAAAGCTCCTGCGTAAAAATGGAATCGTTGTTTGGTGACATATGTACTCCGTTACATGCTTATTTATATGTCGCTCAACTCAAACATATTAACGCACATCGCGCTTGTCCCAACTATTTCCACGAACGGCTGGAAAAGCATGGTCAGCGGCTCGCAAATACGTCCCACACCAAAGGTAAGGATTATGCAAATAACACCCTATGAGTACGTTAACATCAATCCTCTGGTTTTCCTGCCCCGCGTGTTTTGGGCGCCCCCAGCTGCGCTATACTCCCCTCAAGAAGTGTTCCTGATTCGATAGGAGACTACATGTCCAAAGCACTCGACCCCAAAGACACCTGCGTCCTCGTTACCGGCGGCGCCGGCTTTATCGGCTCGCACACCGTCGTTCAGCTGCTCGAGGGTGGCTACCAGGTTGTCGTCGTCGATGACCTCTCCAACTCCAGCGCCGTTGCCATCGACCGCGTCAAGACCATCGTGGGCGACGAGGCCGCCAAGAACCTCACCTTCTACGAGGCCAACGTGCTCGACCGCGATGCAATGAACAAGATCTTCGATACCCACCAGATCGACCGCGTCATCCACTTCGCCGGCTTTAAGGCCGTTGGCGAGTCGGTGAGCAAGCCCGTCGAGTACTACCACAACAATATCGAGAACACCCTGGTGCTCATCGATGTCATGCGCAACCACGGTTGTAAGTCCATCATCTTCTCGAGCTCTTCGACCGTCTACGGCGATCCGGACAATCCGCCCGTCACCGAGGAAGACCCCAAGAAGCCCGCGACCAACCCCTATGGTTGGACCAAGTGGATGATTGAGCAGATCCTCATGGACGTCCACACCGCCGACCCCGAGTGGGACGTCGTGCTGCTCCGTTATTTCAATCCCATCGGCGCCCATCCGTCGGGCCTGATCGGCGAGGATCCCAAGGGTATCCCCAACAACCTGGTGCCTTATGTCGCCCAGGTCGCCGTCGGTAAGCTCGAGGCCGTTCAGGTCTTTGGCAACGACTACCCCACCCCCGACGGCACCGGTGTTCGCGACTACATCCACGTGTGCGACCTGGCATCTGGTCACGTGGCCGCCCTCAACTGGATGAACGGCAAGACCGGCGTCGAAATCTTTAACCTGGGCACCGGCACCGGCACCTCGGTGCTCGAGGTCGTCGCTGCCTTCTCCAAGGCGTGCGGCAAGGAGCTGCCCTACGTGATTCGCGAGCGCCGTGTCGGCGATATCGCCGCCAACTGGTGCGATGCCTCCAAGGCCGAGCGCATGATGGGCTGGAAGGCCCAGTACGATATCGCGGACATGTGCCGCGACAGCTGGAATTGGCAGAGCCATAACCCCAACGGCTTCGCCGACGCCGAGTAGCAAAAAACCTACATAGCGTTCTTGCCCCGGTCTCACGATGCGAGACCGGGGCTTTTTTCATGGCGCGTAACCATTTACCGAAAATGGGCCAACTTTTTAATCTCGCCTATACATGTTTAAACAACATGTTCTACAATAGAGACATCGACTCTAAACTCGGGACGGGCTGTTCACCCATCTGCAGGCCGATCCCACAACAAGAAGGTTGGTGAGCACATCCATGGAGCGTGCAAGCGGTGTTCTCATGCCCATCTCGTCTCTGCCCGGACCGTATGGCATCGGCGGCTTTGGCTGGAACGCCTATGACTTTGTCGATTTCCTCGCCTCGTGCAAACAACATTATTGGCAGATTCTGCCCCTTACGACGACGAGCTATGGCGACTCGCCCTATCAGTCGTTCTCGGCCCGTGCGGGCAACCCCAACTTCATCGACTTTGCCGAGCTTATCGAGGCCGGCTATCTGGAGCAGCGCGATATCGACGGCGTGTACCTGGGCTCCGATCCCAACAACGTTGACTATGGCGCCATCTTTGGTGGCCGTCGTCAGATTCTCGACCGCGCCGCCGAGCGCTTTGCCGCCGACAAGCCAGCCGACTTCGACGACTTTGTCCAAGCAAACGAAGACTGGCTCATCCCCTACTGCGAGTTCATGACCGTCAAGGAGGAGTGCGGTCTCAAGGCATTTTGGGAGTGGCCCGCGGAGCTCCGTACCCGCGGTGAGGCTTCTGCCAAGGTCTGCGCCGCCCATCCCGCGCGCATGCTCTACCACCAGATGACGCAGTACTTCTTCAATCGTCAGTGGAGCCGCCTCAAGGCCTATGCCAACGAGCGCGACATCCTCATCATCGGCGACCTGCCCATCTATGTCTCGCGCGACTCCGTTGAGATGTGGGCCACGCCCGAGCTCTTTAAGATCGACGCCGCCGGTAATCCTGTGAGTGTCGCTGGCACGCCGCCCGACCAGTTCTCGGCCACCGGCCAGTACTGGGGCAATCCCATCTACAACTGGGACGCCATGGAGGCCGACGGTTTCTCCTGGTGGGAGGGCCGTATCCGCGCCGCCCTCGACATGTACGATGTCATCCGCCTGGATCACTTCCGTGGCTTTGAGGCCTATTGGGAGGTGCCGTTCTCCTCACCCGATTCGTCCTACGGTTCGTGGACGCAGGGCCCCGGCCTCAAGTTCTTCAAGACGCTCGAGGAAAAGCTCGGCACGCTGCCCATCATCGCCGAAGACCTTGGCTTCCTCACCCCCGGCGTCATCGACATGCGCGACAACTCGGGCTTCCCCGGCATGAAGATCTTGCAGTTCGCCTTTGAGGGCACCAACTCGTACTACCTGCCGCACAACTACATTGCCAACACCGTCGCCTATGTGGGCACACACGACAACGAGACGGCGCGCGGTTGGTTTGAGGGAACGGCCACCCCGCGCCAGCGCGAGCAGGCGGCCCTGTACACCCACCAGCAGGCAGGCGAGCCCATGGCCGATGCACTCAACCGCACCATCGCCGCCAGCGTGAGCGATACCTGTATCTACACCATGCAAGACCTGCTCAACCTGGGCAACGAGGCACGCATCAACACCCCCGCCACCCTGGGCGGCAACTGGACCTGGCGCATGCTCGATGGTGCCATCACCCGCGAGCTCGAGCACAAGCTCACCGACTGGACCGAAACCTACTTCCGCATTCCGTCGGAAGCCGAAATCGAGCTTCCCCAATAGGAGCCACCGCACCCGACCCCATTCCATCGTGCGGACGCGTCCGTTTTCCCCGCGCGAGGCCATTCCAATCCCTCGCGCGGGCTTCTTTTGTATTTCTGACATGTAATCAACCCATCACAGGAGGAAACATGCCCCGTATCAATCTCGCAGAACTCGCCGAGCAGTCCTTCGGAACTTCGCTCGAGCAGCTCGATGACCGTCGTATTTATAAGCTGCTGGTCAAGCTCGTGCAGGAGCACTCTGCTGCCTGTCCTCTCAACAACGGCAAGAAAAAGCTCTACTACATCTCTGCCGAGTTTTTGATCGGCAAGCTGCTCATCAACAATATGATCGACCTTGGCATCTATGACGAGGTTAAGGACCAGCTCACCGCCGCGGGCCACGACCTCAACAAGATCGAGGAGTTCGAGGTCGAACCGTCGCTCGGCAACGGCGGCCTGGGCCGTCTGGCCGCATGCTTCTTGGATTCCATCGCCACGCTGGGCCTTACCGGCGACGGCGTGGGCCTCAACTACCATTACGGCCTGTTCCGCCAGCGCTTTGTCGACAACCAGCAGAAGGCCGTCCCCGACGAGTGGCTTGGCGAGCAAGACATCCTGATCGACGACGACCGCTCCTACACCGTCGAGTTCGGTGATTTTGCCGTTACTTCCAAGCTCGTCAACATCGATGTGCCCGGTTATGGCCAGCCCACCAAGAACCGCCTGCGCCTGTTCGACCTGGCAAGTGTCGACGACGGCCTGGTCCCCGGCAGCTCCATCGACTTCGACAAGACCGAGATCGCCAAGAACCTCACCTTGTTCCTCTATCCGGATGATTCCGACGAGCAGGGCCGCCTGCTTCGCATCTACCAGGAATACTTCATGGTGAGCAACGCCACCCAGCTCCTGATCGACGAGGCCATCGAGCGCGGCAGCAACTTGCACGACCTGGCCGACTACGCCGTAGTCCAGATCAATGACACGCACCCCACCATGGTCATCCCCGAGCTCATTCGCTTGCTCACCACCGAGCATGGCATCGAGTTTGACGAGGCCGTGACCATCGTGCGCTCCATGGTCGCCTACACTAACCACACGATTCTTGCCGAGGCGCTCGAGAAGTGGCCGCTCACCAGCCTGCAGAAGGTCTCGCCCGCCATCGCCGACATTATCGTCAAGCTCGACGAGGTCGCCAAGGCCGAGCACGACGACCCGCGTGTCGCCATCATCGACGAGTACGACACCGTCCACATGGCCCACGTGGACATCCACTTTGGCTTCTCCATCAACGGCGTCGCCGCACTCCACACCAAGATCCTGGAGGACACCGAGCTTCATCCGTTCTACGAGATCTACCCCGAGAAGTTCTCCAACAAGACCAACGGCATCACCTTCCGCCGCTGGATCCAGGGAGCCAACCCCGCGCTCGCCAACCTGCTCGACGATGTGATCGGCACCGACTGGCGCAGCACCGGCGATCTGAGCAAACTCGCCAAGTTCGCCGACGACAAAGATGTTCTTGAGCGCCTGGCTGCCACCAAGACCGAGGCCAAGGCCATCATGCGCCAGTTCATGGCGCTCGAGCAGGGTGTGACCATTCCCTCCAACGCCATCATCGATGTTCAGGTCAAGCGTATCCACGAGTACAAGCGCCAGCAGATGCTCGCGCTCTACATCATCTGGAAGTATCTCGACATCAAAAACGGCAATAAGCCTAAGCACCCCGTCACCATCATCTTTGGCGGCAAGGCAGCGCCTGCCTATACCATCGCTCAGGACATCATCCACCTAATCCTGACGCTGTCCCAGTGGATAGCCAACGACCCCGACGTGGCCCCCTACCTGCAGGTCGTCATGATCGAGAACTACAACGTCACCGCCGCCGAGCGCGTAATCCCCGCCGCCGACATCTCCGAGCAGATCAGTCTGGCCTCCAAGGAGGCGAGCGGCACTTCCAACATGAAGTTCATGCTCAACGGCGCCCTGACCCTGTGCACGCTCGACGGTGCCAACGTGGAGATTGCTGAGCTCGTGGGCGACGAGAACATCTATACCTTTGGCGCCTCGTCCAAACAGGTCGAGCAGCTCTACGCCGACGGCACCTACAACGCCGGCGCGCTCTACCGCAAGCCCGGCATCAAACTGCTGGTGGACTTCATCACCAACCCCGCCTTTATGGCGACCGGCAACGCGGAGCGCCTGCAGCGTCTGCACGACGACATCAAGGGCAAGGACTGGTTTATGGCCCTGCTCGATATTGAAGAGTACATCCAGACCAAGGAGCGCGTGCTAGAAGACTACGAGGACCAGGGTGCTTGGTTGCGCAAGGCGCTGATCAACATCGCCAACGCTGGCACCTTCTCGTCCGACCGCACGATCTCCCAGTACAACGACGAGATTTGGCACCTGAGCTAACCCATTCCCCTTACCCATCCTCTTGAAAGCGGAGTCGCGGCAACGCGGCTCCGTTTTTTGTGCCCTTGTGTTGCCCGTGGCCCGCCTCGACCTAATCGTCTCAATCTGTAACACCTACTCGGCCAAAACGGTCCTACCTGTTACAGATCAAGACAAACCGATCCTTTTCCCTAGGGTTTATCTCAATCTGTAACATCTAACGTCCGAAATCCGCCCTTACTGTTACAGATCGAGACAAATGGATAAGCCGGCTAAAACAATCTCGTTCTGTAACAGGTAGCTGCCGAAATCAGCCTCTCGTGTTACAGATCGAGATGAAAGGGCAGGCGGCTCAACTCAATCTCGTTCTGTAACATCTAAACCCAATTCGAACCTCTACCTGTTACAGATCAAGACAAACGACCGACCAGACAACCCCGTCATAAAGAAAGGCTCCCCTCTCGCCCAGTGGACGGGAGGGGAGCCTTATATGTGACCACGGCAAAAGGATGGCAAAGCCGCAGTCGCCCAAAAGGAGGGCCTGATTGGATCGGGCCTAGATAAGGTTCTTGCCAGACACCTTATCGAAGAGGTGGGTCGCGTTCTTCTCGAACTTGAACCAGATGGGGTCGCCCGCCTTGAGCGCACCCTTGGCCTCGAGATCGACGACGGGAATGATCAGGACAAACTGGCCGTCGGGAGCGGTCACGTGGACGTGCTCGGTCGAACCCATGAGCTCGGTCACCTCGACGGTACCCTGGAGCGCACCCTCCTCGTCCTTGTCGGCAAGCAGAATCTGCTCGGGGCGCACGCCGGCCGTGATCTCCTTCACATCGCCGCCGTCCCAGTTGAGAGCAAGCTGAGCGCAGGTCTCGGGGGCGAGCGCCACGTTCATATCCTCGGTCTTGACGGTGAAGCCGTTGCCCGAGCGCACCAGCTGGGCATCGAAGAAGTTCATCTGCGGCACGCCGATAAAGCCGGCAACGAAGATGTTCGCGGGATGGTTGAAGACCTCCTGCGGGGTGGCGATCTGCTGGACGACGCCGTCCTTCATGACCACGATACGGTCGCCGAGGGTCATGGCCTCGGTCTGGTCGTGGGTGACGTAGATGAAGGTGCCCTTGATCTCGTGACGCAGCTTGATGAGCTCGGCACGCATCTGGTTACGCAGCTTGGCGTCCAGGTTGGACAGCGGCTCGTCCATCAGGAAGACCTTAGGATCACGCACGATGGCGCGGCCGATAGCGACACGCTGACGCTGGCCGCCCGAAAGCGCCTTGGGCTTACGGTCGAGGTACTCGGTGATACCCAAGATCTCGGCAGCGGAGCGAACCTTGCGGTCGATCTCGTCCTTGGGGACCTTCTTGAGCTCAAGCGTAAACGCCATGTTCTCGTACACCGTCATGTTGGGGTACAGAGCGTAGCTCTGGAACACCATGGCGATGTCGCGGTCCTTGGGAGCGACGTCGTTGACGCGCTTGCCGTCGATGAACACGTCACCCGAGGTGATGTCCTCCAGGCCAGCAACCATGCGCATCGTCGTGGACTTACCGCAGCCAGACGGGCCAACGAGGACGACGAACTCCTGGTCGTGAACGGTGAGGTTAAAGTCCTCAACAGCGAGCACGCCATCCTCGGTAACCTTGAGGTTGTGCTTCTTCTCCTCGGTCTTCTTCTTTTTGCCAAAGAAGCCCTTCTTTTTGGACTCGGTGTTGGGATACACCTTCTGAACATGCTTGAGAACGATCTCGGCCATGTCTTTACCTTTCGATATGCGGCGCCATGTTGAGGGCGCCACAGAAACTTGCAAAACAGTTACGGCATCAGCCCTTGACGGCACCTGCCACCACGCCGTCGATGATGTACTTCTGGCAGAGGATGTACATGATGACGATGGGGATAACAACCATCATGATGCAGGCCATCATGGGGCCGAGCTCGACATGGCCGTAGCCACCGCGGAAGTACTGGATCAAGATAGGAATGGTCTTGTACTTGGTGGAGTCGAGGGTGAGGTAGGGCAGCAGATAGTCGTTCCAGACCCACATGGTCTCGAGAATGCCGACCGAAAGATAGGTGGGCTTCATGATGGGAAGGACGATCTTAAAGAACACCTGGACCGGGTTGCAGCCGTCGATCATGGCCGCCTCCTCGATCTCGAGCGGGATGTTCTTTACAAAGCCGGCGAACATAAAGACCGCCAGGCCCGCGCCAAAGCCAAGATAGATAAAGCAGATGTTGAACGGCGTATTAAAGCCGATGCGGTCCGCCAAATTGGACAGCGTGAACATGAGCATCTGGAAGGGCACGACCATCGAGAACACGAACAGGTAATAGAAGAAGTTCGAGATCTTGTTGTTGACACGAACCACGTACCAAGCGCACATGGAGCAGCACACCAAGATCAGCACGACCGACGTGACCGTGATGATGAGCGAGTACATAAATGCCGAGGCAAAGCCCTGCTCGTTAAGGGCGTGCATGTAGTTTGCGAGGCCGTTGAACGTCTCGGGCGTGAGCAGATCGAATGCCGTGGTGGTGCTGATTGCAGTTGCCTTTTTAAAGGAATTGAGCGCAATCATGAACACGGGGTAGATCCACGCGAGCGACAGAATCGTAAAGAAAATCGAGAGCGCGCGATTGATAACCTTATCGCGTTTCATTACTGCTGCACCTCCTTGGACCTCGTGGCCTTAAGCTGAATCATGGAGATGGCCACGACCAGGATGCAGAAGATAACCGCCTTGGCCTGACCGATACCCTGCCATGCGATACCGGCACGCGAATAGAACGTGTTGTAGATGTTCAGGGCGAGCATCTCGGTGGAGTGCGCGGGGGCGCCGCCGGTAAGGGCGAGGTTCTGGTCGAACAGCTTAAAGCCGTTGGTGATGGACAGGAACAGGCAGATGGTGATGGTCGGCATCAGGTTAGGGATCTTAACCTTCCAAAATGTCTGCCATGCCGTGGCACCGTCGACCTTGGCGGCCTCGATGTAGTCGGACGGAATGGACTGCAGACCAGCGATGTAGATGATCATCATGTAGCCGACCTGCTGCCACAGGGTCAGGATGATAAGGCCCCAGAAGCCAGCAGCAGAGTTAAGGGCGATGAGCTGGGCGCCCACGTTGGAGAGCAGGCAGTTGATCAGAATCTGCCAAATGTAGCCCAGCACGATGCCGCCGATGAGGTTCGGCATAAAGAAGATCGTACGGAAGATGTTGGTGCCTTTGAGCGCCTTGCGGGTGAGCGCCTGCGCAATGGCCAGGGCGATCACGTTGATGAGCACCGTCGACAGGAAGGCAAACGCCACGGTAAAGAAGAACGACGTGGAGAACTGCGGATCGGACAGCGCGCGCACGTAGTTCTCGATACCGACAAAGTGCGCGTTACTAATGATAATAAACTGGCAGAACGAGAGATAGAAGCCCTGGATAAAGGGGATCACGAACCCGATCATAAACGCCAGGCACGTGGGCAGCATAAAGAGCGGCCACCAGCGCTTGAGTGCTTTGCCCATAAAAGGGTCCTTTCAATATGCAGGGGGCGGGCAAACCAACGTCTGCCCGCCCCCTGTCGCTAATCAGATAGCTTGGGCAGCAACTGCTTACTCGGAAGCAGCCTTCTCGGTCTTCCAGCCATCGACGAAGGCGTTCTTGACGCCGTCCCACTTGCTGTTATCGGCAGCGTAGGCAATCAGAGCCTGCTTGAGGTTCTTCTTCCACTCCTCGGAGGGGATGTAGACGAAGTCCCAAGCGACGGTCTTCTTGCCGTCCTTGGCCATGGCAACGGCCTGCTGCGAGAAGACGTTGGTGGTCTCCTTGGCGCTCTTGAACGGAGCGGTAAGACCCATCTTGTCGGCGATGATGCTGGTCGGAGTGTCAGCGGTGACGCACCAATACATGAAGTCCTCGGTGGCCTTCTGGGCATCCTCGGAAGCCTGGGAACTGACGCACCAGTAGTTCTCGCCGCCGGAGCACAGGCCCTGGTTCTCCTCGCCGTCAACACCGATGTAGATGGGCATCATGCCAATCTGATCGTCGGTCATGCCGGCCTTGACGAGGTCAGAGTAGGCCCAAGAGCCGTTCTGGTAGAAGACGGCCTTGCCGGTTGCGAACTCGTTGGTGGCGTCGTCGCCGGTCTTGGAAGCAAGCTGCGAAGGATCGCAGGTGGAGTCGGTGATGTACAGGTCGAAGATCTGCTTGTAGTTGTCGAGGAACTCACCCTTGATCTCGTCGTCCTCCTGGTTGTGCTCCTTCTCAAACTCGTAGTAGAGCGGCATGTTGGCAAGGTGGGTGGTGTAGCGCCAGCTGGAGGAGTCGTCCATGCCGGCGGAAGTGAAGGCACCCTCGACACCAAGCTCGTCCTTGCGGGCCTGGATGTCGTCGGCACAAGCCTTCAGCTTGTCGAAGGAGTTGATGTCCTCGGCCTTGTAGCCAGCCTTCTCGAGCAGCTGCTTGTTGTAAATAATGCCGAAGCTCTCCTGAACCCAGTCGATGCACACATCCTTGCCGTCGGACTGCAGAGCCAGGGAGTCGTCAATGAGCTCACCGCGGAGCTTGGTATCGGACAGGTCGGCGCAGTAATCCTTCCAGTTCTTAAGACCGGTGGGGCCGTTGACCTGGAACAGGGTCGGAGCGGAGCTCTTGGACATCTCGGACTTGAGCTTCTCCTCGTAGGTGTTGGAGGCGGCGGTCACGATCTTGACCTCGACGCCCTTCTCCTTCTTATAGGCCTTGGCGATCTCCTTCCACTCCTTGTCGACCTCGGGCTTGAATTGGAGGAAGTAGACCTCGGCAGCGTCACCAGAAGCAGAGGAGCCGGAGCCGGCAGAACCGCCGCAACCCACGAGACCCAGACCAAGAACCGCAGCCGCGGAACCAGCAAAGCCCAGGAACTGCCTTCTGCTCATTTCGTTCTTCATTACAATCCACCCTTTCACACCGTGGCGGCACCCTTTGCCGCCGCCTTCGGAGATTGCCTCGGGGACTTTGCCCCTTTTGCTGATTTGTACAATACGCTATTTGGCTAGTTGTTTGAACAAGTATTACTAGAGCGGTAGAAAAACTTCGGTGAACGGTAATTTCAACTTGATACTTGACAAGTTTTGTATAAACAATTATTTGTTATCGAATGCAGAGAAAACGCCCGGTCAAGCCGATGTACCGTCGGTTTGACCGGGCGTTTTCGCTTTGAGGGCATGAGTCTCGTCAGGCTGCGAGCTAGCCGGCTATCGCTTGGAGTTGACGCGGTAGTGGAAGATCTCGGGATGCGTGCGGGCATGCGTGACCTCGAACAAGACGCCGTCCGAGGTGTACGACTGGCTCTCCATGACGGCAACGCAGTTGTATTTGCCGAGGTCAAGATAACTGCAGTCCTCATCGTTGGCAAGCTCGACGCTCACCGTACGACGGCTCGCCATCACCTTGACGCCGCGTTTGTGCTCCAGATAGTCGTAAATTGATTTTGCGGCGATCTCGGGCGTCAGGCCCTTGGCGATCGACTCCAAAAAGTAACCATGGTCTACTTGGCGTGCATTGCCGTTAAGGCTTCGGACACGCACCACGCGAATCAACTCCTCGCCCACCTTAAAGCCCAGGCGACGAGAGAGTTGCTCAGTGCAAATCAAATGTTCAAAAGACTTGACCTCGGTCGATGCGACGGCATTGTTGCGCTTTGCAAATTCGCCAAACGACTCGACTTCCTCGAGTGCGCCCAGCATGTCGGTTTCGCCCTTGAGCCAAATAACGCGCACGCCCTTGCCGTGTATGGGCTGCACAAACATCTCGTCTGTCAGCATGCTCAAAGCGCGGCGGACGGTATTGCGCGTGCAGCCAAATTCCGCGGTCAACTCGGCTTCGGTCGGCAGCATCTCCTGAAACGCATAGGTCCCATTAATGATGCGCGAACGTATTTCTCGGTAGATTCCTTCGTATATCGCTTTTGGCATTGTTTCACCTCTACATTATTTATTTCCGGCTAGGCACGATAGCATTTCTTAAAGTTGTTTAAACCGAATATCGGTAAAGCGACAGGATTTAACCGTTGACGGTTTCTGTCGTGCCCAAATCGGTTTCGCTCAAAACTGCCGGTACAACAATCGTCTGGTCCTCTACAATGAATCCATTGTTTAAACGTTTCCCCACGCGCAACGCGCCTCGATATTCGGAAGGCAGAACATGCCGCAAAAAATCCAACGCTTTGGCGGGGCAATGTTCGCTCCCGCCATGCTGTTTTCTATATCGGGCCTCATGGTAGGCGTCTCCGCTCTCGCAACGACTGCGGACATCGTCGGCGATCTAGCCGTATACGGAACCCCTTGGTACGTTTTTTGGGCCATCATCCAGCGCGGCTCATGGACGGTCTTTAAGCGCCTCCCGCTCCTTTTTGCCGTAGCGCTGCCTATCGGTCTTGCCCAAAAGCAACCGGCACGCTGCTGCCTCGAGGCACTCGTGGCCTATTTTGCCTATTGCTTCTTTTTGAGCGAGATCATTAAGCTGAGCGGAGACAACCTTGGGCTTAAGTACCCGTCATCTTTGACCCCCGCCAACGGTATCACCGTCATCGACGGCATCAAGACGCTCGACACCGGCATTATCGGCCCGCTGGTGGTATCGGCAACCGTCGTCGCCATCCATGACCGCTTCTACGATGCCAAGGTTCCCGATTGGCTCGGCACCTTCTCGGGCTCCTCGCTGGTCTACCTCATCAGCTTTTTTGCCGTGTTTGCCCTTGCCGCTATCTCGGCCGCCATCGTGCCCTCCGTATACGCAATGACCGAAACGCTGCGCCATGCACTTACGAGCGTCGGCCCCTTTGGCGTGGGCATCTTTGTGCTTTTGGAGCGAGCGCTCGAGCCCATGGGGCTGCACCACCTGCTCTACATGCCGATCTACTACGACAACCTGGTCATTAACGACGGCATCTACGCCACGTGGAGCAGCTTGCTCCCCATCCTCTCCCATAGCACGCGCCCCCTTAATGAACTTGCGCCGTGGGCCGGTTTTACCGCCACCGGCTGGGTCAAGCTCTTTGGCCTTCCCGCCATCGCAGCCGCGTTCTACTCCACCGCAAAACCAGAACGCCGCGCTGGCCTCAGGGTCATCCTTGTTCCCGCCATCATCGCCTCGGTGTTTTGCGGCGTTACCGAGCCACTCGAGTTTCTCTTTATGTTCACCCACCCCAGGCTCTTTTTTCTCTACGCCGTCTTATCGTCTTGCCTTGCCACAACCATGAATCTCTTTGGCATCGTCGGCATCTTCTCGGGCGGCCTCATGGAGATGGCAGCCTTCAACTTTATTCCGCTCATGCGCACGCATGCCGGTGCCTATCTTTTGGCGCTCGGTATCGGCCTTGCCTTTAGCCTCATCTTTTTTGTTAGTTTTCGAGCACTCATCTTGATCTATGACCTTAAGACGCCGGGCCGCGAGGATCATGTCGCCAATCGCGCGGCAATCGATCGTTTAACGGAAAGCGGCTTTGCCAAAGAGCAATCTCCCAATGACGAAGTCAATAGTCGATCCGATCAAGATCACATCCTCGCTGAGCGGGTAATTCAGCTTTTAGGTGATGTTGGCAATATTGTGGGCGCAACCAACTGTGCCACGCGCCTGCGCGTCGAGGTCGCAGACCCTTCCATCGTTGCAGATAACGCGTCGTTTGTCGCGGTGGGCGCCAAGGGCCTCATCATTACGGGCAAGACCGCCCAGGTAATCATCGGCATCTCCGTTCCCCGCGTTAAAGAGCATTTTGACCAGATCATGGGCCTCGAACCGGAATTTGTGCCCACCACCTTGGCCTCCTCTGCCACCAGCGCAGCCCATAATCGCAGCGATATCTGTTTCTTCGATATCGACGGAACGCTCGCCTGGCAAGA
Source organism: Collinsella sp. CLA-ER-H11 (assembly GCF_040092445.1). Lineage (NCBI taxonomy): Bacteria > Bacillati > Actinomycetota > Coriobacteriia > Coriobacteriales > Coriobacteriaceae > Collinsella > Collinsella sp. CLA-ER-H11. The sequence continues at coordinate 15,732 of NZ_JBBNLN010000015.1, read as the reverse complement.
CCCTCGAGCGGCACAAGAGCTTCCCGAGAGCGAGCGTGACCTGTCCCCCTATCCCAACGAGGCGGTCTCGCAGGCCATCCGCGATTTCGTTGCAAATGGCAACATGGCCTTTATCTGCACAGGGCGCACCCTCAGCTGCATCCACCCCAAACTTCTAGAGCTGCCCTGGACCGGCATCGTCTGTCTTGCGGGCGGTTACGCCGAGATCAACGGACACGCAATTCGCGATCTGTCGATGACGCCCAGCATGCTGCAGCGTCTTGCCCCCTACCTTGAGCAATCGGGCGAGGTCATCCGCTTTGAGGGCCTCAACGGCGTCGTGCGCATGAGTGCCGATGCCCCCGATGCTCCCGGATACGCGCGCACCCTGGGCGACGCAGTCACGCAGCTGCAACATTACAGTGCTTACAAGATCTTGATGTCTACATCGCTCGCTAACCACATCGCTCAAGATAAGGCACTTGAGCCGCTGCTGTGCTTTAACGAGCTCGAACTCGAGGTAACCGAAATCTCGCCCCGCGAATGCACGAAGCGTGGGGGCATCCAGTCTGTACTCGACGCCCTCGATCCCCACCACGGAACCGTATACGGCATCGGCGACGCCAGCAATGACGTCTCGCTGATGAACGCCGTCGATGTCGGTATCGCCATGGGTAATGCGCCGGACTATCTCAAAAAGCGCGCCGACTACATCACCGACTCGGTCGACAAAGATGGCGTCGTCAAGGCGCTCGAGCACTTTAGGCTTATATAAGCAGCCGGCACGCGCACGCGTCCCGTTTCCCCAAATCGCCAAAACAGACGCGCCGGCAACTCCAATGTGGCAATATGGTATCTGCACACCGCAACGATGCAACCTAAGAAAGAATGCGAGAACCCGTGTCCAGTCCGTTTACCAGCTTTTTAGCCCAGCACTTTGACCAGATTAACGACTATCTGGCCACGTTCTTTGACGGACAGGCGACCTCTGCCGATATCGAGCGCTACTTGTATACCCCGCTTTCGGCATTTACCGCCAACGCCGGCAAGCGCCACCGCCCGCTTATCTGCATGCTCGCCGCAACCGCAGTGGGCGGCAGCTTTGAGAGCGCCCGCAGCGCGGCGGCGGCTATCGAGCACTTTCAGTCGGGTGCGCTCATCCATGACGACATCGCCGACAACGGCCAGCTGCGCCGCGGCAAGCCCTGCATGCACCTCACCGAGGGCACGGGGCTTGCTATCAACTGCGGCGACCTGGCACTTACCATGGTCACCAAGACGGTTCTCGACGATCCCACGCTTGAGGCAGACGTAAAGCTGCGCGTACTCCACGAGCTCACCGAGATGATCGTCCGCACCATCGAGGGTCAGGCGCTCGACTTGGGCTGGGTCCGTGACGGGCGTTTTGACATCTCGGTCGACGATTACCTGGACATGGCAACGCACAAGACCGCGTATTACAGCGGAGCCACGCCGCTTGCCGCCGGAGCCATCATTGGCGGAGGCAGCGAACAGCAGGTCGAGGCGCTGCGCGCCTTTGGCCTGCACACGGGCCTTGCCTTCCAGATCCAAGATGATCTGCTCAACTTGATCGGTACCAAGGAGGCCGCCAACAAGGACTTCCGTACCGACATCACCGAGGGTAAGCGCACGCTCGTTGCCGTGCACGCCCTGTCTGATGAGCGCTATCACGATGAGATTGAAGCGATCCTCTCCTCGGGCACCGAGGATCCCGCGCAGCTCGCGCGCGCCGTGGAAATCTTCCAGGAGACCGGCTCTATCGATTACGCCCACGCCTACGCGCTGGACCTAACCGCCAAGGCCAAAGCGGCCATCGAGAACGTTGAGCTTGATCCGCACGCACGCGAGCTGTTCCTCTCCATGGCAGATTTCTTTGTGGAGCGCCTTAACTAACGGGGGTTATAAAACCTGTCAGCAGCGTATTTAGGCACAACTTGCTACACTGTTGAGTGCATGTTTATGCATCCCTTTGCGTTGTCTATCCGACAGACGCTCAAATAGTACGAATGGTACGCCGAAAGGGGTTCGTTCATGGAACCTATTACAACGGGCATGCAAGGAGCAGCCGTCGAAGACGTGCAGTCTCGTCTCCTGCAGCTCGGCTACACGATTGATGCCGCCGAAGTTACCGACAAGTACTTTGGAGCCACCACTGAGCAGGCCGTCAGCACCTTCAGGCTCGACAGCGGCCTTGCTGCCGGTCATGCCGTCGATATCCCCTGCTGGAGCGCCCTTGTAGACGCTTCGTATAAGCTGGGCGACCGCACTCTCTATCTGCGCATGCCCAATTTCCATGGCGCCGATGTGCAGGCCCTGCAGCGCGCTCTCAACGTTTTGGGCTTTGCCTGTGGCGAAGACGACGGCTACTTTGGTCCGCATACCGAGGCCGCCCTGCAGCAGTTCCAGGAAAATGTCGGCCTGTTTGCCGACGGCATGGCCTTCCAGGACACCTACGCCTACATCAACCGCCTGCACCATGTGTGGGAGGGCAAGCCCTCGGTCACCGAAGCCGAGTCCCGTATCGGTTTTGCTCGCGCCGCCAACGTGCTCGAGCGCTTCCAGATTGCCGTTATCGGCGAGGACCCCATCGCACGCAGCGTTGCGTCGCGCATGTGGAATATCGCCACGGCAACGACCGACAACAGCGGCATGATGCTCTGCGACTCCGAGGTCCCAACCGACGTTGACCTAGTGCTCGAAATCGCAAGCGATGAGCTGCCCGCAGATGCAGCGCCGCGCGCCACGATCGCCCTCGCCGAGTGCCACAACCTGGCCCAGCGCATCCGCACTGCCAATGTCGCCGCGCAGCAGAAGCCGGCACGCATTCGCATTGAGCTCACGGGCATGACGCGCTACAACGGCACCTTCACGGCCAGCGACGCGCAGACACTCGCCGTACGCCTGCTCGATGGCGTTTGCGATGCCCTCGCAGATTAGGTAAACTAAACGAGTTGCTTTTGGGCAACACCACACATTGGGACGTAGTTCAACGGTAGAACTCCGGTTTTTGGTGCCGGCTGTTGGGGGTTCGAATCCCTCCGTCCCAGCCATTAAAATTGAGCGCCCTGAGCCCATAACGGCCCAGGGCGCTTTCTTGTGGGCAAGCGGAGGGATTCGAGAACCCGCAAGGGTGCGGAGCTGAGGAAACGCGAAGCGTTTTCCAGCGCAGCACGCAAGGAGCGAAGCGACGCAGCGGGGCGCGGCCGCCGAAAAGGCGGACGCGGAATCCCTCCGTCCCACAGCCGGCACTTGGAGACGTTCCTAAAGTGCCGGCACTAAAGGAACGTCTCCAAGTGCCGGCCTCCCAAAAATCTACCTTTAAAAGACAGGCGCCCCAAGCCCATAAGGACCAAGAGCGCCTTTCATCTAGAAAATATCAGCCCAGTTCCGAAAAGCGACCCGCATGCGACAACCAAGTAGCCGCAGGCCCCGGGAGAGTGGGGACACCGGCTTAGGTTTATCGCGAGTTCCGCACGAACAGGAGGCCACTTAATGTGGCCTCCGTCGTGAGCAGGACTGTAGAGCAGGAAACCTAAGCCGGTGTCCCCACTCTCCCGGGGCCGAACGCCCTAGTTGTTGAGCATGCGGTCGAAGCTTCCCGAGTCGCCATCCCGATAGTCTGCGGTCATCAGAATCTCCTGCGGAATGCGCCCGCCCTCGCGCAGCACGTTGCGGAACTGCACGCGCGTAACCATGGGCAGATCCTTGATCGTCGCTGCCAGGTTCTGCGGCACACCCTGGTTGGCAGCCGCGGGCTCGCACTCTCCGCCGGCCTTCACGCGACGCTTATGCTCGGCGAGCATGGCGCGGTACATGCCGGCATGCAGGCGAATCTCAACCACATTGGCATTGCGAGCCTGCTCGACGATGCGCGCGCCCTCGCGATCGATATCGCCCACGTAGTAGACGTAGTTAAAGCGATAGCCAATCTCGGCCAGATAATCATCCAGTGCGTGCGAGACGCTCGCTTTGCAGCCGCCGCCAAAAATCACGCCGCCCACCTTGATGCCAAAGAGCTTGGCGTGCTTGCGGCCACGCAGCAGCTTGACGATCTCGTCGTAGGTGTCCAGGTTCTCGACCATAATGAACGGCTTGTCGGCTCCCAGCGTAAAGAAGCCCGTAAAGTGCACGGGGCGATTGGGGGCGACCTTGATCGCCTGCATGCTGATGCCCTTTTCGGTCATACGCCTGATCAGGCGCTCACCGTGCTTGCCGTCAAAAGCCTTCTCGTCGTTAAAGATCTGGTAGGCACGCTGGCGGCGCGAGGCAACCGGCGTATCGGCACCTCGGTTCTGCTCGATCCAAGCCTGGATGATTGCGATTTCCTCGGCAATCTTGCGGTTGGACATCTCGTTGTGCTGAGTGCGCTGCGGAGCCTTTTTGCCGTCCTTGCCCTCGACCTTTACGATCTGTGTCTGCTGCTCCTTGATCTTGGAGAGCGCCATAGGCGTGGGGACAACCTTGAGCAGCTGCCTGCCTAAAACGCGGGCAAGGGCAAACGCCGAGACCTCGCCGTGGGCGGCCGACTCGGGCTGCTGGGCAGCAGTATCTACTGCGGCAGACTCCGGCTTCTTCTGAGACTTGCGCTTAGAATCGCCTTGGGAATTGCGCTCGCGCTTCGGCATAGACGCCTGCTTCTGCGGACGATCGGACTTGCTCTCCTTCGCTGACTGGCGCTTAGGCTGCCCCGAAGAAACCTCGGCCTTCGCATCCTCGTTCTGCGGCGTGGTCTTCTCGGTTGCAGTCTCGGCATGGGAACTGCGGCCTCCACGATGGCGACGGCGGCGAGGCTTGCTCGACGCGCTCTGCTCCGTCTGCTCATCAGTAGGCTGCTGGCCCTTGGCCTCGGCATCAACCTCAAGCTGCGGCTCAACAGGCTTTTGCTCGCGAGCCACCGGCTCAACGGCCTTCTCGTCCTGGGTGGTCGAAACCGACTCGCCCTTCTCCTGACGCTTTACGGGATACGCACGTCCCGCAAAACCGCGGCCGGGACGACACGAACCCGGAGCCTTCTTGGCAGACTCCTCAACATCGTCTGCAACCTCAGAAGACTCTTCAACCTCACGCGCGGCATCCTGCGCTGCAGCCTTAAAGTGAGCACCGCGACGACGCTTGGGCTCTTGGGCCTCCACGGGCTTTTGCTCCTTCGTGGGCTTCTGCGACTCGGCAGCAACCTCGGTCTCAACAGCCTCGGCATCCGTCTCGCCCTTTTGAGCAACGGCGCGACGGAAGCGCTCCTGCTGGGCGCGGCGCTGCGCATCGCGCTTGCCACCCCCACCAAAACCGCCGCGTCCTGCCTTGGCCGTAAAGGCACGCACGACGTTCTCATCGAGCAACTCATCGGTATCGACATGCCCACGCGGAGCAACTTCTTCCACAGCAGGCACGTCAGCGAAATCGTCGACGACAAAATCTTCGACGGACTCGGCAGGCTGCTCCTGGGCATCGCGGATCTCGGCATTGATGGTATAGAACGCCGGGCGCCCGTTAATGCCGCTACCCTCGATCTTGGTCACGATATTTGCCGCGATAAGCTCATCGCGCATCGCCTTGGTGTCGCACTCTTTATCGACGGAGCGGAAAATCTGCGCCAGCGCACTCGACTTAATCTTGAGCGCCTTGCGGCAAAGCAGGTCGTAGGCAACCAGCTTGGCACGCTCAGCAGAAAGCGACGTCTGGCTGCTCAGACGTTCAGCCAGGGCATCGACATTATTTTGGTTATCGGAATATACCGTCTTGGCCACGGGGCCCCTTTCATATGTACACATATACGTCTATATGGTACAACGCGCGCCCTTATCCACGCAAAACATCTGCGAGAACACTCGAGCATCACCCGCTTTTGCATGAAAAAAGGACCGAGCCCGCGAAGTCGCGGACCCGGTCTTTCCGAGTCATATAGATGTGGCGTTCAACTCGTCAGGTCGACTAAGCCTTGGCGGCCTCGGCGTCGGCAGGAGCCTCAGCGGCAGCGGCGCGGCCGTACTCGGCCTTGCCCATCTCGGACCACTCGGGCTCCTCGTCGGGCATGGAACCGGCCTCCTTGCCGAAGAGCTCCTTGAGGCAGTTGACGGCGACGATGAGGCCCAGGACCATCAGCAGGACGGCGAAGACAAGCTGCAGGCCCTTGGTGGCGGCGACGGAGACGGCGGCCGTGGTGGCGGTAGCCGGGATGGTGCCGAAGAAGCCGTAAGCCTGGACAGCGGCCATGCAGCCCATGGCGCTCTGGACCAGCGAGGTGAAGGTGCAGCAGAGCAGGAAGACGACGGGCACGTAGAGCATCCAGCCCTTGCGGCCGGTGCACTTGCAGAACACGGCGAGGGTGATCATGGTCATGCCGCCGAGCAGCTGGTTGGAAGCACCAAAGAGCGGCCAGATGTTGGCATAGCCACCAAAAGCGAGGGCGAGACCGGGAAGCAGGGTGACGACCGTGGCGAACCAGGGGTTGCCGAGGACCTTCATGTAGCCGGCCTTGGACTCGATGGCCAGGGCGTCGTTGGTCTGGGCAAAGAACTCGGAGAACGAGGTGCGGGCGATGCGGGCGACTGCGTCGAGCGAGGTCAGGGCCAGAGCGGAGACGTTCATGGTCATGAAGACGGTAGCGAGCGTGCCGTCAACACCGAAGGCCTGCATACCGCGGGAGATGCCGGCGGCGAAGATCTGGAACGGGGTGGAAGCGACACCAGCGTTGAGAGCGCCAGTACCGGCGGTGTTCATATCGGAGAACATGATGCCGGCGACGATGATGGCAAGGATGCCAACGAAGGACTCGACGATCATGGCGCCGTAACCGACCTTGACGGCGTCCTGCTCCTTCTCGACCTGCTTAGAAGAGGTGCCCGAAGATACGAGGCTGTGGAAACCGGAGAGAGCACCGCAAGCGACGGAGACGAACAGGACCGGGAACATCATGCCGGAGGCAGTGGAGAAGCCGGTGAAGACCGGAGCGGTGATAGTAGCCTGACCGTTGACGCCCAAGACGACGATGCCGAGGACAGCGCAGACGATCATGACGATCATCATGATCGAAGTGAGGTAGTCACGCGGGGTCTTGAGCATCTGGATGGGCATAGCGCCAGCGAAGACCAGGTAGACCATGACGACGGCGAACCACTGGAACTTATCCAGGTAGACCGGGAACTGCATACCGACGGCGAACATGAGAACCATGAGGACAACGCCGGTGACGAACTCGGCAGCGCCGGTGAGGTTGAACTTCTTCTGGGCCCAACCAAAGGCGATAGCGACGAAGGTGAACAGGATGGAGATGGTACCAGCGCAGCCGGCGGCATAGGACTTGGTGAAGTCGATGGCACCGGTAGCAGCACCAGAAGCGTCAATGGCCGGGGTGAACATGAACGTCTTGCAGACCATGTCGGTGAAGGCGGCGATGACGATGATGCAGAACAGCCAGCAGAACAGCAGGAACAGGCGACGGCCGGTCTTGCCGATGTACTTCTCGATGAGCTGAGCGAGCGACTTGCCGTTGTTCTTCATCGAAGCGTACAGGGCACCAAAGTCGTGGACGGCGCCAAAGAAGATGCCGCCGACGAGGACCCAGAGCACGACGGGCAGCCAGCCAAAGGCCATGGCGACGATCGTACCCGTGACAGGGCCAGCACCGCAGATCGAGCTGAACTGGTGCGAAAACGCGGTGAAGGCGGAGACGGGCGAGAAGCTGTTGCCGTCCTTCATGCGCTTGGCCGGCGTGAGGGCCTCTTTGTCAACGCCCCACTTGTTGGCCAGCCAGCGGCCGTAGCCCAGATAGCCGCAGGCGAGCACCGCCGCGGCCACAACCATGAGCAAAACTCCGTTCATTACATTTCCTCCTCTAAAAAGAACTTCCCAGACATAAAAAATGAGGGCCGTCGGTTGCGCTCGACGGCCCTCATCTTCATCAGCCGCCCGTTATCGTACGGGCTAGCTGTATGTGCTAACCCGCATCAGATAATTACTACGCTGATAATGTTTAGCTGATGCGTGAACATGTCTAAGAAATCCTCTTCAATCATGATGTGAACGATCCGTGCGTGCTCACATCCCCCAGTGGTTGAAAAGGAGTATGAAACTTTAGTTACCTAAAGTCAACGCAAATATGTAATGAATTTTCCACTTTTTTGAATTTCTCGGCATAAAACGCCACTGACCTCGGACTTTACCCAACAAAAGTTTTTGCATGAGAATTGCCCCTGAGAGCCGCGGGAGCCGGGCGGCGCATATGAACTTTCCTGCTCTACAGTCCTGCGCAAGACGGAAAGCACATTAAGTGCTTTCCTTTGCGTGCGGAACTCGCGATAAAGTTCATATGCGCCGCCCGGCTCCCGCGGCTCTCAGGGGCTCCCATCCCAAATGTGCGGAGCATAGCTCCGCACACCAACTTTTTCTTTCAGCTAAAGAACGCCGGAAATTCGACGCAGGCTTGTTGACCTTGCTGGACGCTGTCGACGCCAAACCAGCTCAGAAGCTATATCGATACAGAAAGGTCCCCGACCGGAGGGGCCGGATATAAGGTTTATCGCGAGTTCCGCACGCAAAGAAGGCCACTTAATGTGGCCTTCGTCTTGCGCAGGACTGTAGAGCAGGAAACCTTATATCCGGCCCCTCCGGTCGGGGACCGCACCCGTACGACTACAGCGTCATGTTTGGATCGGCGTCGACGTCGAACGGCGAGATTTCGCCTCGGTCGAATTTACGGCGAGCAACCTCCGCGATCATGGCGGCGTTATCGGTGCAGGCAGACAAGGGCGGCACCGTTACGCGGATCCCCTGACGCCCGAGCTTCTTGATCATCATCTCGCGCAGATGCGGATTGGCCGAGACGCCGCCACCGATGCAATACTCCTTGCACCCAGTGGCATACAGGGCGTTTTTGGCTTTCTTGTACTGCACGTCAAAGACCGCCGCCTCAAACGAGGCCGCTAGGTCGGGCAAGTGAATCGTGCGCCCGGCCTTGGTCTCCTGCTCGATGTAGAGCGTCACTGCCGTCTTGAGGCCCGAAAGCGAGAAGCGGTAGTCCCCCCTGCTGTTGAGCGCACGGGGAAAATCGATTGCCTTGGGGTTGCCCGTCTCGGCAAGCTTGGAGATGATGGGGCCTCCGGGATAGCCAAGGCCCAGCGCCTTTGCCACTTTGTCGAAGGCTTCGCCCACGGCGTCGTCAAGCGTCTCGCCAAGCACCTCGTAGTCGCCCCATGCCTTTACGTGCACGAGCATGGTGTGCCCGCCCGAAACGAGCGTAAAGATAAACGGGGGCTTAAGATCGGGCTGCGCCAACAGGTTGGCAAACAGGTGACCCTCCAGATGATTGACGCACACCAGCGGTTTGCCGGCAGCATACGCAAAGCCCTTGGCAAAGGCGACACCCACCACCAAGGCACCCACCAGGCCCGGACCTTGCGTCACACCCACGGCGGCAAGCTCACTTGGCGCAATCGCCCCGCCCTCAAGGCCCAGCGATGCCGCGGCATCTTCAAGCGCCGCATCTACGACACTCACAATCACCTCAACGTGCTTGCGCGAGGCGATCTCGGGCACCACGCCGCCAAAGCGAGCATGAAAATCAATCTGCGTCGACACCTGGTTGGCCAGCATCTTGCCGTCCGCATCGATAATCGCCACGGCCGTCTCGTCGCAGGAACTCTCGATGGCAAGCACCAGGCGACGGCGCTCGATTTCGGCACGCTCCTCAGCGGTGCGTTCGGGCGCGGGCAGCGGCCATACACGCTGTTCGGCAGCCGTCGGCTCGGGCGAGGCATTGTCGAGAGGAAGCACCAGGGGCAGCGGCGCCGTCATGACGATGGCATCCTTGCCGGCACCGTAATAGCCACGGCGACGACCCGCCTCGGTAAAGCCCAGAGCGGCATAGAGTGCAATTGCGACCTCATTGCCGTCCTCAACCTCAAGCGAAGCCGTGGTGCAGCCGAGCATCTGCGCGTCATAGCTCACGTGCGACAGAAGCTTGCGGGCGATGCCCTCGCGGCGATGCGCCGGATCGACGGCAACGTCCATAATCTGCACGTCCCCGTCGACGACCATACCGCCGGCAAGACCCAGCAGACGGCCGTCGTCGTGCGCCACCCACCAGCTACGCGGTGCGGCAACGTCCTCGCCCAGCTCGGACAGGAACATGCCCGGCGTCCACGCCTCGTGTCCGGCGCCTTCAAAGCAGGCGGTCTCCAGTGCGCTCGCGCCCTCGGCATCCGCCGCGCCCATGGGGCGGAATTGCAGATGACGTCCGGCAAGCTCGTCGGCAACACCTGTCACCTCACTCTGCGCGCTCTCGGCAAGGCCCAGACGCTTGCGCTCGTTTTCCTCGGCGTCCGAAAGGCGCGTATAGATCGGCAAGACGCGAGCCGGATCGCCATCGCCTGCGGCGTGCGCCATCAGCAGGCCCTCGCCCGAGGGCCACCATAGGTCTCGCTCCACGCAGCGCGCCGTCTCATCCTCGCCCAGCAGTTTGCCATAACGCACGAGACCGTCACCAGTTAACTGAACCTGATCCCAGTCCGCGGTCTGGCGCCACTCATCAAGCGCCACGGCGGCCTTGACCACGCGCTCGCGCTCAAACAGACGCTCGGGGCCCTCATCCCCCAGCACATAGAGCGCCGGGTACACCTCGCCGCGCATGGCATCGGCAAGAACACCAAGCTTGCCGCGTACACCGGCCTTCCATGCCGTCCAGGCGCACGCGTCAAGTGTCGACACGCCCAGCAACGGCACGTTGGCACCGCGTGCCAGACCCTTTGCGGTGGAGATGCCGATACGCACGCCCGTAAACGAACCCGGGCCGCGGCCGACCACATAACAGCCGACATCGCTGCGATTCAGGCCGGTCTGCTTCAGTAGGCCATCAACAGTATTCACGAGCTCCACGTTGGCATGGCGGCGACACAGATGGTCCCCGCTCACCAGCTTTGCCTCGCCTGTCTGCACATCAATCCAGCTTGCCGCGCAGGCAAGCATGTCGGTCGATGTGTCGAGCGCCACCACCAGCGCGTTGTCGTTATGCAAGCTCATCTTGTACAGCCTTATCTATCAAATGGGAAAGCTCATTCGCGCGCTCGCCGTGCGCCTCGAGCGTTATCGTTCGCACGTCGCTGTCGTCCTCATCGCGCTTAAGCGTCACCGAAAGATACTCATCTGTCAGTTCATCCTGAAACTGCTCGCCCCATTCCAGCAGGCAAACACCCTCATAGCCCAGCACGTCAAAAATGCCCGTATCCTCAAGCTCGTAGGCATGCTCCAGGCGGTACAGATCAAAATGGAACAGCGGAATACGTCCCTGGTCATGAACGGCCATGAGCGCGAACGTAGGGCTCGTGACCATATGCTCATCGCCCAGAGCGCGCGAGACGCCCTTGGTAAAGTGGGTTTTTCCCACACCCAAGCCACCGGTCAAAATCAGCACATCGCCATCTTCTAGACACGGTGCGATCAGCTCGCCAAAATGCTCCGTATCGGCAGTACGAGCCGTTCTATAGGTACCTACCCCCAGGCGCTCCAGGGACATATGCGCTCCTTATTATTCCGAGGCGGTCTCCGGCGCGGGGTGCCGCTCCAGATAGTCGCCCAGCATCTTAAAGTCTTCCTCCAGCAGCTCCTGCCACGCCGGATTGCGCAGCGCCGCCGCAGGATGAAACGTCGGCATCACCACAAAGTGGCCCATCTGATGGAACCTGCCGCGCAACTTGGTAATGCCGATCTCGGTCTTGAGCACAAAGTGCGTTGCAGGGTTGCCAAGCGTCACGATGATATCGGGCCAAATGCTTCGAATCTGCTCGCGCAAAAACGGTGAGCAAGCCAGCACTTCCTCGGGACGCGGATTGCGGTTTCCCGGAGGACGGCACTTAAGCACATTGGCGATATAGACATCCTCGCGCTTAAGACCTGCCAGGGACAAAATGCCGTTGAGGTCTTCACCCGCCGCTCCCACAAAGGGTTCGCCCTGCAAATCCTCGTTGCGACCCGGTGCTTCACCAATAAACATGACGCGGGCGCGGGGGTTTCCCACGCCAAACACGATATTGTGACGCGACTGATAGAGCTGGCAGAGGTGACAATCGCCCAGAACGGCCTCAATTTCCTCGAGCGCGACCTCACGTGGCGCCTGATGGGTATGGCCGGGGATGTGCATGACGCCCATGGCGACTCCTACACGTAAACCTTGTCGAGGCGCATGCCAAAGCCGCAGGCAACCTCGTAGTTAATCGTGCCACGCAGTCGGGCCATCTCATCCATAGTGATCTCGGCATCGCCATCGCGGCCGACAATAATCATCTCGTCACCATACTCGGCCTCGGGAATCTCGTGTGCCGGGTTGGACTGAATGGCGACCATAAACTGATCCATGCAGATATTGCCAACCTGACGCACGCGCTCGCCGCGATACAGCACATCCATACGATTGGAAAGCGTACGCGATAGGCCGTCGGCATAACCGATCGGCAGCGTGCAGATCTGAACGCGCGTACGCGGTACGCGGTAGGTAAAACCGTAGCCCACGCCCTCGCCCATCGCAGGGTGCGCCACGCGCGTCACGCGCGCATGGACACTCATAACGGGATCGAGCTGCATCACACGGCCACTCAGCTCGCACGGCTGCATGCCATACAAGCCAACGCCGGCGCGAATCATATCAAAATGCATCGAGGGGTCGAGCATCGAGGACGGCGTGTTGGCGCAGTGCACGATACCGCACTCAAAACCCGCATCCTTAATGGCCTGAACGGCCTCGGTAAAGCGCTGGCACTGCAGCTTGTAGTCCCAGCCCGAAGGTTCATCGGCCGTGGCGAAGTGCGTAAATACGCCATCGCACTGAATACCGCGATGGAAATCAATACCGCGGACAAAGTCGAGCACCTGCGTGTAATGTACGCCGATGCGGTTCATGCCCGTCTCGATGGCGAGATGATACTTGCCCACCTTGCCCGCCGCGACGGCACATTCGCCATACGCAAGAGCAAAGTCAGACGTATAGACCGAGGGCATGATATCGAACTCGAGCAACGTCGGAATAGCCTCGATAGGCGGCTCGCTAAGGATGAGGATGGGTTTCGTGATCCCGCCCTGTCGGAGCTCAACGCCCTCGTTAACCGTCGCCACGGCAAACATGTCGGCACCGGCCGAATACATAATCTTGGCGCACTCAACAGCTCCATGGCCATAAGCGTCGGCTTTAACCACGCAGCACAGGCGCTGGCGCGGATTCAGCAAATTCTTATAGGCCCTCGTGTTGCGGCGGAGCGCCCCGCGGTCGATCTCGACCCAGGACCAACGCGTCAAATCGGCTTTATTCATAATTAGTCATCCGACCCTTCGTCTGTGATTCCCAGATCATCGAGCGCATCCTTTGCCGCCAATTCCATGGCGGGACCAATCAAGTCGATAAGATCGGTCGCGATAACGCTCTTCTCGCCAAACTCCGTCGCCGCGGCAAAACCGGCATAGCTATGAAGCGCGACGGCATACGAGTACAGCAGCTCCCAGCGGTCCATCTCGTCGCGCATGGTGGCTAGCGTGCCGGCCAGAATACCCGCAAGAACGTCACCCGAGCCAGCGGTCGCCAAAGATGCCGGGCCCGAGAGCGGCAGCAGCACGCGCTCAACACCGCAAATGGCCGTCGTCGGACCCTTAGCGATAACAACGAGGTTATCGGAACCGGCGGCCCAGACAACCTTTTGCGCAGCAGCGATCGCGGTGCCAAGGTCATTGACCTCATCGCCGGCAACGAGACGCGAAAGCTCGCGATAATGCGGCGTCATGACGAGCGGCTGCTCGCGACGATACATCTCGGGATTGCTGTCGATGCCGTCGATTGCAATCTTGGCAAGGCAGTTGAGGGCATCGGCATCCAAGATAAGCGGCACGTCGAGCTCGAGCAGACCCGAAACCACCTGCATGGCACCGGCAGACGTCGTCATGCCGGGACCACACAGCACGCAGCTATATTTCTTGGCAATCTCACATACCGTCATGCGCGCAGCGGCACCAAAAGATCCGCGGGAATCAGATGGAATGGCAAAGACCGGAATCGAGGGGAGCGCCATGCGGATAAGGTTGGCACACGCATCCGGCGTCGCGACCGCCACATAGCCGGCACCTGCGCGGGCTGCGGACTTGGCAGCCATAATGGCGGCGCCAGGGTACTGTGCCGATCCGGCAACAATGAGCACCGAGCCGCGCGAGTACTTATCGATATTCGTGGGCAGCGGAGCAAAGTAGTCCACAAGGTCGCCGGGCTCCACAATCTCGGCAGCATGGTCGACATCGTCAATGACCTCATCAAGGCGATCATACAGACCACCGCAGACCAGATCGCCTGCATATTCGGGACCGTCAGCACTGTATAGACCAATCTTGGGAGCAATCATCGTCACCGTACGCTCGGCACGAATGCAGTCATCATCAACCACACCCGTCTCGGCATTCAGACCCGAGGGAACATCGATGGAAACAACGCAATCGGCATTTTCATTGACCGTGGGAATCCAGATTGAAAACGGCGCACGAAGATCACCGTGAAAACCAGTACCAAAAATGGCATCGACTACAACATCAGCCTTATCGATCAGCACCTCCAGCTCATCACGAGAGGGGCCGACACACACATGCACGTCGCGACCAGCAGTGCGACGGGCGACATGACGAGCGAGAGCGGCCGGGATCTCATCCGGCTCAACCGGGGAGACGATATCTACATCAACGCCCTTATGAGTCAGAATGTCAGCGGCAACCCAGCCATCTCCGCCATTGTTGCCAAAACCGACCAATACAAGAACGCGATCGGGGTTGAGCTTTAAAATCTCGTTGGCAGCAAATTCGCCCGCCAACTCCATGAGTTCGGCCTTCGAGGTACCCTCACGCTCGATAATATCTTCGAGGCGAACGACTTCCTCGGTACTCAAAACCGGTTTCATCTATGCTCCTAGCGCATCTTGCGGATCATCATCCAGATGTTCCGACAAAGCAGATTGTTGCAGCTGTTCAAGCTCGTCTAAGACAGAACGAGCCTCTTTAAATGTCTGAGCAACGCGCTCCTTCGTGCTCACTTTTTCTTCCTTGGGTTTAGGTCGAGCATCCTCGGTGATCGCAATGGCATTAGCGACAGCCAAGTCACCCGTCAGAGTAATAGAAAGAGCGACCTCGACAACGCCCAATTCCTGGGCGATTTCGAGAGCACGGCCCGAAAGCAGCGCTTTTGGCTTGCCGAGCTTATCGCGCGTTACGGAAACGTCTTTACGACCAACGCCCTGGCTAAAACCCGTACCAAGCGCCTTAAGCACCGCCTCGCGAGAAGCAAAACGACTGGCATAATGCGCGGCAGGACGAGACGAGGCATCGCAATACGAACGCTCTTCATCGGTAAACACGCGCCGAGCAAACGCGGGCGTCTTCTCAAGGATTGATTTCATTCGGGAAATCTCGACGATATCAACACCGATTCCGGCTTCGGCCATAATCACCTCCATGCTGCACAGACTATGATATTGTAGCCCGTTCGCAGAAGATGCAACAAGCGAGGGTCAAAAACACAACGACAGTGGAGTGATGGCCCTATAAACGCAAAAAGGGGGAGGCCGCGAGGCCTCCCCCTTCTCAATCCGTTGCGGCGGCTCGGTGCCGTCCACCGGTCAGCGGCGCCCTGGCCTCCCACGGGCTGACCCCGCAGTACTCTCGGCGCGATGGGGCTTAGCTTCCGGGTTCGGAACGGGACCGGGCGTGCCCCCCATGCTCTGG
>NZ_JBBNLN010000014.1:0-41795 GCF_040092445.1 Collinsella sp. CLA-ER-H11 | reverse complement strand
AAGCCCCATCGCGCCGAGAGTACTGCGGGGTCAGCCCGTGGGAGGCCAGGGCGCCGCTGACCGGTGGACGGCACCGAGCCGTACGCTTGAACTGAGAAGGGGGAGGCCTCGCGGCCTCCCCCTTTTTGCGTTGTATACACGTTGTGCTTTGGGACCTACCTCCCCCGTATGCGCTCTTACTCTTTGGCTGTATTTTGAGTCCTTCTAGTGTATTTGAGCGATAATTACTCGCATTGGCGTTAGGGAGGGCTTGATGTTTACCGTATTTGTCTTGGGCAATATTGCTTCGGGTAAGTCGACGGCCTGCCGCTATTTCGAATCTCGTGGCGCTATGCTTATCGATCTGGATGAGCTTGCAAAATCTCTGTATGTGCCGGGCTCTGATATCGTCAATACTCTCGCGGATGAATTCGGTTGGGACATTTTGGATGAGGAAGGCGGCATTCGCCGCAGTATCCTCGCTTCTCGAGCTTTCGCTTCTCCTGATTCGGTCGCACGGCTCAATGGCATCGTGCATCCTGTTCTGATTGAACAGCTTTCGCTTAGGATTCTCGATCCGGTTTGTTGTACGGTTTCATCTCCTCGTTATCCCTTTGCGGTGGTCGAGGTTTCTGCTCCGACTGGTTTTGAGGATGCATTTGGCTTGGCTGATGAAATTCTGGTCATCAGCGCCCCTTTGTCAGTTCGTCGCGAGCGCGCTATTCAACGTGGCATGGAGCCATCCGATTTCGATGCTCGTTCTGCTTGCCAGCCCGATGAGTCTGCGCTGTGCAATCTCGCTACAACGGTGATTGATAATGCCGCAGGCGATAATTCGCTCTTTGAGCAGCTTGACTCATGGCTTGCATGCCACGGGTTTATAGATACTCCGGATAAGGAGGAGGCCGATGCCTAAGGCACGTTTCTTTACGTGGTATCGCGTGGCGCCACTTGCCGTTGTGTTCGTCTTCGGCCTTATTTCGCTCGTCTACTCGTGTGCCCCTGCCGCTTTCTTTAAGCCGCTGTATCCGATTGACTACGAGGCGTATGTAAAGCAATCCAGTATTTCGCATAATCTGGATCCGTATCTGGTGTGCGCTGTCATTAAGTCGGAATCGAACTGGGATCCCGAGGCCGAGTCGAATCAGGGTGCTCAGGGATTGATGCAGCTGATGCCCGAGACTGCCCAGGATATGATTGCCAAGGGCCTTGTCGATGGTGGGGAGTATTCGGCCGACAACCTTAACGATCCAGCTACGAATATCGAGTTTGGCTGCGCATACCTCTCGTATCTTCTCGCCTATTTCAACGGGTCGACGGATAGTGCCATCGCCGCCTATAACGCCGGTATGGGCAATGTCGACGGATGGGCGCAGCAGAACACGTCACTCCATAATGCGATTACCTTCCCTGAAACTCAGGCTTATCTGATTCGCGTCAATAATGCCTGGGTTCGATATAAGACTCTCTATCCCGATCGGTTCGTATAGGACTAAGCCCACCGCCTGCGTATACTGCAGATGTATGAGTTAGGAGTATCCATGGCGGAATTTGAAGTAGAACGCGTTGGTGGTGAACTTAAGCGCTTTGGCGTTGAGGGCGCTGAGGTGCCGTTTGAAGTCGTTTCCCCCTATGAGCCTGCCGGTTCCCAGCCCAAGGCCATTGAGTCACTTGTGCGGGGCGTGAGGGACGGAGACCGCTATCAGGTTTTGCTGGGTGTGACTGGTTCGGGTAAGACTTTTACGATGGCCAAAACCATTGAGGCCTTGGGTAAGCCGACCCTTGTCATGGCTCCGAATAAAACGCTCGCCGCTCAGCTTGCGAGCGAGCTCAAAGAGTTCTTTCCCAATAACGCTGTGGTCTACTTCGTCTCGTACTACGATTACTATCAGCCCGAGGCGTATGTGCCGCAAAGCGATACATATATCGAGAAAGACTCCTCGATTAACGAAGAGGTCGAGATGCTGCGCCATCAGGCGACCGCGTCACTGCTCTCTCGACGTGATGTGATCGTTGTCGCATCGGTCTCGTGTATCTATGGCATTGGCTCTCCTGAGGACTATGCGGGTCTGGCTCCAAACGTCGACAAGAAGGTGCCGCTCGAGCGCGATGACTTTATCCATGCGCTTATCGACATTCAATATGATCGCAATGACTATGACCTGGCGCGTGGCACGTTCCGCGTGCGCGGCGATGTTGTCGACGTGTATCCGCCTTATGCCGAGCATCCGTTGCGGTTTGAGTTCTTTGGCGATGAGGTCGAGCTGATTGCCGAGATCGATGAGGTCACCGGTGAGATGCTTCGTGAGTATGAGGCCATTCCCGTATGGCCGGCATCGCACTACGTGACCGAGAAGCCGAAGGTCAAGGCGGCTCTGAAATCGATCAGCGAAGAGTGCGAGAAGCGCGTGGCGGAGCTCAAGGCGACCGACAAGTTGCTCGAGGCGCAGCGTCTGCAGCAGCGCACCGATTATGATCTTGAGATGCTCGAGACGATGGGCTTTTGCAACGGCATCGAGAACTACTCGCGTCATCTGGATGGTCGCAAGCCGGGCGAGCCGCCGTTTACCCTAATCGATTACTTTCCCAAAGATATGCTCTGCATCATCGATGAGAGCCATGTGACGGTGCCGCAGATTCGCGGTATGCACGAAGGTGACCGCTCGCGTAAGGTGACACTGGTGGAACACGGTTTTCGCCTGCCCTCGGCGCTCGATAACCGCCCGCTTCGTTTCGATGAGTTTGAGGCAAGGATACCCCAGTTCATCTACGTTTCGGCAACACCGGGCGACTATGAGCTGCGGGTGAGCCAGAACGACGTTGAGCAGATTATTCGTCCGACCGGTCTGCTCGATCCCAAGATCGATGTGCGTCCAGTACGCGGCCAGATTGACGATCTTGAGGACGAGATTCGCGAGCGCGTTGCCCGCAAGGAGCGCGTGCTGGTGACCACGTTGACCAAGCGCATGGCCGAGGACCTGACCGACCATCTACTTGATGCGGGCATTAAGGTCAATTACATGCACTCTGATACGGCGACAATGGACCGTGTCGAGATCCTGCGAACGCTGCGCGAGGGCAAGATCGATGTTCTCGTTGGCATCAACCTGCTTCGCGAGGGCTTGGATCTCCCCGAGGTCTCACTGGTGGCAATTCTCGATGCCGATAAGGAAGGCTTCTTGCGCAACCGCCGCTCACTGATTCAGACGATTGGCCGTGCGGCCCGTAACGCCGATGGCGAAGTCATCATGTATGCGGACGTTGTGACCGATTCGATGAAAGAGGCCATCGAGGAGACGCAGCGCCGCCGCGAGATTCAGATGGCATATAACGAAGAGCATGGCATTGTGCCCAAGACGGTGCGCAAGGCCATCAACGACATCTCAAGTTTTATTGCCGAGGCCGAAAAAACCGTGGGTTCCAAGGGGCGCTCGAAGGGCGACTCTCTTGGTCATGGTGCATTCTATACGCCCGATGAGTCGGGCGAGGGCGGCGTGCCGGAAACGGTGGCACCCGAGCAGACACTTGCGGAGCAGTTGGAAGAACTGCCGCATGACGAGCTTGTGCGGATCGTCGAAACCATGGAAGAGGATATGCGCAACGCTTCTGCCGCCATGGACTTTGAGGAGGCGGCGCGCCTGCGCGATGCCGTCGTTCAGATTCGGGCGATGCTCGAGGGTGCGTCTGAGGACGAGACGATCGAGCGCTTACGTTCGCAGGCCCGCAAGGGTTCCACGTTCGCATCGGGCAGAAAACGCCAGGGTGCACGGTTTAAGAAATAGCGAACAGGCCCCGAGTTCCCTGTCGAGCTCGGGGCCTATGTCTTTTGCGCGCTGGAATTCGTGCGTTAGAGGTCTGCGATCAGGGCTTCAGCACAACGGATGCCGTCGGTGGCCGCGCTCATGATGCCGCCAGCATATCCAGCTCCCTCACCACAAGGGTAGAGGCCCGGGGTCGACACGGCATGGCACGTTCGGTCTCGGGTGACAGTGGCAGGTGAGCTCGAACGAGTCTCCACGCCGGTAAGAACGGCATCGGGGCGGTCGTAGCCTCGTAGCTTTTTTCCGAGTAGGGGAAGTCCCAGGCGGAGCGACTCGACGATATGCTGCGGCAGGGCTTCGTCAATTGCCGTCCAGGTCACACCGAGCGGATAGGTGGGCTTTACCTTTCCGGGCGCCTTGCTGGCGCGTCCTGCGAGGAAATCTCCGACGAGTTGTGCCGGTGCGTTCCAGTTGGAACCGCCTAGGCGATAGGCGGCCGCCTCGCAGGCGCGCTGGAGCTCGATGCCGGCGAGCGGGTCATCGTTGGGAAGGTCCTCAGGCGTGACGTTAACGAGCAGGGCGGCGTTTGCGTTGCGTCCGTCGCGGGCATTGAGGCTGGCGCCGTTGACGCACAGGTGGCCCTGCTCGGAAGAGGCGGCGACAACCTGCCCGCCGGGGCACATGCAAAACGAGAACACGCTGCGGCCGTTGGGAAGATGGGCGACGAGCTTGTAGGGGGCTGCTCCGAGGGCAGGATGTCCTGCCAAGGCTCCATATTGGGCTCGGTCGATGTCGCGCTGCGGATGCTCGATGCGAACGCCCATGGCAAAGGTCTTTTGTGCGAGGGCCACGTTGTGGTCCTTAAGGAGCTCAAAAATATCGCGAGCAGAATGCCCGCAGGCGAGGATGAGGTGCTTTGTCTCGATTGGCTCGTAAGCGGCGTCTTGGGACGATTGGACATCAATACCGGTGATGGCGCCAGACGCGTCGATGTGAATGTCGACGAGCTTTGTTCGATAACGGACGATACCTCCGAGCTGCTCGATGCGCTGGGATATAGCGGTGACAACCGTGGGAAGGATGTCGGAGCCAATGTGCGGCTTGGCATCCCACAGAATATCGCGGGGCGCACCCGCCTCGACGAAGGTTTCGAGGATAAGGCGATGGGCGGGATTTTTTGTTCCCGTATTGAGCTTGCCGTCCGAGAAGGTCCCCGCGCCGCCCAGACCAAACTGGATATTACTCTCGGGGTCGAGGATGCGCTCCTTTAGAAAGAGGTCGATCGCATGCGAGCGGCGAAATGCCGGGTCGCCGCGCTCGATGAGCAAGGGCTTAAGACCTGCTTCGGCGAGCGTTAGCGCGGCGAAAAGGCCAGCGCATCCGGCGCCGACAACGACAGGGCGTTCTTGAGGTGCGTCGGAGACGGGGGTGGGGAATGAAGACCCATCGTCTTTTATCGCGCGTACGCGCGAGCGGTCACGCTCGGAAACGCTGTCGACCGCTTCTCGCTCGAGGTGGGGACTGGTCAGCTCAACACGAAAGCTCAGGATAAAATGGACGTCTCGTTTTTTGCGAGCGTCGATTGACTTGCGGTGGAGCTCGATGGACTTGATCTCGGAGTCTTTGCAACGTAGGACGCGCTTGGCGACTCGCTTGCCAACAATGAGGCAGGCATTTTCATCGCCGGCTTCATCGAGCGACGCGTTGACTTGGGTGATTTCAATCATCGAGGTCTCCTTAGAGGCAAGAAAGAGGCCGTCCGGTATCCCAGACGGCCCGAATGCGTTTTTGATTATAGACTGCGCGGCTACAGGCTGCTTGCAGCGCGAATGCCCGAGAGCCATGCCCACGCAAGGTTAAAGCCTCCGCAATCGGCGTCGATGTCGAGCGCTTCGCCGCAGACGTAAAGCGGGGTGTCGACAACGCTGCGCGCGCGTAGACTGGGTGTTGAGATGCTCTCGACAGATACGCCACCACGCGTGACCTGCGCCGAGCGCTCCTCGGCGGTTCCTTCGACGAGCAACTTAAAATGCTTGAGGATCGAGACCAGGTGGATGACATCGTTGGAGCCTGGATGGCACTGCTCGAACGCTGTGCAGACGACGCGGGAGAGTTGCGGGGCGAGCATGCCGTCGAGCCAACGGGGATCGCGGGGCGAAAAGCCGCCGAGCAGCTTAACGCGCCGGTTAAGCATATCGAGCAACTCGTCTTTAGAGAGGTCGGGGAAAACGTCGAGCAGGATCGTATCGCCGCGCTGGATACGACGGGAGAGGTTGAAGACAGCGACGCCCGAGATCCCGAAGGTTCGAAACAGGACTTCACCGTCTTCGTGCCAGAGCTCATTATGATTGCGGGCGAGCGTCAAGCGGGCGCGGACGTGCAGACCGTCCAACGTCTTGAGTGCCGCCCGATCGCCGACGACCGTTGCCGATACGGGGCAGAGGATGGGGCGCAGCGAAGTGAGGGGGAGGCTAAACGTACCGGCGATACAGGTGGGGTTGCCACCCGTGGCGATAATTACGGCATGTGCCTCCAGGGCCTCGTTCTTGCGAGGGACATCGGCGAGCGCTTTCCGAAGCGAGCGGAGCTCCGATTTTCGGTTGTCATGCTTTTTTGCCTTGAGTGCCCGCGCTGGACGGTCTATTTGGAGTGTCCAGCCTTCGGAAGCTTTGTGCGCCGAGGCAACGTTGGCTCCGCAGATTAAGGTGATACCTAGGCGGTCGCAAACGTTGAGAAGCGCGTCGCGCACCGATTCTGCGCGAAGGGAGCGCGGGTATAGCCGGCCTTCCTCGGAGGTTGTCATGATGCCCAGCGAGGAGAAGAAACCCATAAGCTCTTGTTCGGGTTGGGGGCCCATGACAGATTCGACGAATGCGGGGTGGTTATACCGCTGAGGATCAATCGATTCGTTGGAGAGGTTGCAGCGGCCGTTACCGGTCGCAAGGAGCTTAAGGCCGCAGGCGACATCGCGCTCAACGATGCAGACGCTTTTGCCAGCACGTGCAGCCGTAATGGCGGCGGCGAGGCCTGAAGCCCCGCCGCCGATTACCAGGACGTCATAGAAGGCGCTCGTGTTCACTTAGGCCTCGTCGGTCTCGTGCGGGGTAATAGCCTCGACGGCAGAGACTGCCTTGGGCAACATGCCATCGGGCAGTGCGGTCTCGACCTCGCCCTTATCGCAGGCCTCGGCGAGTGCCGGATTGATGGGAAGCTGGCCCAAGATGTCGAGGTTATAGCGTTCTGCGACCTCGGGGAGCTTGCTCTTGCCAAAGACCTCGATCTTCTTGCCGCAGTCGGGACACTCAATATAGCTCATGTTCTCGACAATGCCCAGAATGGGGACGTTCATCTTCTCGGCCATGTTGACCGCCTTGGCGACGATCATCGAGACCAGATCCTGCGGGCTCGTGACGATGACGATGCCGTCGACGGGCAACGACTGGAAGACGGTGAGCGCGACATCGCCTGTTCCCGGAGGCATGTCGACCAGCAGGTAGTCGATGGGGCCCCACGAGGTCTCGCTCCAGAACTGCCTAATGGCGCCTGCGATGACCGGACCGCGCCAAAGGACGGGGTCGGTCTCGTTTTGGAGCAGCAGGTTGGAGCTCATGACCTTGACGCCGTGCTCGGAGATTTCGGGCAGCATAAGGTTGCCGAGGGCATGGACGTGGCGTCCGCTCATACCGAACATCTTGGGGATGGAGGGACCGGTGATGTCGGCATCGAGGACGCCGACCTTGTGGCCGTGACGGGCAAGCTCGGTGGCGATGGCACCGGTGACAAACGACTTGCCGACACCGCCCTTGCCGGAAAGCACGGCGATGACGCGTTTGACCTCGGACAGCGTGTTCTCCTCAAATTGCGACGGCGACGTTTGTCCGCCGGCGGCCTGTGCGTGCTCGCAACCCATGTATGACTCCTTTGTATATGTTGGGGCCGGGGCCCCGTGGTGTGACACGAGCGTCATTGTACCCTCGTTTGCGAGCGGGAATCATTTGCGATGCATTTGGGCCGAGCGTGCTTGCAATACGATGGGTCCAAACGAATGGGCGGGCTTACTGAACTTTGCTGGCGAACTCGAGGTATTGCATGCGCTGCAGCTTGTCGATCGTCGAGGCGTATGGGCTATCTTCAGATTCCAAGTCGTAGCGCAGCCCGTCGGCACCAAGGTAGCCGGCGACATTGATGGTGGGCACATCTGACCTTGTTGCAAGCAGAGCCTTTTGATAGTCGGTGAGCGGGGCGCCGATCTTATTAAGGGTAATGGCTGCAATCTCGTTTGCCCCGACGGTGTCGTAGACGTTGAGCTCGGTATTGCCGGCGATTTCATAGTTAGCCCAGACAAAATATGTCGACTGATAGATACGGAAAGCGTGGCTTGCCGTATCTTCCTGAGGGTACAGCTCGTCGTTGAGGGTCGTTGCGGCGCTCGGCTGATGGTCGCCAAAAAAGACAAGGACAACCGGTCTGCCGATATTGCGGAGCTCGTTGATAAAGTACTCGAGGTCCCGGTCAGATGCGTTGATGCAGGTAAGATAGGTGTTGAGCGCGCTATTGGCGCCCTCGCTGGCTCCCTCGACCCAATAGTTTGTCAGCTCCTCGGCGGGAACGGTGCCATAGTCGTAGCCGCCGTGATTTTGCATCGTGACGTCAAAGATGAACTGCGGGGCTTCGTCGGTTCTAAGCAGGTCGAGTATCTTGTCGTAGGTGGCGTAGTCGCATACGCCGGCATGGTAACAGGGCGCACCTTCGAAATCGCCGATTGAAAGAAAGTCTCCAAAGCCCAGCTGCTGATAGATTTTATCTCGATGGTAGTTGACGGGGTTTTGCGGGTGCATAGCGGTAGCGGTATACCCAAGCTCCTTAAGGTCCTTTGCCAGGCTGTTGACGCCATTCATCTGATATAGCTGATAGGGGATTTTGCCTAATCCGACAAAGGCCGTTGTCGCTCCGGTCAAAAATTCGAATTCGGAGTTCGCCGTTCCGCCACCGGCGACCGAAGCGAGCATGGTGCCGCGAACAAGTGTGTCGGGAAGTGAGTTGTAGAATGCGGGGCCGGTGTACCCGGCCGCCTGGAGCTGCTCAAAGCACGAAAGGTCGCTAAAACTCTCGTTCATGACGGCAACAATCGTCGGCTTGATTTCATTGAACTGGGCAACGGCCGCCGCGCGCTGCTCGCTCGAGCCATACGTGCTGTCGTAGGTGGCGGCGAGCTCCTGCTCGATGCTCTGCGCCTCATCGGGCGTATAGTCTTCGGGCTTCTCAATGGGCAACTCGTTGACCATTTCGGTGAACGAAGTGATAAAACCCTGAGACGCATACGTGGTGATGGGCTGCCAACGGTCAAATCCAAAATTCAGCGCCTGCTCCAAGTCGATGCTGGAAAAGCCCGAGAGCCCCACAACGGTCACTAGCAGAAAAGCGCAGAGGTTAGCGGCGATTGCGGGGAACACATGGGTGGGTGTACGGAGCTTTCTCGGTCGGATAAGCGAAAGAAGCCCCAGGGAAATCTCCAGCAGGGCTAGAGAGGTTACGATTCCGGCGGTAAAGGTAAACTCGTATCCCTCGCTCACTTCCATTGCGGTGCCAAGGGCCAAGATATCGCTTGGCAGGATGGCCTCACCTTTAAACGTTATGACGAAGTGCTCGGCAATGCCAAGGATGCAACAGGCGACGGGCACGAGGGCCATGACGCCTCCATGACGCTGTCCCAGCAAATAAAGGGAGAGCAGAACCGTCGCGAGCAGCCCGACGGAAAACCCGAATGAGTTGGCGGGAATGCGATAGAACGTTTCGTTACAGGCAATTTCGAGTGAAACGAACGAGAGCGCTGAAACAGCGGCGATGACAAGGATGTCACGGCAAATACAGGCAACCGTTCCCGTCGCAAGATCGGTTTGGTCGATAAGCCCCGAAACCAAGGGTTCGACAAGAAGTATGACGGCGGCAGCACCGAGCGCCGAATAAGAAAGGAGCCATAGGGAACTGTCCTCATTTACGAGCAATTGATTCGTAACCCATGCAGCTACCACGCCGAGCGGGATGAGGAGCGTCGCGCACCAAAAGACGCGGGCAATGGGCGGCTTTTCATTGTGTTTGATTGAAAAATACACGCGCACGACGACGGCGGCCACGATAAGGACGGCGATGAATATGGGCAGATTGGCCATGTCGCTCGAAGTGATTTCAAGGGGGATATCTTCGGTCATGGACGTTCCTCTGTTACAGCAAATTAAGTTCAGTATTAGATTACTGTAACCTTTCCACGGCATTTCGAGAAACAAAGCGCCCGATACGCAAAGCTAAAGGTCTGCGAATCTTGTATTACGAACATCTGTGCGCGTCGAGTGCGCTAAACTCATCGGCAGTATGATTCGATGCAATAGGAGGCAAGGAGCTTCCATGTCTGATTCTTCTATCGTTATTCGCGGCGCTCGTGAGCACAACCTCCGTGATATCGATGTTTCCATTCCGCGTGACCAACTCGTGGTCATTACCGGTCTTTCTGGCTCGGGCAAGAGTTCGCTGGCATTTGACACTATCTATGCCGAGGGCCAGCGTCGATACGTCGAGAGTCTTTCGAGCTATGCGCGCCAGTTCTTGGGCCAGATGGACAAACCCGACTTGGATTCAATCGACGGCCTTTCGCCGGCGGTGTCGATCGACCAAAAGACGACGTCTAAAAACCCTCGCTCGACGGTTGGCACCGTAACCGAGATTTATGACTATCTGCGCCTGCTGTTCGCCCGTGTGGGCACCCCGCACTGTCCCGAATGCGGCCGCGTCATTGAGCGCCAGACGACCGACCAGGTTGCCGACAAAGTCTTGGCGGCGGGGGAGGGTCGCCGCGCGTTTGTGCTGGCACCGGTGGTGCGCGGGCGAAAAGGCGAGTACACCAAACTGTTTGAGGACCTTCGCGCCGAGGGCTTTAGCCGCGTGCGTGTCGACGGCGAAGTGCGCTCGCTCGACGATCCGATCGATCTGGACAAGAAGTTCAAGCACGATATCGAGGTCGTGGTCGATCGCATCGTGATCCGTGAGAATTCTCTGGGCCGTATCGCCGAGTCTGTTGAGCAGGCGACCGCGCTGGCTCACGGCAATGTAAACGTGTACATGCTGCCCGATCGTGATGCTCCCGAGGGGACCGAGGGCGAGCTGCTGGAGTATTCGTTGGCCTTGGCGTGCCCGGAGCATGGACACTCCATTGACGATCTTCAGCCGCGTGATTTTTCGTTTAACGCTCCCTATGGCGCATGTCCTGAGTGCGATGGCCTGGGCTTTAAGAAAACCGTTGATGCCGAGGCGCTGATCGAGGACCCCTCGAAGTCCATTGCCGACGGAGTCTTTGGTAGCCTGTTTGGCAATTCGAACTACTACCCGCAGATTTTTGCTGCGGTCTGTAAACACTTTAAGGTGGGCACCGATACGCCGTGGGAGGACTTGCCCCCTCGCGTACGTCGTGCATTCTTGGATGGCCTGGGCGATACGAAGATCTCGGTTGACTACCAAAAGCTCGACGGACGTCGTAGCCAGTGGGATACCAAGTTTTCGGGCGTTCGCAACATCCTGTACGAACGCTATACCGAGACGACGAACGAGAACACCAAGGCGCGCTTGGAGAAGTACATTCGCGAGGAACCGTGCTCGAGCTGCCACGGCGCTCGTTTGCGCCCTGAGATGCTCGCCGTCACCGTGGGCGGCAAGTCCATTTACGAGGTTTGTTGCCTGTCGTGCCGTGAGTCGCTCGAGTTTTTTGAGGGCCTGGAGCTCACCGAGCGCCAACAGTTTATCGGCGGGCGCATCGTCAAGGAAATCCTGGAGCGCTTGCGTTTTCTGGTCGATGTTGGACTCGACTATCTGACGCTCGATCGTGCCTCGGCGACGCTTTCTGGTGGCGAGGCGCAGCGTATTCGCCTGGCAACGCAGATCGGCGCGGGTCTCATGGGCGTGCTCTATATTCTGGATGAGCCCTCGATCGGTCTTCATCAGCGTGACAACGAGCGCCTGATCAAGACGCTCGAGCGCCTGCGCGATATCGGCAATACCGTTATCGTCGTCGAACACGACGAGGATACAATCCGTGCCGCCGACTACGTGATCGACATGGGGCCCGGCGCCGGCGTCAACGGCGGACACGTAGTCGCGGCGGGAACGCCTGCCGATATTATGGCTTGTCCTGAGTCGATGACGGGCGCTTATCTGACCGGCAAACGAATGATCCGGGTGCCTGATGAACGGCGCAAGCCCGGTCGCGGCTGCCTTAAAATTACGGGCGCTCGAGCCAACAACCTCAAAAACGTTACCGCCAAGATCGAGTTTGGTACGCTTACGGTTGT
Organism: Collinsella sp. CLA-ER-H11; assembly: GCF_040092445.1. Classification (NCBI taxonomy): domain Bacteria; kingdom Bacillati; phylum Actinomycetota; class Coriobacteriia; order Coriobacteriales; family Coriobacteriaceae; genus Collinsella; species Collinsella sp. CLA-ER-H11. The sequence goes on along the minus strand of NZ_JBBNLN010000014.1, from coordinate 29,719 downwards.
TACCGGCGTGTCGGGATCGGGCAAGAGCTCCCTGGTTACCGACACCATTGCGCCTGCCCTTACGAATGCCATTCACCGTTCGACGCGCCCTGTGGGTCCGTATAAGAAAATCGAGGGCATCGAGTGTATCGATAAGGTTATCGATATCGACCAGTCGCCGATTGGCCGCACGCCGCGTTCCAACCCTGCTACCTATATCGGCCTGTGGGATGATCTTCGCGCGCTGTTTGCGAGTACGCCGGAGTCGAAGGCGCGCGGCTACTCGCCGGGTCGTTTCTCCTTTAATGTGAGTGGCGGGCGCTGTGAAGCGTGCAAGGGCGACGGACAGATCAAGATCGAGATGCACTTCCTTCCCGATATCTACGTTCCCTGCGAAGTTTGCGGCGGTAAACGCTACAACCGCGAGACACTCGAGGTCACCTACCGTGGCAAGACCATCTCGGACGTACTTGACATGAGCGTCACCGAGGCACTGGCTTTCTTTGGGAATATCCCGCAGATTAAGCGCAAGCTTCAGACGCTGTACGATGTAGGCTTGGGCTACGTGAGCCTGGGCCAGCCCGCCACGACGCTTTCGGGTGGCGAGGCGCAGCGTGTGAAACTCGCCAAGGAGCTTCATCGACGCCAGACGGGCAAGACGTTCTATATTTTGGACGAGCCGACGACCGGCCTTCATTTTGAGGACGTCCGCCAGCTGCTCGATGTGCTGCAGCGCTTGGTCGATGCGGGCAACACGGTGCTGGTGATTGAACACAACCTTGATGTCATCAAGGTTGCCGACCGCCTGATCGATATGGGTCCCGAGGGCGGTAACGGCGGCGGAACCGTCGTGGTTTCGGGCACACCGGAGCAGGTTGCGGACTGTCCGCAGAGTTATACGGGCAAGTTTTTGGCGCCGTTGCTCAGGCGTGACCGGGAGCGTCAAGCTCAACTTGATGCTCAATAAGTAGGCGATTCAGTTTATGGGCGCCATCGACTCCTTGTGATTCGATGGCGCTTGCTGTGCCGAAGTGACGTATGCAGCCGAATTGGACATATACTTAATCCTTGCGTCCGAATGCGAGGGAAAGGATATGTCATGGCAAAGGCTGTAAAGACGCCAAAAACCAATGCGATGCGCGAGCTGGAAAGCGCCGGCATTTCCTATGTTCTACATACGTACGAAGACGATGGTGATGAGTCGGTGGGCCTGGGGGTCGCGATTTCGGAGCAGCTTGGCGAGGAGCCCGGTCAAGGATTTAAGACTTTGGTCTGCGTGACACCGTCCAACGACTATGTCGTGTGCTGTATCCCTGTTGCCGATGAGCTCGATCTAAAGTCCGCCGCGCGTGCCGCGGGGGAGAAGTCCTTGGCCATGATGCATGTGAAGGATTTGCTTGCGGCGACTGGCTACGTTCGCGGCGGCTGCAGCCCGGTCGGTATGAAAAAACGCTACCGGATGCTCATTGATGAGACATGTGTCCTTTGGGATACCATTTTTATTTCGGGAGGCAAGCGTGGTTATCAGCTCGAGCTTGCACCCGATGATTTAATTGCATTTTGCGGGGCGACGGTTGCCGCGATTACGAGAGAGGACTGAGCGATGCCGCAGGAAGAATTGAAGCGCGGAGCTCATTTTGCAAAAGAATCTGCGCCTCAGACACCCTCATCCGAAGCTTCTTCGTCGCGAGATGACACTGACGACATGGGCTCGTCGGACTACTCCACGGTTGGTCGTTCCGCCGGGCTTATGACCATCCTGACCATCGTGTCTCGCGTCACCGGTTTTATCCGCACGTGGGCAATGGCGGCCGCTATCGGCATGTCGCTACTCTCGTCCTCCTATCAGGTCGCCAACAACCTGCCCAATATGCTCTACGAACTCGTGATGGGCGGCATGCTCGTGACGGCGTTTTTGCCCGTGTACATGGGCGTGAGGCGTGAGCAGGGTCGCGAGGCCTCGAACGAGTACGTGGGCAACCTGCTCGGCATTCTGCTTTTGGTGCTGGGTGGCATTTCGTTGCTGGGGACCGTGTTCGCCCCGGGCTTTATCTGGACGCAATCGTTCCTTTCGGGTGACGGCGGCAGCATGGATACCGCTGCGTTCATGTTCCGTTTCTTTGCCATCCAGATTCTGTTTTATGGTTTGGGCTCGGTGTTCTCGGGCGTTCTCAACGCACACCGCGACTACTTCTGGTCGACGTTTGCCCCGGTCCTCAACAATGTGATCGTCATTGCGAGCTTTATGGGTTTTGCGCCCGTGTCCGCACAGTTTGGCGAACGTGCCGGCATCATCTTGATTGCGGCCGGTACGACCCTCGGTGTCTTTGTTCAGATGGCATGTCAGATTCCCGCGCTTGGCAAGCACGGCGTGCATCCCCATATCCATATCGACTTTAAGGACCCCGCGCTGCGCCAGACGATTGCGCTCGGTATCCCGACGCTGCTCGCCACGGTGTGCATGTTTGTCTCGACTTCTATCACCAACGCTGCCGCGCTGGTGGTCCAGCCCGAGACGGGTCCTTCCGTCATCGCCTATGCGCGCCTGTGGTACACGCTGCCCTACGCGCTGATTGCCGCCTCGCTTTCGACGGCGCTCTATACCGAGCTCTCTCATGACGCACAGGAGAAGGATTACGACAGCGTTCGCACGGGCATTTCGCGTGGCGTCGCCCAGATGCTGTTCTTCCTGATTCCGTTCGCACTGTACCTGATTGTCTTCGCACGTCCGCTCAATATGATCTACTGTGCTGGCAAGTTCGATGAATCCGGCGTGGCGCTGGTGTCCGAGTACCTTGCCTACCTGGCGCTCTCGCTGCCGCTCTACGGCGTGGTCGTGTTGATGCAGAAGAGCTTCTCTGCCTTGCTCGACATGAAGCCCTATAGCCGCTATTGCCTGTATTCCGCCATCGGCCAGGCCGGCTCGGTTCTGCTGTTTGGCGTTGTGCTGGGCTTCGGTATGCCGGCAATCGCGCTTTCGTATGTCGTCGACTACGTGATCTTGGTCGGCTGTTCGCTGTGGTGGCTGCGTCGTCGCCTGCGTGGCCTTCAGGTCAAATCTATCCTACATGGCGGTTTCTTTGGCCTTTTGCTCGGTGGCCTAGGTGCTGCCGCAGGCGCCGGCGTCATGTGGGCGCTTGAACACTTTGTCGGGGCACTTGGCGGCTCGATTCTGATTACTCTTGGCTACGTTTGCGTTGCGGGTGTCGCCTCGCTTGTTGTTACCTTTGGCCTTGCCGTCGTCCTTAAGATGCCCGAGGTCTCGGCGCTGCTTCGTCGCAAGTAGGTGCGCGTGGCCGGTCACGACAACATACCAACGCTTGCCGAGCAGGTTTCGCGCGTTCCCACACAGCCCGGATGCTACCTTTGGAAGGATGCCAAGGGCGATGTCATCTACGTGGGCAAGGCGAAAAACCTGCGCGCCCGCATGCGTCAATACGTGACACTGCAGGATGAGCGTCAAAAGATCCCGCTGATGATGCAGCTGGTGGCGAGCTTTGACTACATCGTTGTCGAAACCGAGCATGAGGCGCTTGTACTCGAGCGCAACCTGATCGGCCAGTACCATCCGTACTTTAACGTCGACCTCAAGGATGACAAGAGCTACCCCTTTATCGCCATTACAAAGGGCGACCTGTATCCCGCGATCAAATACACGCGTGAGCGTCATAAGCCGGGAACGCGCTATTTTGGACCCTATACCGATAGCCGTGCGGCACGTGAGACGATAGATACGCTGCGCAAGGTTATCCCCATCTGCTCTGCATCCTGTGCGGAGTGGCGTCGTTGTCGCCGTACCATCGAGTCCCACAAGGGCGAGGAAGACATCGTCAATATGATTTGCGCACAAAACGGGCGTCCCTGCTTTGACTACCATGTCGGGCGCGGCCCGGGTGCGTGTGTCGGCGCGATTTCCCCGGCAGACTATGCCAAGAACGTCAAGCGTGTCGAGCGCTTTTTGTCGGGCCATCGCAAGGATGTCGTCGATGAGCTGACCTCCGAGATGACGGATGCCGCCGAGGCGCTCGACTTTGAGCGCGCGGCACGCGTCAAACGTCGTTTGGAGGTCATCAGGGGTCTGGACGATCGTCAGCAAGTCGTTTTTCCCTCCAGTGTCGATATCGATGTCATCGGGTTCTATCGCGAGGAGACCATCTCCGCCGCTTGCGTCTTCGTCGTTCGCGAGGGCCGAACAGTTCGCACCTGCGAGTTCATTCTCGACAAGGGTCTTGATGTTGACGAGGAAGAGCTCCAGTCGGGCTTTCTTAAGCGCTATTACGACGAGACGGCTGATATTCCAGCTGAGGTCAACCTTTCCGTCGAGCTTGAGGATGCGGAGGCGCTGGGGGAGTGGCTTGCGGGCAAGCGTGAGCGTTCCTGCCATCTCCATAGGCCGCAGCGTGGCGAAAAGCACCGTCTGCTCGATATGGCATCCAAAAATGCGCGCCATGCCCTCATGCGCTACATGATGCGAACGGGGTACGCTGACGACCGCACCAATCAAGCGCTCCTGGAGCTCGAAAGTGCGTTGGCGCTGCCATCGCCGCCGTTGCGTATCGAGTGCTTCGATATCTCTACACTGCATGGCACCTTTACGGTCGCCTCGATGGTGGTGTTTACCAACGGGCGCGCCGACAAGAGCCAGTACCGTCGTTTTAAAATTCAGGCCGAATTGGACGAGGCAAACGACTTCGTGTCGATGTCCGAGGTTTTGGGACGACGCTATGCTCCCGAGCGCATGGCCGACGAGCGCTTTGGATCGCGCCCCGATTTGCTCGTTGTCGATGGCGGTAAGCCGCAATTGACCGCTGCGATCAAGCAACTTGAGGCTCTTGGGCTCGATATACCAGTTTGTGGCTTGGCAAAGGCCGATGAGGAGGTTTTCGTGCCTTGGGACGAGACTCCAGTCGTGCTTCCGACCGGGTCCGCGTCGCTCTATCTAATCAAACAGGTGCGCGATGAATCGCACCGTTTTGCCATCACGTTCCATCGCGAATTGCGCGATAAAGCCATGACGGTTTCGGTACTCGATGACGTTCCAGGCGTGGGACCCACCAGAAAACGTGCCCTTATGCGCCATTTTGGCTCGATGAAGCGTTTGCGCGCGGCGAGCGAGCAAGAGATCGCGGAAGTTCGAGGCGTTCCGGCCGATGTCGCCAAAGCGGTCCACGAGGCACTTGTTGCATGGAATGCCGAACGCGCCCAGGCATCGGCCAACCGTTCCGAAAACTAAACGTGCTTCTAAACAACTGATATACATGATTGGCCGATTTTCAATCATTTATTTCGCGGCGATTACCTGTCGATTTCGGGTTTTATTAACGCTAAAACGTTTGACTAGCCATGGTGAACAACCCTGCTATCCTGCGGGTTGACGATGACTGATATCTCACCTCGTCGATACATACTGTCTGGCGAATCGTTTGTCAATGAATTCGGTGAACGGTAGTAAATACCGTTCAAGCGTATGTATGTATCGGTCGCCGAGCGCGGCACCTCAGTTGGGTTCGTCGGTAGGTAAGGTATATATCGTCCGCAAGTTGCGCGGGGGCAAGTCTAGGTGCTCCCGGGTAAGATTCTCTATTGATAGGAGAAGACATGGCCATCATCAACAAGGGTATGTCCAGGCGTTCGTTCCTCGGCCTCACCGGCAGCGTCGCTGCTGTCGCAGGGCTTGGTCTCACCGGCTGCGGTGGCAGCTCCAACGACGAGGGTTCCGCTTCCGGTTCCGCCGATTCCGCCAACCGTGGCGGCGGTGTGATTACCGCTGGTTCCGCTTACGCTCCGTCCAGCTTCGATCCCGCCAGCACCGGCTCCGCTGTGGGCCTGGGTGCTAACTGGCACGTCGTCGAGGGTCTCTACGGCATCGATTACCACGACTACAGCACCTTCAACGAGCTTGCCACCGACGATCCCAAGTCCGTGGACGACACTACCTTCGAGGTCACCATCCGCAAGGGCGCCAAGTTCTCCGATGGTACCGAGGTCACTGCTGACGACGTCGTCGCTTCCTACACCGCTTGCGCTGCTTCCGCTACCTATGCTCCGTTCTTCCAGCCCTTCGAGTCCATCGAGGCCAAGGATGCCAGCACTGTAACGGTCAAGACCAAGGTCCCCAACTTCTCCCTGCTCAAGGATCGTCTGGCCATCATCCGTGTTACCCCGGCTACTCAGTCCGAGGAGGATCGCGCCAAGCAGCCGATCGGTTCCGGCCCCTGGATGTACGACTCTATCTCCGATACCGAGATCACCCTGGTTCCCAACCCCGAGTACAACGGTGAGTATGCTGCCGAGGATAAGAAGATCCAGTACAGCATCCTGACCGACCCCACCGCTCGCGTTACCGCCCAGCAGGAAGGCTCCACGCTCGTTATGGAGCTCGTCACCGCTGACGCCGTCGACCAGCTCGAGAGCGCTGGCTGCAAGATCGACAACGTCCAGGGCTTCGGCACCCGCTTCATCATGTTCAACGTCGCCAAGGAGCCTTGGAACAACGTCAAGGTCCGTCAGGCCGTCATGTACGCGCTCGACACCGAGAAGATGATCACCAACACCTTCGCCGGCCTTGCCACCGCTGCCAGCTGCTACCTGCCCAAGAGCTTCACCAACTATCATGAGGCTTCCACGGTGTACAAGACCGACGCCAAGAAGGCCAAGAAGCTCATCGAGGAGTCCGGCATCACCCCGGGTGCCATCACCCTGCGCACCACCGACAACGAGCAGATTAAGGGCATGGCCGCCCAGGTCAAGAACGACCTCGACGCTCTCGGCTTCGATGTGACCATCCAGACCGATACCTCGCCGGCCACCTACGCTGCCATCGACGGCGGCGAGGCCTACGATATCCTCCTTGCCCCTGGCGATCCTTCCTGCTTCGGCGCCGACCCCGACCTGCTGCTCAACTGGTGGTACGGCGACAACGTCTGGATGCAGACCCGTTGCCCGTGGAAGGAGTCCGCTGAGTGGCAGAAGCTCCACAGTCTCATGGACGAGGCTCTTGCCGCCGAGGGCGACGAGCAGCAGAAGAAGTGGAACGAGTGCTTCGACATCATTGCCGACAACGCCGTTCTGTACCCCGTTGTCCACGTCAAGACCGTCTCCGCTTCCTGGGACGATCCGTCCACTGCGCCCAACGGCGAGGCCCTCGATGGCTTCAAGGGCATCGGCACGACGAGCATGTCCTTCAGGGGCGTTGCGACCGTCAAGGCGTAAGACTCGCTTGAGTCTGTATGCAGGATGTCGGTCATTGGGGCCGTATCCTCATAGTTGAAACAAAGACCCGGGCGGCCTCGATGTCGCTCGGGTCTTGTAATGAGTATCCATACTCATATACCAGTTGGTCCTACCGACAAAAGAAAGGGGAGAGAACGTGAACAACTTTCTACGTTTGATTGGAAGGCGTCTCGTGGCGCTGCCGATCATGGCATTGGGCGTCACCGTCCTGGTGTTCTTCCTTATGTCGTTCTCCAAGACCGACCCCGCCTATACGGCGTTGGGTGACGGTGCCTCGCCCGAGGCGGTTGCCGAGTACCATGAGAAGTATGGTCTGGACGACCCCTGGCCCGTGCGCTACGTGCGCTACATGGGCGATCTGATCCATGGTGACATGGGCACCTATGGTGCTGCTCGCAACTCCGTTGCCAAGCGCATCTCCACGGCCCTGCCCGTCACGATGCAGCTGACCTTCATCGGTCTTGCCATCGGCGCGGTCGTCTCGTTTTTGCTCGGCGTCATCGCGGCACTGTATCGCGATAAATGGCCGGACCAAGTGATCCGCGTCTTTTCCATCGCCGGCTTGGCAACCCCGTCGTTCTGGCTTGCCGTTCTGTTGATTCTGCTGTTCTCTTCCTACCTTAAGGTGCTCCCGGCATCCGGTGCTCTGCCTCACTTCACCACCAACCCGGCTGGCTATCTGGGACGTATGATCATGCCCGCTATCGCTCTGGCATTCCCGCTGACGGGCCAGATGACTCGTATCGTGCGTACGGCCATGGTTGAGGAGCTCGACAAGGACTACGTCCGCATGGCCCGTGGCGCCGGCGTTCCCGAGAAGGTCGTCGTCGGCATCAACGTTTTGCGCAACGCGCTGATCACCCCGGTCACCACCCTCGGTCTTAAGATCGGTTACCTTATGGGCGGCGCCGTCGTCATCGAGGTCATCTTCAACCTCCCCGGCATGGGTACTGCGATTCTGCAGGGCGTTCAGGGCAACGAGGCGAACCTGGTTCAGGGCGTCGTCATCGTCGTTGCTCTTGCCTTCATCATCATCAACATCGTGGTTGACATGCTCTACCTGCTCATCAACCCGCGCATCAGGACGGTGTAGATTATGGTAAAGATTCGAGAGAAGCAAACCGAGCAGCTCGAGAAGGCTGCCTCCAAGGGGCTCAAGCTCGGTGGCTGGAAGAAGATGACGCTGTCTTCTAAGATTGCCGCCGTCGTGCTGGTGTTGGTCGCCCTGACCGCGATTCTGGCGCCCCTTCTTGCCCCCTATAGCCCGGTCGAGATTTTCACTGCTCGCCAGGCTCCCGGCAATGGATTTATCTTCGGTACCGACGATAAGGGCCGCGACATCCTGTCGCGTATGCTTTACGGTGGCCGTTACTCGCTGATCATCGGCTTCGGTGCTACTGCCATGGCTCTGGTCTGCGGCTCGGTCGTGGGCGCCCTCGCGGCGGTTTCGCGCAAGTCCGTTTCCGAGGCGATCATGCGCATCCTGGACATCATCATGTCCATCCCGGGCATCGCCCTCGCTGCCGTCTTCGTCTCCATCCTGGGCAATTCCGTGCCGTCGATCATCTTCGCCATTGGCTTTATGTACACTCCGCAGATTGCCCGTATCGTGCGCGCCAACATCGTGTCCGAGTACGGCGAGGACTATGTCCGCGCGGTCATCGTTTCCGGCGCCAAGGCTCCGTGGATTTTGATCAAGCATGTTCTGCGTAACTGCATCGCCCCGATCATGGTCTTCACCGTTACCCTGGTCGCCGACGCCATCATCTTCGAGGCCTCGCTGACCTTTATCGGCGCTGGTATCCAGGAGCCCACCGCTACCTGGGGCAACATCCTCGCCGACGCCCGCGGTGGCGTGCTCGCTGGCCGTTGGTGGCAGGCGCTGTTCCCGGGTCTGGCTATCATGATCACCTGCCTGGCGCTCAACATCCTCTCCGAGGGCATTACCGACGCCATGGCCGCTGCTCCCTCCGCCGCCCTGGATCCGACCGATTCCTCCAAGCGCCGCGAGGCCGACCTGCTGGTCTCCGACCCCGTTCGCGCTTACAAGGAGCAGGCTCAGTCCCTGTCCGCCCGTCTTGGCGCCCTGCGCGATGTCGAGCTCAAGCGTAACGACCGCCATGTGCCCGATGAATCCGTTGAGCCGATCCTTTCGGTCCGTGATTTCTGCATCCAGTTTGAGCACCACGGTGATATCAACGTCGTCGATCATGTCAACTTTGATGTCCGTCCTGGCCAGACCATGGGCCTGGTCGGTGAGTCCGGCTGCGGTAAGTCCATCACCACGCTGGCCATCATGGGCCTGACCGACGATGACGAGCATCTTTCCGGTGAGGTTCTCTGGGAGGGCCGCGACCTGCTCAAGATGAGCAAGAAGGAGTGGTTCGGCCTGCGTGGTACCGATATCGCTATGGTCTATCAGGACGCCCTGTCCTCGCTCAACCCCTCCATGCTCATCTCTGCCCAGATGAAGCAGCTCACCAAGCGCGGCGGAACCCGCAGCGCCGAGGAGCTCCTGGAGCTCGTCGGCCTCGATCCCAAGCGCACGCTCGAGAGCTATCCGCACGAGCTTTCCGGCGGCCAGCGTCAGCGTGTCCTGATCGCTATGGCCCTTACCCGCGACCCCAAGCTGGTCATCTGCGACGAGCCCACGACCGCTCTGGACGTTACCGTCCAGAAGCAGGTCATCAAGCTGCTCAACGATCTTCAGGCCAAGCTCGGCTTTGCCATGATCTTCGTTTCGCATGACCTGGCTCTGGTCGCCGAGGTCGCCCATAACATCACGGTTATGTACGCTGGCCAGGTTATCGAGCAGGCGCCCACCAAGGAGCTGCTCACTAACCCGATCCACGAGTACACCCGCGGTCTTCTGGGTTCCGTTCTGTCCATCGAGAGCGGTTCGGGCCGCCTGCACCAGGTGCCCGGTGCCGTTCCGAGCCCGCGCGATTTCCCCAAGGGCGATCGCTTCGCGCCCCGCTCGAGCCACCCGCGTATTGGCCTGGACACCCGTCCGGTCTTCAAGCGCGTGCCCGGCACCGAGCACTTCTATTCCGAGCTCCCCGACGAGGTGCTCAAGGCAAATGGTTTGACCCCTCACGCGGAGGTGATGTAGATGAGCGAGACCGCAGTAAACGGCGTCGAGCCGATCATCTTCCTTGATGACGTCCACGTCACCTTTAGGACCCGTACCGGCTCGATTCTGCACCCCAACCTGGTTCACGCCGTCCAGGGTGTAACGATTAAGCTCATGCCCGGTCAGACGATCGGCATCGTCGGCGAGTCCGGTTGCGGTAAGTCCACCACCGCTAACGTCATGTGCGGCCTGCAGGCCCCCACGAGCGGCAAGGTCTACTTTAAGGGCAAGGACGTTACCAAACGTACCGCCGAGGACCGTCGCCACATGGGTCGCGTCATCTCGGTCGTGTTCCAGAACCCGGCCACGGCGCTCAACCCCCGCATGGTCGTTCGCGAGCAGCTGCTCGACCCCATGCGCGTCCACAACCTGGGTACCGAGGCCGAGCAGGAGAAGCGCGTCAAGGAACTCTTGGAGCTCACCGGTCTGCCCAGCTCCGCTGCCGAGGTTCTTCCCGGCCAGCTTTCGGGCGGCCAGCGTCAGCGCGTCGCAATTGCCCGTGCCCTGTCGCTGAACCCCGATGCCATCATCGCCGACGAGCCCACCTCGGCTCTGGACGTTTCGGTCCGCGCACAGATTCTGAACCTGTTGACCGACCTTAAGAAGGAGCTCGGCCTGGCCATGGTGTTCATCAGCCATGACATCCAGACGGTCCGCTATATCTCTGACGACATCATCGTTATGAATGGCGGCAGGATCGTCGAGCAGGGCGAGGCCAAGCAGGTCTTCCAGCACCCCCAGGACCCCTACACCAAGATGCTGCTCGGCGCTGCGCCGTCGCTGCTGCATCCCAAGCTCGGCGAGTAGCCTCGCTTTCCCTCCCGTGCGCCCGGTTCCCTTGCCGGGCGCACCTCCGTTGCGATTTCGAAAGGTTGGGTTCACGAGCCATGCCAAGTGCTCAGGAGCTACAACATCAATTTGGTGAATACCGAGGCGCCATGCCCCGTCCATCAGATTTCGATCTCTTTTGGAAGGATCGCATGGCCGAGGCCGACGCCGTCGGGCTTGACTATGCGATCGAGACGGCATCGGTCGCCGATGCCGCGACCTGCCAGCTTTTCGACCTCTGGTATACCGGCATGTGTGGCGCGCGCCTGCATGCCAAGTACCTTAAACCCGTCTCGGACGAGCCCGTGCCATTGGTGCTTCAGTTCCATGGGTATCCGGGTGCAAGCCGCAGCTGGTTTGAGCAGGCGTCGTTTGCGGGCATGGGCATGGCACTCATCGCCCTCGACTGCCCCGGCCAAGGAGGTCCCTCCGAGGACATTGGTGGATTTGAGGGCACAACGGTCGCGGGCCATATCGTCGCCGGTATCGACGGCGACCCGGCCAACCTCTACTATGTCCGCTTGCACCAAGATATTCGCATCCTGTGCCGCATTGTTCGCGAGCTCGAGGGCATCGATCTTGCCCGTGTGTTTGTGAACGGCGCGTCTCAGGGCGGCGGTTTGGGCATTGCGACCTGTGCACTTAACAGCGAGCTTATCAATCGCGCCGCCATCCTCTATCCCTTCCTGTCAGATTTTCGCCTGGTCTGGGATTTGGATGCCGATGACATTGCCTACGAGGGCCTGCGCTATTGGTCTCGCTGGTTTGACGAGGACTCGACTCGTATTGACGAAGCCTATGCCAAGCTGGCGTACTTCGATTCCAAGAACTTTGCCCCTATGGTCAAATGCCCCGTGCTGTTTGGCACCGGCACAGCCGATATCGTCTGTCCGCCAGCGACGCAGTTTGCGGTCTATAACAACCTGACCTGCGAAAAGCGTCATGAGTTCTTTGAAGGCTTTGGCCACGAGGAGATTCAGGATTTTGACGATTTGATCATTCCGTTTTTCTGCAAGGGAGGGGAGGCTCATGTCTAAGTGCGAGAGCAATGTTGACGAGCTGATTGTCCCCGGGCTTGTGGGAATTCCTGGAACGGTTTCGTCAAGGCTCGCAGAATATCGGGACTGGCGCGGTGATGTCCAAGCAGATGTTTCTGATTTAGAGACATGCGCTTCGAATCTTGAGATTCAAGGCCTGGCCATTACGGCGATTGACTTTGTTAACCCCTGCGCCCGTTACTCGGAGGTCTCCTTTGAGCTCGGTGACGATGCGATTCACGCTCGTTTGATCGAGCCTGTCGGTCGTGCCCGAGTATCTGAGCGCGTGCCGCTGTGCCTGATGTTCCACGACATCGATCGGCCTGTGCGCGGCTGGCATCACATGACGAGATTTGCCGCCATGGGGTATGCCGTCCTCGCGCTGGATGACGATGTTGCTGGTGCGGACGACCTGCAGCGGGGGATTTCTTCGCCCGCTTTTGTCGAGCGCGTCCGTTGGGGCTGCGCGCTGGCGAAGGTGGCGCGCAATCTTGATGGCATGGACCCCGACCGCATCTTTGCATGGGGCGAGGGTCTTGGCGGCGGAGTCGCGCTGGCGGTTTCTGCTCTGGACGAGCGGGGCCTCGCCTGCACGGCGGTTGCCAATCCGCTTCCTGGCGGCCTCGAGGCGCTGTCGTCTCGGGTGCGCGGATCGGTGCTCATGGGCACATCGCTTATGGATACCGTGAGCGATCCCAAGGATCAGTTTGCCGTATTCAACGGTCTTGAGTGTGACCGGAGGCATATCATCTATGCCAAATACGCTCACGAGCGCATCAATGCGTTCGAAAACGAAGTCGTCGACTTTTTTAACCAAACGTTCTACTCGTGTTCTTTGGCCTAGACGGCCTGGACACTGCCAACAAGAGTGGGCGGCATAGGGCTGCCCACCAGACAACTAAGGAGATTCTCGTGGCAACTCAGAAATTCACCGGCGTTATCCCTCCCGTCGTTGTTCCCGATACCGAAGATCACCAGCTCGATGTTGTCTCCTTTGAGCGCAGCATCAACCGCATGATCGACGCCGGCGTCGATGGCCTGTTCTTCTTGGGATCCTCGGGCGAGGTCGTCTTCTCCACCGACGAGCGCCGTCGCCAGATTATCGCCGAGGCCGTCCGTATCGTCGACCACCGTGTGCCTGTTCTGGTCGGCATCATCGATACCGAGACCGAGCGCATGATCGAGCACGGCAAGGTCGCCCAGGAGCTGGGCGCCGATGCCCTCGTCGCCACCTGCCCGTTCTATGCCCTGCAGGGCATGACCGAGGTTGAGGAGCACTTCCGCATCCTGCATGAGGAACTCGACCTGCCCATCTTCGCCTACGACATCCCCGTGTGCGTCCACACCAAGCTCCCCTGGAAGCTCCTTGCCAAGCTCGGCGCCGAGGGCGTTCTGGCCGGCGTCAAGGATTCCTCGGGTGATGACATCTCGTTCCGCTACCTCGTTCAGGAGAACGAGAAGAACGGCCATCCGATGAGCATCCTCACCGGTCACGAGGTTGTTGTCGACGGCGCTTACCTCGGTGGCGCCGACGGTTCCGTCCCGGGTCTCGCCAACGTTGAGCCCGAGGGCTACGTGCGTCAGTGGAAGGCCGCTCAGGCTGGTGACTGGGCTACCGTCAAGGCCGAGCAGGATCGCCTCAATGAGATTTCGCACATCTGGGATGTCACCTCGGGCGTCCAGGGCTATGCCGGTGGCGTCGGCGCCTTCAAGACCGCTATGAACCTCATGGGCATCTTCGACAGCCCGACCATGCCGCGCCCGGTGAAGGCCATGACCGGCGAGAACGTCGAGGCGATTAAGAAGGTCCTCCAGGACAACGGTCTCCTGTAAAGCTTCCCCGGGCACCCGATCTTGGGGCTCAAGCGGTCGAGCGTGACCCATTGGGTCAACGCCCGACCGCTTTCACCCCAACCTCGGGCACCCGGGAAACCTTTACCAAGCTGCGGCGATAACGCAGCCTTCATTTCCTGTAGTTGTTTTTTATCTCCTAAGGAGAGCGACATGGAGAACAAGTACATTTGCTCCGTTGATATCGGCGGCACCAAGATTGCGACCGCCATTATGGAGTACCCGGCTGACGGTAGCGTGCCTCATCCCGTTTTTGAGGCCGAGGTTCCCACCGAGGCCCAAGAGGGCGGCGAGGCCGTCTTCCAGCGTATCGAGGCGTCCATCAAGGCTGCTCTCGAGGCGAATCCCGATGTCGAGGTCCTTGGCGTCGGTATCGGTGCCGCCGGCGTCGTCGATCCCAAGACGGGCGCCATCGCGTATGCCAACGAGATCATGCCCGGCTGGTCCGGCGTTCAGTTGGGGCCGCGTCTGCGCGAGGACCTCGGTCTTCCCGTTGCCGTTGTAGGCGACGTGCAGGCTCATGCTCTGGGCGAGGCCCACTGGGGCGTCGGCAAGGGCAAGTTCTCCGTCTTGTGTCTTGGCATCGGTACGGGCATCGGCGGCGCATATGTCGAGAACGGCCGCGTGATGCAGGGCTTCCATGGTGCTGCCGGCCATATGGGCCACATCGAGTGCTCGGCTGCCGCCGGCATTCCCTGCGCCTGCGGGCGTTCCGGCCATCTGGAGTCGGTTGCTTCGGGCACTTCCATTGGTCGAATGTACGATGAGCGTTTTGGCCGCGTCGACCCCAGCCGTCCTTCGGTCGGTCGCGATGTGAACGACCTGTGCCGTGCGGGCGACGCAAAGGCGACCGAGGTCATCCATGACGCCGGCTTTGCGCTGGGTGCCAGCTTGGGCTCGCTCGCTAACATCCTGGACCCCGAGGTCATCGTGCTTTCGGGCGGCGTGATTCACCAAGGTCCCGATTGGCGTTCACAGACGTGGAAGGATTCGGTGCACGAAGGCTATGCCAGCCAGGCGCTCGATCCGCTTCAGGACACGCCGATCCTCATCGGTTCTCTTGAGGGCGATGCTCCGCTCATCGGTGCCGCCGAACACCTTCTTGCGTCGTTGAAATAAACATAGCTACCAAGTGCGCCTTCTGAGGTGCCGCAGATTGACGTGAAAGAGGAGCGAAGCGTACTTCGGTACGCGAGCGACGGTTTGAACGTCAAGGTGCGGTGTCTCAGAAGGCTGTTTTTGAGAAAGGTTGAGTCGAACATGACCGTTGATCCTTTGATCCAGTCCCTGAAGGGCAAGCTCGTCGTGAGCGTTCAGGCGTATATGGGCGAGCCGCTTCGTACGCCCGAGACCATGGCTCAAATGTCTCGTGCTTGCGAGCTCGGCGGCGCCGCCGCCATTCGCTGTCAGGGCCTTGCCGACATTGCCGCCATTAAGGGTCGCTGTGAGGTCCCCGTTATCGGCCTGTGGAAGGATGGGCACGAGGGCGTTTACATCACGCCGACGCTGCGTCACGCTCGCGCCTGCGTTGCTGCGGGTGCCGATATCGTGGCGATCGACGCCACCGATCGTCCGCGTCCCGACGGCAAGTCGGTCGAGGATACCTTCCGCCCGCTGCACGAGGAGGGTGTGCTCCTGATGGCGGATTGTGCCACCATCGAGGACATTCGCCGTGCGGTTGATATGGGCTTCGACCTTGTATCTACCACGCTTTCTCACGGTGTCGCTGCCATCGACTGCACCATGGCCGATGGCCCCGATCTGCCGCTCCTGCGTCAGGCGACCGAGGAATTCCCCGGTCTTCCCATCATCTGCGAGGGCCGCGTGCACACGCCCGAGGAGGCTCGCGCCGCGATCGATGCTGGCGCCTGGGCCGTTGTCGTCGGCACCGCCATCACGCACCCCACGAGTATTACAAGTTGGTTCAAGGCTGCGCTTGAGGCGTAAGACAGGCCTCGTATCCGCTCGGGGCGGTATACTCAATAAAGGCAATTGATCGCGCGGGATCCGCTGGCCGGGTCCCGCGCTTGTTTTAGGAGGCGCACATGCAAAAGGGAGATGCCATGGATGCGGCGGAGCGCTCGGAGCGCATCCCCGATATCGTCATCATCACCGGAATGTCTGGATCGGGCCGAACGCAGGCCATGCATGTGTTCGAGGACATGGGCTACTTTTGCATCGACAACTTGCCTCCGCGTCTGATCGCCCAGCTTGCCGAACTCGTCGGCATCAATACGGGCGTGGGCAGGCATCTTGCCGTCACCTGCGACCTGCGCAGCCAGGGCTTGTTCGATGAGCTGCTCGATGCCGTTGCCGCACTCGAGGAGCGCGAGATGAGCTGTGACATCGTGTTTCTCGAGGCCTCTGACGAGGTACTGATCCGTCGTTATAGCGAAAACCGCCGCCGCCATCCCATTGCCAAGCCGGGAGAGACTACGGCCGATGCGATTCAGCGCGAGCGCCTGCAGCTGCAGGGCGTTCGCGACCGAGCCGATATGATTATCGACACGAGCCGTCTGCGCACCTCTGCGCTGCGCAACAAGCTGCGTATGGCATTTTCCGAGTTGTCCGACCAGCAGCTCATGGACGTTCACGTGTTCTCGTTTGGCTTTAAGCACGGTATGCCCGTCGAGGCGGACATTATGATCGACGTCCGCTTCCTGCCCAATCCGTTCTACGATCCCGAGATGCGCACCATGACCGGCCTCGATAAGAAAGTCTCCGACTTTGTTCTGGACCATCCCAAGACCCAGGAGTTCTGGAAGGCCTGGACGCAGCTGCTCGATACGGTCATGCCCGGCTATATCGCGGAGGGCAAGCCGCAGCTTTCTATCGCCATCGGTTGCACGGGCGGTCAACACCGCAGCGTTGCCATCGCCGAGGCCACGGCACGTTATTTGGAAGGTGCCCAATATCACGTGAGCATTTCCCACCGCGACCTGTCGCGCGCCAACACGAAAGCATAGGCCTGCATGTCGTTTACCGCCGAGGTGCGTGACGAGCTCGCGCGCTGCGAACCCGAATGTGAATACTGCGACTTGTCGACGCTTGCCGCCCTGACGCGTGTGAGCGGTACACTTTCGCTGGCCGGCTCCGGGCGGTATCGTTTGACGGTCGCGACCGAGACGGGCGCTGTCGCGCGCACGATGATCACACTGACGCATCGCATCCTTAAGCTCAAAACGGAATTCACCGTTCGTAAATCGGTCTTGCATAAGGTCCGTAACTATCTCATTACCCTGCCCGATCAGTCCGACCTGGACAAGGCTCTGGTGCTGCTGGGCATTCTCGACCGCAGGGGAGGGCTCGTCGCTGGTGTTCCCCGGCACATCGTTGCCCGTCCCTGCTGCAGGCTTGCCTACATTCGCGGCGCGCTCATCGCCGGCGGTTTCGTGGCCGATCCCCGCGGCGACTTTCATTTGGAGATCGCGGTGCAGGGCGAGCAGTATGCACGGGGCCTTTGCGATCTATTGGAGCAGATTGGGGTCCATGCGCGCGTTAACGCGCGGCGCGGGTCCTTTGCTGTCTACATTAAGAGTGCCGAGGAGATTGAGCATCTTTTAAAGCTGATTGGTGCCAAGCGCAGCGTTGCCGAGATCGAGGAGGCGCGCGCGGTCAAGTTGGTTAAGAACGATGTGAACCGTCGCGTGAATGCCGAGCTGGCCAATCAGACCAGAAGTGCGGGTGCCGCCCAGCATCAGCTTGCGTTGATCGATGAGCTCGAACAGCGAGGTTTGCGCGACACGCTTCCGGACGCCTTGGCGGTCTTTTGCGACCTGCGCGAGCGCTATCCCGATCTGTCGCTGCGCGATCTGGGCGAGATGGCCGACCCTCCCTTGTCGAAGTCGGCCCTCTACCATCGTGTTTTGAGGCTTGAAAAGCTCATTGAAGCAAACAGGTAGTTGAGCGAAACTGCTACTATACGGATTTAACTGCTGTTTTACTCTTTAAAACGTTTTAACGTAAATTTGATTTTCAATTTCGAGCATTCTCGTGAAATTCAAGTCAAAAAAAAGGTATATTAGGCGAGTGGTTAGTTTGTGGGCCTCAACGGCGGGCGCTGTAGCTCGCGGGGGCCTTACGAAAGGAGACACAATGGCAGTAAAGGTTGCTATTAACGGCTTCGGTCGCATCGGTCGTCTGGCTTTCCGTCAGATGTTCGGTCATGAGGGCTCCGAGATCGTCGCTATCAACGACCTCACCTCTCCCGATATGCTCGCTTACCTGCTGAAGTACGACTCCACGCAGGGCAACTACGCTCGCGATCACGAGGTCGTTGCTGGCGAGGATTCCATCACCGTTGACGGCAAGGAGATCAAGATCTACAAGGAGGCCGACGCTAACAACCTGCCTTGGGGCGACCTTGACGTCGACGTCGTTCTCGAGTGCACCGGCTTCTACACCAGCAAGGCTAAGGCTCAGGCCCACATCAACGCTGGCGCCAAGAAGGTCGTCATCTCCGCTCCGGCCGGCAGCGATCTGCCCACCATCGTGTACAACGTCAACCATGAGACGCTGACCGCTGAGGACAACATCATCTCCGCTGCTTCCTGCACCACCAACTGCCTCGCCCCGATGGCCAAGGGTCTGAACGACTTCGCTCCCATCGTGTCCGGCATCATGACCACCATCCACGCCTTCACCGGCGACCAGATGCCGCTCGACGGCCCGCAGCGCAAGGGCAACTTCCGTCGCTCCCGCGCCTGCTCCGAGAACATCGTCCCGAACACCACGGGCGCTGCCAAGGCCATCGGCCTGGTTCTCCCCGAGCTCAACGGCAAGCTCATCGGTGCCGCCCAGCGCGTCCCGACGCCGACCGGCTCGCTGACCAACCTCTACGCCGTCGTTGACAAGAAGGTCACCGTCGACGAGGTCAACGCTGCCATGAAGGCCTACGCCGAGACCATCTCCGAGACCTTCGCCTACAACGAGGACCAGATCGTCTCCCGCGACATCGTCGGCGAGACCCACGGCTCCATCTTCGACGCCACTCAGACCATGTGCTCTGACCTCGGCAACGGCCAGACCCTCGTTCAGGTCACCTCTTGGTACGACAACGAGAACTCCTACACCTCTCAGATGGTCCGCACCATCAAGTACTTCGAGAAGTTCGTTGCTTAATTTAGCTTTTAGCGAATAGCTCGTTGAGCGTCTAAAGAAGGGCGCGGCCTTATAGGGCTTACACCCTAGGGTCGCGCCCTTTTTATAAGAAATCGTCTGCCGTAATGGGAGGCAGACACGTACGAAAGGTAGAAGCAAACATGGCCTTTACCAAGAAGACCGTCCGCGACATCGATGTCGACGGAAAGCGCGTTCTCGTCCGCGTTGACTTTAACGTGCCTATCAAGGATGGCGTCGTTGGCGACACCACCCGTATCAAGGCTGCCCTGCCCACCATCAACTACCTCGTTGAGCACAATGCTCGCGTCATCCTCATGAGCCACCTCGGTCGTCCCGAGGGCACCGGCTTCCAGCCCGAGCTGTCCCTCGAGCCCGTCGCCAAGAAGCTCGCTGAGCTCTCTGGTCTCGACGTTGCCTTTGTCGCCGACACCTACGGCGAGAAGGCTGCTGAGGCTGTCGCCGCCGTCGAGCCGGGTAAGGTCCTCGTTCTCGAGAACGTCCGTTTTGACAAGCGTGAGAAGAAGAACGATCCCGAGATCGCCAAGAAGCTCGCTTCCTATGGTGACGTCTTCGTTCTCGATGCCTTCGGCACCGCTCACCGCGCCCAGGGTTCCGTCGTGGGCCCCGCCGCTTACCTGCCTGCCGTCGCCGGCTTCTTGCTCGAGAAGGAGGTCGACACGCTGACCGGCATCTTCGCCGAGCCCGAGCGCCCCTTCGTCGCCATCGTCGGCGGTTCCAAGGTTTCCTCCAAGATCGGCGTTCTCGATCACCTCATCGACTCCGCTGACACCCTGATCATCGGTGGCGGCATGGCCTACACCTTCTTCTTGGCTCAGGGCCTGACCGTCGGTCAGTCCCTCAAGGAAGAGGACTGGGTCGAGCGCGCTGGCGAGATGCTCAAGAAGGCCGAGGAGAAGGGCGTCAAGATCCTGCTCCCCATCGATAACCGCGTTGCCGATCACTTTGGCGAGGACGCTGTCCCCGAGGTTGTCGCTTCCGACGCTATCCCCGACGATCGTGAGGGTATGGACATCGGCCCCAAGACCGAGGAGCTCTACGCCGAGGCCGTCAAGGGCGCCAAGACCGTGTTCTGGAATGGCCCCATGGGCGTCTTCGAGTTCGACAACTTCGCTCACGGCACCCAGGCTATTGCTGAGGCTGTCGCCGAGGCCGACTGCACCTCGATCATCGGCGGTGGCGACTCTGTCGCAGCTGTCAACAAGTTCAACCTGGCCGACAAGATGAGCTGGATCTCCACCGGTGGTGGCGCTTCCATGGAGCTCGTCGAGGGTAAGGCCCTGCCCGGAGTGGAGGCGCTTCTCGATGCCTAATCGCACCCTTCTTATCGCTGGTAACTGGAAGATGAACAACGACGTCGCCGAGGCTGCCAAGCTCGCCGACGAGCTGGCTCAGGCTCTGCCCGAGGTTCCGGCTGGCGTCGAGGTGCTCGTCTGCCCTCCGACCATCGACATCACCACGGTTCATGACCGCATTCAGGCTGCCCCCATCGCCCTCGGTGCACAGAACGTGTACTGGGAGGCCAAGGGTGCCTTCACCGGTGAGTCCTCTTGCGACATGCTCAAGTCCGCTGGCTGCACCTACTGCATCATCGGTCACTCCGAGCGTCGCGACTACTTCCACGAGACCGACGAGGACCAGAACAAGAAGGCCAAGGCTCTCGTTGCCGCCGGCCTTGTTCCCGTCTTCTGCTGCGGCGAGTCCCTCGAGGTCCGCGAGGCCGGCACCTATGTCGAGCACGTCGTGAACCAGGTTAAGGCTGGCCTTGCTGGTCTTGAGATCACCTGCCCCAAGCAGGTCGTCGTCGCCTACGAGCCCATCTGGGCCATCGGCACCGGCAAGACCGCTACCGCCGAGGACGCTCAGGAGGTCTGCGGTGCTATCCGTGAGACCCTCAAAGAGATGTTCGGCGAGGAGCTCGCTAACGGCATCCGCGTGCTGTATGGCGGTTCCGCCAAGCCCGGCAACATCGCCGAGCTCGTCGCCAAGCCCGACGTTGACGGCGCCCTCGTGGGCGGCGCTTCGCTCAAGGCTGCCGACTTCGCCTCTATGGTCGTCAAGGCAGGCGAGTAGGACATATGGCACAACGTCATCTTCCTGCACTCCTGATTATCATGGATGGCTGCGGCCTTGCTCCGGCCGATGGCGAGAACGCCGTCGCCGCTGCCAAGACGCCCTTCCTTGATGGCCTGTACGAGAAGTACCCCCACACCACGCTCGGTGCTTCGGGCGAGGACGTGGGCCTTCCCGACGGCCAGATGGGTAACTCCGAGGTGGGGCACCTCAACATCGGTGCCGGCCGCATCGTGTTCCAGGAGCTTTCGCGCATCAACAATGCCATCAAGGACGGCTCCATCGCCAAGAACGAGGTTTTCGTCAAGGCTATGGACGATGTCAAGGCTGACGGCAAGACCCTTCACCTTATGGGCCTTATGAGCCCTGGCGGTGTTCATTCCCATATGAACCACGTCGAGGCTCTGGTCAAGATGGCTGCCCAGCATGGCGTCAAGACCGTTCGTGTCCACGCCTTTATGGACGGCCGCGACGTCGACCCGCAGTCCGGTGCTGGCTACATGAGCGAGTTCTGCGCCTTCCTGGCTAAGATCTCCGAGGAGACCGGTTGCGACGCTCGCGTCGCCACCGTTTCGGGCCGCTATTGGGCCATGGACCGCGACAACCGTTGGGAGCGCATCCAGCGTGCCTACGACGTCATGGTCAATGCGTCCGATGCCGATGTCGACCCCGTTGCCGGCATCAAGGCCTACTACGAGAAGGATCCGCGCGGCGACGAGTTCGTCGAGCCCTTCGCTGCCCACAATGAGGGCATCCACGAGGGCGACGCGGCCATCTTCTTCAACTTCCGTCCCGACCGCGCCCGTCAGATGACCCGCGTGTTCACGGACAAGGAGTTCGACGGCTTTGAGCGCGAGCAGATCAAGCTCTCGCACTTTGTGACGATGACCGAGTACGATCCGACGTTTGACGTCGAGGTCGCCTTCCCCAAGACGTTCCCGGAGAACGTCCTAGCCGACGTCATCGCCGCCAATGGCCTGAAGCAGCTGCACACTGCCGAGACCGAGAAGTACGCCCACGTGACGTTCTTCCTCAACGGCGGCATCGAGGAGCCCAAGGAGGGCGAGGAGCGCGTGCTCGTCGCTTCCCCCAAGGTCGCTACCTACGATCTGCAGCCCGAGATGAGCGCTCCCGAGGTTACCGAGAAGCTTGTCGCCGCCATCAACGAGGACCGCGCTGATTTCTATATCGTGAACTTCGCGAACTGCGACATGGTTGGTCACACCGGTGTCTTCGACGCTGCCGTTAAGGCCGTCGAGGCTGTTGACGATGCCCTGTCCAAGGTTGTCCCGGCGATTCTCGCCAAGGGCGGCTTTGCGTTGATTACCGCCGACCACGGCAACGCCGATCACATGTTTGACGTTGCTTCCGACGGTTCCAAGCATCCGTTTACGGCGCACACCACCAACCGCGTGCCGTTCATCATCGTTGATGAGAAGGCACAGCTCACCGGTATCGAGGACGGTCGTCTTTCCGATATCGCTCCGACTATGCTCACCATGGCTGGTCTGGAGCCTTCCGCCGAGATGACGGGCCGCGTGCTCGCCACCGAGGCCTAAGAGAAAACAAATACCGTTTTCTAGCAAGGGGGTTGTCCACAATCGGACAATCCCCTTTTTTGGTATTTCTGCCATTTCCGCCCCGTCCCCGAGTGGCAGGTAGGGGAGAACGGGGGATTGTGGTACAGTACTGGAGTTCGAATTGTTCTATTAAGGAGCTTATCTATGGGTCCGTTCCAGATTCTTCTGTTTGTCGTTTGGGCTGTTTCTGCCGTGGCGCTGACGATTCTCGTCCTGATGCATTCCGGTAAGGGTACCGGCGTTTCGGATATGATTGCCAGTTCGCTGTATAACTCCAGCTCAGCCACAGGCGTTATGGAGCAGAACCTTGACCGCCTGACCGTCATCATGGCTGTCGTATTTGCCGTGTGTGTCGTTCTGTGCATGTTCTTCTTCCCGCAGGGCATCGTGGGCTACTAAGCTCGAGCCACATAAATACTTGAAAAGGGTTCCGCAAGTGCGGGACCCTTTTTGTTTACATATTTGTAACAGAGTCAAAATATCCTCATATACTTCGCCCAACTAAAGAAAATCTCGACCGTTAACCGGAATTAGCCCCAAATCGTGCATAAAATGCGCTACTGTATTGCAATACGTTGGCCCGCTTTGTATAACCAGCCAAAACGGCGGACCGCGTTTGAATGGTTCGATTGGGCTGTCTTGACGTTGCCCGACCGAACTTACTTTGTCCTATCTCATAAGGAGGATGGCATGGCTGATTCTATGTTCCACCAGCCCGTTATGGGTCGTCGCGCCTTTGTCGGCGGTACCCTTGCTGCGAGCTCCATGGCTTTTCTTGCCGCATGCGGCAAGAAGGGCGGCGACGCTTCCGGTTCTGAGTCCGGTTCGACGCTGAACTTCTACATCAACAACCCGGTCTGCATCGACCCCTATAACGTCCAGGAGGACCAGGGCACTCAGGTCGAGTACCAGCTCTTTGACGCTCTGACCTCTTATGACGCCGAGAAGGGCGAGATCGTTCCGCTGGCTTGCGAGTCCTTTGAGGCCAACGACGACGCCACCGAGTTTACCTTCAAGATCAAGAAGGCCAAGTTCCACAACGGTGACGACGTTACCTCCAAGTCCTTCAAGCTCGGTTGGGAGCGTCTGGTCAACACCAAGTCGGCCATCGCTACCGAGTACGGCCCTTCCGAGGTCTCCTATCACCTTTCCATGGTCGAGGGCTATGACGACCTGCTTGCCGGTAACGCTACCGAGCTCAGCGGTGTTACTTGCCCCGACGATGAGACCCTCGTCGTCAAGCTGTCTTCCGCTTACGCCGACTTCCCCTTCATCGCCTCTCACCCGGCTCTGGCCCCGGTTCCCGAGTGCGCCGAGTCCGATGTCAAGAGCTTCTACCTTGCACCGGTCGGTAACGGCCCGTTCATGATGGACGGCAAGTGGGAGGATGGTCAGGAGATCAACCTCAAGAAGTTCGACGATTACTATGGCGACAAGGCCAAGATCGATGGCATCCACTTCCAGGTCATCAAGGACATGGAGACCGCTTACAAGGAGTTCCAGGCCGGTAACCTCGATGTCTGCGACGTTCCCGTTGCTCAGATCGACGCTGCCAAGAAGGATCGCGGCGTGTCCAAGGACGGCTACACCATGGGTGACGGCGAGCGCATGCTGCTCGGCGCCGAGCCTTCCACCTACTACCTGACCTGCAACAACACGGCCGAGCCGTTCAACAACGCCGACCTGCGCAGGGGTATCTCCCTGGCCATCAACCGTGAGGCCATCTGCAAGACCATCTTCAAGGGTACCCGTACCCCTGCCGACGGCATTGTTCCTCCGGGCATCGATGGCTACAAAGAGGGCGCATGGGAGTTCTGCGCCTACGACGTCGACAAGGCTAACGAGTACCTCGACAAGGTTGCTCCCGCTGGCGCTAACGGCGATCGTGGCATTAACGTGACTCTGTCCTACAACCAGGACGGTGGCCACAAGGAGATCATGGAGTCCATCATCGGCGACCTCGCCAAGGTTGGCGTTACCGCTGTCTCCGATACCCCCGAGTGGTCTGCCCTGCTCGAGCAGTATCAGAACTTTAACTATCAGTTCGGTCGTCTGGGTTGGATTGCCGACTACCCGATCATGGACAACTTCCTGTATCCGCTGTTCCACTCCGACTCCCTCGGTGGCGACAACCGCTCTGGTTACAACAACCCCGAGTTCGACGCCAAGGTCGACGAGGCCCGTACCACGGTTGACGACGAAGAGCGCGTCGCTAAGATGCAGGAGGCCGATGCAATGGTCGCTGCCGACTGCCCGGTCATCCCGGTGATGTTCTACACGCACACCATCGCCGGCTCTGATCGCATCAAGCACCTCTATGTCGATCCGCAGAAGCACGCCGATCTGCGTACCGCTGAGCTCGCCTAAGAGTTTGCAGCTTCCGTGAGGGTCAAGTATTTACGTAGACCTCATGGGAAACATACAGTTCTCCCTAACCTGGGGTAAACTGGCTGATGGTAATTTTGGGATGCCGGTCTGGCGATCGGCATCCCATTTAGGTTAATCCCTAGATAGGGGAGTGGTATGGGTAAGTACATCGTTAAACGTGTGCTTCAGTTCATCCCGGTGTTTTTGGGCGTTACGCTGATTTTGTTCGCCCTCCAGAATATCGTGCCGGGAGATCCGATCAAGCTGATCGGTGGAGACAAGGCTCTGTCCCCCGAGGTGGAGCTTCAGCTTCGCGTCCGCTATCACCTGGTCCAGTCGGACGAGGACGGCAACGCGATCCTTGACGAGAACGGCGACCCCGTTCAAACGTCACTCGTGGACCGTTACTTGTATTACATGAACGGCCTGCTTCATGGCGATCTGGGCAATTCGTATCAGCGCAAGCTGCCGGTTACGGAAATCTTTGCCCAGAAGTATCCGTATACGGTCAAACTTGCCGCGTGCGCCATCGTGCTCGAGGCAATCATGGGTATCGGTGCGGGTATCATTTCGGCGGTAAAGCGTTATTCCTTCTGGGATATTTTGGTAACGCTCACCACGTCGATCCTCGTTGCCGTCCCGGCCTTCTGGCTCGGTATGTTGCTGCAACTGTTCTTTGGCGTCATTCTCAAGGACGCCACGGGCGGTGCATTCTCCATGCCGATCTCGGGTGCTGGCGGTGCCAGCTCTCAGTATCAGGATTGGATGCACTATGTGCTTCCGACCATTACGCTGGCTTCGGTTTCGACCGCTTATGCTGCCCGCATTATGCGCTCGCAGCTGCTTGACGTCATGAACCAGGATTACATCCGTACGGCAAAAGCCAAGGGTCTCTCCAATCGCGCGATCATCATCAAGCATGCGCTTAAGAATGCACTCATCCCCGTCGTTACCTATATTGGTGTCGACTTTGGCGGCATGCTTTCGGGCGCCATCCTGACCGAGACGGTCTTCAACTGGCCCGGTATCGGCCATGAGGTCTATCGCGCCATTAGCATGCGTGACTGGCCCATCGTTATGGGCGGCGTTACGCTCATCGTCGTCGTCGTCATGGTGATCAACCTGCTCGTCGACATTAGCTATGCATTCCTCGACCCGCGCATCCGCCTTGGCGGTCCGTCGGATAAGGCCTAAGGGAGGTACGTCTCATGCAGGAAACTGATCCTCAGTCTCAGGAGCAGGCTACCGCCACCAATGCCGCATCTGCTCCCGCCAAGTCCCGCACGCTGTGGGGCGACGCTTTTAAGCGTCTTCGTAAGAACAAGCTCGCCGTTATCGGTGTCTGCTGGATCATCATCGTCGTTGTGGTTGCCCTGACCGCAGATCTGTGGGCTAAGCCCTGGCTCGGTTCGCCAACGGCTTCCGACTCAACCACCATGGCCCAGACGTCGCTGATGGCTCCGTGTGCAGAGCACCCGTTTGGCACCGACGCCCTTGGTCGTGACATTCTCGTCCGCGTTATCTACGGTGCACGTGTTTCGCTTTCCGTCGGTATTATGGCCACTGCGATCTCCACGGTGATTGGTCTGGTCATGGGTGCCCTAGCCGGTTTCTACGGCGGCATCTGGGATACGATCATCATGCGCTGCGCGGATATCTTCCTGGCATTCCCGTACGTGCTTTTCGTTGTCGCCATGATCGCCGTTATCGGCCGTGGTCTTCAGAACGTCTTTTTTGCCATCGGCATTCTCGGCTGGCCTTCGATTGCGCGCGTCTTCCGCTCTGCAATCTTGACGGTCAAGGAAAACGATTATGTTGACGCTGCGCGCGCGATGGGTGCATCTGATGCTCGTATCGTCGTGCGTCACATCTTCCCGAACTCCGTCGCCTCCATTGTGGTCTACGCGACCATGAACATTGGTGGCGCCATTCTGACCGAGTCCGCTCTGTCCTTCCTCGGCATGGGCGTTATTCCGCCTACGCCTTCGTGGGGCTCCATGATTCAGGACGGTCAGCAGTATCTTCTGACTGCTCCCTGGATGATGATCATGCCCGGTCTGGCAATTCTCTCGACGGTGCTCGCCTTCACCCTGCTGGGTGACGGTCTGCGCGACGCCCTCGACGTCAAGATGAAGGACGCATAAGGATGAAGAAGAACAAGAACTATGTGGACCTGAAGGACCAGCCGGTTCCCGAGGGCCAGCATCTGCTCGAGGTCGATGACCTTAAGATGTATTTCCACACCGAGGATGGCGTTGTTCGCGCTGTCGACGGTGTCTCCTACACGCTCGATCGCGGCGAGACCCTGGGCGTCGTCGGTGAGTCCGGCTCCGGTAAGTCCGTGACCGCCATGACCATCATGGGTCTTATCTCGATGCCTCCGGGAAAGATCGAGGGCGGCGACGTTCGCTATCGCGGTCGTTCTATCCTCGAGATGACCGAGGAAGAGATGCAGCACATTCGCGGTAACGACATCGCGATGATCTTCCAGGATCCTATGACCTCCTTGAACCCGGTCTATAAGATCGGCAAGCAGGTGGGCGAGGGTCTTCGTCTGCACCGCGGCTACTCCAAGCAGGAGGCGCTCAAGCGTGCCACCGAGCTTTTGGACCTCGTTGGTATTCCCGAGCCCGAGAAGCGCGTCAATGAGTATCCGCACCAGTTCTCTGGCGGTATGCGTCAGCGCGTCATGATTGCCATGGCTCTTGCCTGCGATCCCGATATTTTGATTGCCGACGAGCCCACGACTGCCCTGGACGTTACCATTCAGGCTCAGATTATTGAGCTTATGCAGGAAATGCAGGAGAAGAACGGCAACGCCATCATCATGATCACCCATGACCTGGGCGTTGTCGCTGATATGGCCGACAAGATCATGGTTATGTACGCCGGCCGTCCCGTCGAGTTCGGTACTGCTGAGGAAATCTTCTACGAGAGCCGCCACCCCTACACCTGGGGCCTTATCCGCTCCATCCCGGAGCAGGCCATCGATGAGAAGAAGCCGCTTACGCCGATTCATGGCAACCCGCCTTCGCTCATGAACCTGCCCGAGGGCTGCGTGTTCTCTCCTCGCTGCCCCTATGCGACGGATAAGTGCCGCAAGCAGCGCCCCGAGCGTTTTGTTACCGAGTCTGGTCACTATTCTGCGTGCCACTACGCTGGCGACCCCGAGTTCCTCAAGAACGCTCCTGTGACGTCCCGTACGCGCAAGGATTCCAAGAAGGGAGGCGAGGCGTAAATGGCAGACAATAACGAGCGCACTCCGCTGCTGAAGGTCGAGCACCTCTCTAAGGAGTTCCCCGCTGAGTCCGGCATGTTCGCCAAGCGCTTCTCCAAGCGTGTCGTCTCTGCTGTAAATGACATCTCTTTTGAGATTTATCCTGGCGAGACCTTCGGTCTGGTTGGCGAGTCTGGTTGCGGTAAGTCCACCACGGGCCGTACTATCATGCGCCTGACCAAGCCGACCGCCGGTAAGGTGTTCTTCCAGGGTAAAGATGTTGCCGAGATGAGCAAGCATGAGATCAAGGACATGCGTCGCGAGATGCAGTTTATCTTCCAAGATCCTTATGCTTCGCTCAACCCTCGTATGACCATCGGTGAGATCGTCTCCGAGCCCATGACCATTCACGGCGTGGGCACCAAGGAGGAACGCATTGAGCGCGTCCGCGAGCTTCTCGACGTTGTCGGACTGAACCCCGAGCACATCAACCGCTATCCTCATGAGTTCTCCGGCGGTCAGCGTCAGCGTGTCGGTATTGCCCGCGCTTTTGCGCTGAAGCCCAAGCTGATTATCTGCGACGAGCCAGTTTCTGCTCTGGATGTGTCCATTCAGGCCCAGGTTCTGAACCTGCTCAAGGAACTGCAGGACAAGTTCGGTACCGCGTATCTGTTTATCGCTCACGACCTGTCCGTCGTGCAGCACATTTCCGATCGCGTTGCCGTTATGTATCTGGGTAAGATGGTTGAGGTTTCGGACTGGAAGACGCTCTACAGCGAGCCTCACCATCCGTACACGCAGTCGCTGCTGTCTGCCGTGCCGGTTCCCGATCCTGATATCCAGAAGACCCGCAAGCGCATCATCCTCGCTGGCGATCCGCCGTCGCCGCTGGATCCGCCGACCGGTTGCCGTTTCCACACTCGCTGCCCGATCGCTCAGGGTATCTGCTCTGAGAAGCTTCCCGAGTTTAAGGAAGTCGCACCGGGCCACTGCTGCGCCTGCCACTTCGCGGAGCCGTTCCCGATCAAGGAATCGCACATCGACCTGTAGCCGGTTGTTATCGTCCGGGCCCGCCCTGAAGTTATTTTTCAGAACGTCCTCGGACATGCAAGAAACCCCCGCTGCGCACTTCGTGCGGCGGGGGTTTCTTGCGTCCTGACGCTCCTATTTGGCAAGGTGTTTTTTAGAATCCATTTTGCGCTCGGCCTCGAAGGCCTGCCTGTCCCAATCGAGCGGAAGTCCGGCCTCGACCCATGCCTCGTAGGCCCTCCTTATGGGCTTG
>NZ_JBBNLN010000013.1:0-45301 GCF_040092445.1 Collinsella sp. CLA-ER-H11 | reverse complement strand
CCGCGAGTGGAAGACGTTCGAGGATTTCAAACGCGACCTGGAGGAATACATAGTCCACTGGAACACGAGCCGGAGGCAGGTAAGATTGAAGGGCCTGACCCCGGAGGAGTTCCGGAATCAGGCCCTTGCGGCCTAGTCGCTATTTAGGGCGTCCAAGATTTGGGGCGCAGTTCACAAGGCAGAACCGGGTTTCTTTAGCAATGCTTGCTGTACTCAGGCAGTAACTAGCAGTTACTCAGCCAGGAAGTCACGCTGGACAGCGGGATCGACCTTGACGCCAGGGCCCATGGTGGAAGACACGGAGATGGACTTGACGTACTTGCCCTTAGCAGAAGAGGGCTTGACGCGCAGAATCTCGGTGTACAGGGCAGCGTAGTTCTCGACGAGCTGCTGCTCAGAGAAGGACTTCTTGCCCAGGGGCACGTGGCAGATGCCGTAGCGGTCGGCGCGGTACTCAACGCGGCCAGCCTTGAGCTCGGAGACCATCTTGGCGACGTCCATGGTCACGGTGCCGAGCTTGGGGTTCGGCATGAGGCCACGGGGACCAAGGATCTTACCGATGCGGCCAACCTTGGCCATCATGTTCGGCGTAGCGATAGCGGCGTCGAAGTTGATCTCGCCCTTCTGAATCTGGGCGACGAGCTCGTCGGAACCGATGATGTCGGCGCCGGCAGCCTCAGCCTCACGGGCCTTCTCGCCCTCGGCGAAGACGGCAACACGAACGGTCTTGCCGGTGCCGTGGGGCAGGGAGATGGAACCACGGATGTTCTGGTCAGCCTTACGAGTATCGATGCCCAGACGGAAGTGAGCCTCGACGGTCTCGTCGAACTTGGCGGTGTCGAGCTCCTTGATGAGCTTGGCAGCCTGAAGGGGGGTGTAGAGCGTGGCGCGGTCGATCTTCTCGGCAGCGGCGTTATAGCTCTTACCATGCTTAGCCATGTGCATTACCTCCTGTGGTTAAACGGGCGTGAGCCCTCCCACATCGTATCGTGTGCCCTATTGCACACATTTAACGGGCGCCCCGGTCGGAGCACCCGCCGTTACCATAAGAAATCGCTACTCAGCGATGGTGACGCCCATGGAACGGGCGGTACCGGCGATGATCTTCTTGGCGGCGTCAATGTCGTTGGCATTGAGGTCCGGCATCTTGATCTCGGCGATCTTGGTGAGCTGCTCCTGGGAGAGCTGACCAACCTTGTCAGCCTGGGGCTTAGCGGAACCAGACTTGAGGTTCAGCTCCTTCTTGATAAGGTGAGCCGCCGGCGGGGTCTTGGTGATGAAGGAGAAGGACTTGTCCTCGTAGACAGAGATCTCAACGGGGATGATGTCACCCTTCTTGTCCTGCGTCTCGGCGTTAAAGGCCTGGCAGAACTGCATGATGTTCACGCCAGCAGCGCCCAGGGCGGGGCCGACGGGAGGAGCGGGGTTTGCTGCACCAGCAGGAATCTGGAGCTTAATGACGTTGGCAACCTTCTTCTCAGCCATGGTCATTCCTTTCGAATCACGAGTGTGAAGTACTTGCTATATCGTAAGCACGCACGTGTTAGAAGCACTCCTGAGATGAGCAGTCACAGAAGAAGCACGCTCGCGCGAACGGACGAAAACTTAAGCGATGACAGCGACCTGGTTAAAGTCGAGCTCGACCGGCGTCTCGCGGCCAAAGATCATCAGCGTGACCTTGAGCTTGCCAGCCTCGGTGTTAACCTCGGAGACCTTGCCATCAAAGTCGGTAAGCGGGCCATCGGTGACGCGGACGGACGTGCCGACCTGAATATCAACCGAGGTGCGCTTGGGCGAATCGCCCTTACCGGGACGACGAGTCATCTTGTTGTACTCGTCGCGGGAAAGCGGAGCGGGCTTGCCGTTGCCGCCTAGGAAACCGGTGACGCCGGGCGTGTTGCGAACACACGTCCAAGCATCGTCATCCATCTCCATGCGGACCAGGACATAACCCGGGAAGATCTTGGAATCCTTGGTCTCACGCTTGCCACCCTCTTTAATCTCGGTGACGCGCTCCATAGGAATCTCGATATCAAAGATACGGTCCTGCATGCCCATAGTCTCGATGCGATGCTCGAGATCGGACTTAACGCGGTTCTCGTATCCAGAGTAAGTGTGAACGACGTACCAACGCTTAGACATGGTTTAGCCCCTCAATCCAGAGAACAGAGCAAGAGCCTCGCCAAAGCCAGCATCGAGCAGAGCGATGACGACGCCGACGACGATCAGAGAAGCGCAAACGACAACCGAGTAGTTCACGAGCTCCTTCTTATCGGGCCACGTGACACGCTTCATCTCGGACTTGACCGAAGCGAAATACTTCTTGGTGCGGGCGAAGAAACCAGGCTTCTCGTTCTTCTTGGACTTCGCAGCCTTCTCGTTCTTCTTGGCAACGGCCTTCTTGGCCTCAACCTTGGAGTTGGCGGCAGCTTTGTTGGCAGGTGCCGGCTGCTGAGCCTTCTTCTTGTTCTTCTTGTTGGCCATTTGGGTTACCTCCGCGCAATGCGCTTATACATGAGTAAACCGTAAGCCCCCAAGTGGGAGCTTACGGAATAATGACTGGCACGCCAGGAAGGACTCGAACCCTCAACACTCGGTTTTGGAGACCGATGCTCTACCAATTGAACTACTGGCGTATGTGACTAGAGACTAGCGAGTCTCTTTGTGCAGCGTGTGGTGACGGCACCAGGGGCAATACTTCTTGATCTCCATACGATCAGGCATGGTCGACTTGTTCTTGGTGGTCGTATAGTTGCGGCGCTTGCACTCAGTGCACGCAAGAGTAACTAGAGTACGCATGTATCCTGAACCTTTCATTTCCGCCCCGTACGGGCACGAGTTGTTACTTTATCAGCTCCACGTAAGTGCTGTCAATGAAAACCTCGAGTCAATTGGTTCTCGGTGGATCCATTCATATTTGGAACACATCAATGAAGCCATCGAGATCTAATCGACGGTGCATCCAGGACCATTATCGATCCTCTCGACACCAGCAACGGCTCAATATCCATTGCAGAAAAGAACCCGGCACCCCTATAAGTGCCGGGTTCTCTAAGTCAGCTATATCAAAGAGCTAATTTACTCAATGATCGTGGAGACGATGCCCGAACCGACGGTGTGGCCACCCTCGCGGATAGCGAAGCGCAGGCCCTCCTCCATGGCGATCGGGTGGATGAGGTCGCCCTCGATGGTGATGTGGTCACCAGGCATAGCCATCTCGGTGCCCTCGGGGAGCTTGACCGTACCGGTAACGTCGGTGGTACGGAAGTAGAACTGAGGACGATAACCATCGAAGAACGGGGTGTGACGGCCGCCCTCCTCCTTGGTCAGAACGTAGATCTCGCCGGTGAACTTGGTGTGCGGGGTAACCGAACCGGGCTTGCAGAGAACCTGGCCGCGCTCGATGTCCTCACGCTTGATGCCGCGGAGCAGCAGACCGACGTTGTCGCCAGCCTCGCAGAAGTCCATGGACTTACGGAACATCTCGATACCGGTAACGACGGTGTTCTGGGTATCCTTGATGCCGACGATCTCGACGGGCTCGTTGAGCTTGAGCTCACCGCGCTCGACACGGCCAGTAGCAACGGTACCACGGCCGGAGATGGTCATAACGTCCTCAACGGCCATCAGGAACGGGAGGTCGTTGTTACGAGCAGGCGTCGGGATGTACTCGTCGACGGCCTTCATGAGCTCGCGAATGGCGTCCATCCACTTGGCGTCGCCCTCGAGAGCGCCCAGAGCGGAGCCACGGATGACGGGGATGTCGTCGCCGGGGAAATCGTACTCGGAGAGGAGCTCACGGGTCTCCATCTCGACGAGGTCGATGAGCTCGTCATCGTCGACCATGTCGCACTTGTTCAGGAAGACGACGATGTAGGGAACGCCGACCTGACGGGCGAGCAGGATGTGCTCGCGGGTCTGAGCCATGGGGCCGTCGGTAGCGGCGATGACCAGGATAGCGCCGTCCATCTGAGCAGCACCGGAGATCATGTTCTTGACGTAGTCAGCGTGGCCCGGGCAGTCAACGTGAGCGTAGTGACGGGCAGCGGTCTCGTACTCAACGTGGGAGACGGAGATCGTGATGCCGCGCTCGCGCTCCTCCGGAGCCTTGTCGATGTTCTCGAACGCAGTGAAGTCAGCCTTGCAGCCCTCGGTCTCGGAGAGAACCTTGGTGATGGCAGCGGTCAGCGTGGTCTTGCCGTGGTCGACGTGACCAATGGTGCCGATGTTAACATGCGGCTTAGTGCGCTCAAACTTCTCTTTGGCCATAAAGCCCTCCTCTAAACAGGTCGTCCCCGGACGGGACTTTGCCTTTATACCATAGTGGCCTCTCAACATACTATTGAGAAGCCACCGTGTTACCTATGGTAGCGGTGACTGGATTCGAACCAGTGACGCCACGGGTATGAACCGTGTGCTCTAACCAACTGAGCTACACCGCCGGATGGAGCCTGCAACCAGACTTGAACTGGTGACCTCTTCGTTACCAACGAAGTGCTCTACCGACTGAGCTATACAGGCACTTGACGGGTGGGAGCTATAGGATTCGAACCTATGTAGGCAGAGCCAACGGGTTTACAGCCCGTCCCCATTAACCACTCGGGCAAACTCCCAATCGTTCAAGTATCCGCAGGTCCTTTGGTCTTTTGGACCGCCGCCCCCGCGAACGAAAAAGATAATACGATGCAACCTTGGGGGCTGTCAACGAAAACCTATAGATACACGGTGCCGGGCGTATCTATATAGCTGTGACCTGCGGTTTTGTTGAGTTTGGATATGAAGGACGGTGGTTTTGGATACTGAGGTGACGTTTTCCGAGGTAACACTTTTGCGTAGTGGAGTGAACGTGCCTTGCCGCATCTTCGAGATCGGCTTATTCGTACCTACATATAGGTACGAGAGTTGATTTTCTCCCGTTTGAAATCGAGCGTGGGAAAATCCACGCTTAAACAGGACGGTCAGGTGCCTCGCCGCTTTTGTCTTGTTTTGTAACAGCAAGACGCTGATTATTGGTCCAGATGTTACAGATCAAGACGATTCGCCGCCGGCCTCCCTCGTTATCTAAATCTGTAACAGTAAGAACGGTTTTCCTCCCCTACCTGTTACAGATTAAGACAATTGATCCATCTGCATCCTTCCATCTTGATCTGTAACAGGTTGAAGCAAATGCCCCAGCGTTACAGATTGAGACATTCAGAGCTGCACCCACCAATAATTGTTACGACGTAGTCTAAAGAAAGTGCCATTCATAGGTTGGGGGCATCCCTCTATCTAGTTTTGTCTCAATACTCTGAGCGACTGTATCTACAAGGCCCGACGATCGGCTTCGCACTTGCCCTAGAGCCCAATCTCCGCGATTATCTTTTTCATCTCGATGGCCCATCCGAGCTGCTCCTCGATGTACGTCGGCCATGCGTCCTGGTGGCCCTTGATGGGGTGGCCCGCCTTGTAGAAGCGCAGTCCCGAGGCCTTTTTCGCATCGAAGGGTGCCGCCGTCAGCCCGAGGCGCTCCTCGAAGACCCCGCTGTTGGCGATGGCGCGGTGCCCGATCTCCTTGTCGTCGTCCACGTACAGCTCGATGCCCGTGCGGCCTTTGTGCGTATCGATGAGCAGGGCGAGATGGTATGCCGAGACCCCCAGGCGGAGCGTCGACCAATGGTCCTTGCTGGGCTTCTGCGGGCTGAACTCCTTGAGGAACTCCGGATGGCCGTCCGCCACCTCGCGGTAGGCCGTCCAGTACGCCAGCTTGACCTTTTCGGTCTCGCTGAGCCCCTCGGAGAGCCTCACGGTCTTGGTCCACTCGTTCGGCTGCTCGACCACGTTGAAGCGCGGGGCAGGCAGGGAGTCCCCGATCTTCCAGAGCTCGACCTCGACTAGGAAGAACCCGAAGTCGCTGTCGGTGTGCTGGTTGAGCCACTCGATGGCCTGGCGGTGCTCGTCGCGGGCACGAGCCACGACCCAGATGACGACCTCGGCGCCCTTGCCGGCGGCGTACGTGATCACCTTGCCGAGGTGGTCGTGGTTGGTGTCCTCGAGCTGGTTCTCGATGATCACCTTGCGGCCCGTACCGGACTCCTGCGCGTAGATGTCCACGTTGAACGATCCGACCGAGGACTCCGTCTCTATGAGCTCGAGCTCGATTCCGACCGCCATCCCGAGGGTTGCGAGGTTCTGCTCCTCGGCCAGCCATTTGGTAAAGTCGTGGGCCTCATGCGGCCACACCTCGCGCAGGGGAACTTTCTGAATGGTATCAAGGTTATAGGACTTCATCTGTCGCCCCATCGGCCAAGGGAGGCATCAGCGTCGTTGTAGAGCCTCTTGCCATCAAACGAGCGCAGAAGAAGATCACGACGCTCTTCGAGGTCTTTCAGCTCGCAGGGGAACACAAACAGCATCACATTTTGATGGTACTTGTAGTCGGCATAAACGTCCGGATCGCCCTGGCGCGTGGGCGTGGATACGATATCCTCCGACATGTGCTCGCTCGAACCAACGTAAATACCCAGGTAATCGCTGTAGTTCTTATCGTGGTCGCCCTTTTGATACTTTGCGATAAGGTAACAGCCGGGCATATCGAAACCGTTAAACGCAGCATCGGCAGCTTTGTCCTGCTGACAGACAAACTTGTGTAGGGGCATCACCGTCGACGCTCCTTCAAAAATCGATTGCCTTGCAGCGTTGATCTTCTTACGAGCCTCGGCAGCTTCTCTTGAATCCTGAAACGCTTTCGCAGCACCGCCCAGTGCGCCAACTGCCGCGCCGACGCCATCGGCCGCCGCGCCGAACCCCTTACCAATACCATCGGCAACGACACGAGCGCCGTTAGCAGCACCGCCCGCCGCATCCTTTACGGCACCGCCGACGGCATCAACATCGACACCGAGCTGCTTTGCACCCTCAATGACGGCGGCCGCAGCACCCAGGACCTCCGCCGCAAGGTTCACCGTATCTTTGACGTTTTTAAGATTTACAGCCATCCAACTATTCCTTTCGCCATTCCGCTTTCCGGATCGGCCACGACTTTCAAGAAGCACCAGGCACTTGGCGCGGCTTCTCATGTCTATGCCGAATGCCTCTAACACCTAAGCAAGCAGTTTAATTCTTGCAGCGTAAAACGTAACAGCGAAACGTCTATTAATCGGTGAGTGCAGTGAGCGAATCGAGGAGTGCTCCGTGTTCATGTCTACCTTCAATATTCAAAGCCAGATTGGTATTAGCGCATCGATTGTATTAGAGCTTCCAACGTCATTGAGCAGAGGGAATTGGCTGCAGTTTTATATCCCCACGAACGTCTATTTTTCTCAATAACGAACAGCCCGCTCTTAAAGAAGGAGATCCAAATGGGCAACTTAGAAGAACTTGAATTAACTCGACGCGGATTTACGGTTTTCGCGGCCTCAGCTTTCGGAGCATTCTTTATTAAGCCGAAAACAGCCATCGGCCTCTCTTCTGGCAAAACGTACATTGTAAGCGTGAAAACAATCGGATACGGATACCTTTGGGAAAAGGAATTTGAAGGCACCGATTGGATGTACGAACCAGATGAGGTAGAAGTCCAGCGCGAAGCGCTTAAACCTGGAGCCATCCTTCGATTCGAACAAGACCCCGACATTCCAAAGGATGCTGCTTGGCTCGACGCCATCTCTGAAGACGGCGAAAAAACTCTGCGACATCCTCTGGAGCGCGACGG
This sequence comes from Collinsella sp. CLA-ER-H11, assembly GCF_040092445.1. Lineage (NCBI taxonomy): Bacteria > Bacillati > Actinomycetota > Coriobacteriia > Coriobacteriales > Coriobacteriaceae > Collinsella > Collinsella sp. CLA-ER-H11. Next base: position 37,611 of record NZ_JBBNLN010000013.1, on the reverse strand, counting down.
CAGAAGAAGAGGCAGCCGTCATGAAAATCGTCGATAGGATCAACGGCGGCCATAAAGTCTGGGCAGAAGTGAGCGACGCCGAACATTCTACGATTGACGCCGGTCCCGACAACGCACGCATTCACACAATTGAATTCGACGTGTTCTACCGATAATTTGCCGTGTGATGCCTAATGAAATCGGCACGATCCAATCCGACAAGGAGCACCAGGTTCGCTTTTCGCCAGCTTAGTCTTACCATTCGTCCACCATACCCATATGTGCAAGTAGACTCACTCGGTCACGCACTGCCTCGCCACCCCCATCGCATCCACCGTCATTTCGGGCGGCCTCAGTTCAAGCGCGCAGTTATTCGACTGATGTCGCAGCAAGAGAGGAATCCGTTTACCGAATAGAAAGCCATGGCATCTGCGGAATAGCCAGAAAGCGCTAGCATTTTCATATCGGGAAAGGAGAGCACTCATTATGGACAAAAAGAAAAGGACAGCCATCGTCTCTGTCGTCGCGGTCTTAATCGTTGCTATCGGAGCGTACTGGTACGTCAATTACCAGATACCGCACAATGCAGCGGTTGAGGCCTTCAACACCGCTGCCGACGGACTTCAAAGCCGCAATGATGACTTAGACGCCGCAATCAAAGAGCTTCAGGAACTGAACAAATCGAAGGATAAGCCCTATGATTCGTCGACGTCTGATTCCGCGACCAATGCGGTAGCCCAAGCTCAGGCCGCCAAAGAAGATATCCCCGCAATGCCAGGTAATACCGACGAGATAAACACTATGGCAAAGAAGATCGACAAGATGGGAAAATACGATTCCGTCATCGGCGATCTTTCCACCGCCAAATCCAACCTTCAAGACAGCATCGACCAGCTCAAGCAGGTGACCAACCCCTCAGAGCAATTCATCCTGCAACGGCTCACGGGCATTGCCAACATCACGGCACTGGAAGCTGTTTCGGAGGGCAACGATCCAAATAATAAGTTGGGCAAACAGGGCGGTTACACCGCATGCGTCTACTTTAATTCCGATTTGGTCGACTCTTCCGACGTGTATCTTAGCGGAGATTACACCCCCGTCGTGGACGGCGGATGCGATGCCGGCGGAGCCGTCGAGGTGTACGCAAACGTCAAAGATGCCAAAAAACGCGATGAGTACTTGAGCAGCTTTGACGGCAATTCGATCTTAGACCCCGGTTCGCACAAGGTTGTTGGCACCTGTGTGGTTCGCACTTCCTGCCATCTTGCCGCATCGCAGCAAAACAACATGACGAGCAACGTTGAACAGGCACTCATCAGGCTCGACAAGTAATTTTTTATCGCTCATATCAACTGGCGATAAAGGGGTGTAGATATGAGCGATAGATTTCCCGATGTTGATTGGTGATGCGATCGTTGCAACGCCCATCTCAGCAATCAGCCAAGTTTTGACGATCACAAGTACACGTGGGTTTGCACTGAATGTGGTTACAAGAACAGTATCTCCGTAACCAACATTTATGAATCCGAAGAAGACTATCTGTTAAACCCAGGCGACGATCCCCTCCCCGATGACAATGGTTACAGTTACGACGTCGTAGGGGGTAGACGAGCAGGTCTGTTAGCCCCGCCCAAATGGGCGGGGCTTTTTCTCTAACATCAACCAGATTCTTTTGCGCAGCACCAGCCAAAATGGTTAGCCCCCTGCATTGTCTCAATCTGTAACAACTAGGCAGGTTATTTCCTCCTAACTGTTACAGATTGAAACAAATGGACAGATCCTCAACCTTCCATCTCGATCTGTAACAGTAAGAACGGTTTTCCGCCCCTTCGTGTTACAGATCGAGACAAACCTGAAGCTTGGTTGGCGCCATACACGCTGACTTATAGACATAAATAGAAACGGGCCCTGTCCCACAAGGGAACAGAGCCCGAAACTCTCATGGAGCCAGTGACAGGAATCGAACCTGCAACCCACTGATTACAAATCAGTTGCGCTACCGTTGCGCCACACTGGCACACTTGGCGCTTTCGCGCGAAGCCTGTTAAGAATAAAGGAATTGCGGACGGGACGCAACAGACCCTTCGACCGACCACATCTCAAAACCATTCGTCAGAACGAATAGTTTTAATTACAATTGCTATATATAAAACTATTCGTTCTGGCGAAGGGTTTCGCGATGCTTACTACCAAGGAAGCCGCCGAGCTGCTCGGCATCACTCCGCGCAGGGTGCAGGAGCTCATAAAAAACGGAGCACTTGAGGCCCGCAAGGCTTCCGGTGTATGGCTCATCGACAAAGACAGCGTCGACACGCGACTCCGCTCCGTGACCAAAACGGGGGGACGCCCCCGTCGCGGCCACGGTAAGAGCGAGATCGCGTTCACCCTCATGAATCGCACGCACGAAGTCGCTCAGCTGGTCTACAGCACATCGCGAAAAGACTTTACCCACATCGGCGCCAACATCGATTACGTCCATGCCCCTATTGGAGTATTTGGCCCCAATAGCCCCATATCGCTCGACTCCTTCCGCACTTGGTGGCGAGGACGCGGTATCCCGCTCGCGCGCATTGGGCTAGCCTCCCTGCTTGCAGAAGCCGCAGTCGATGTTCCCGATGAACTCGTCCAGCGAAATCTCGGCCTCTCCCTATCCGACCAGTATTGGATTAGACCCCAGGGTTCCGGTCTCGCGTGGGAAGATATTAACTTCTTCAATAACGCCTTTGATGACGTCTCACTGTCCATTGCACCCTTTGCCCCAGAGGGAAAAGCGGCTGCCGCAAAGCCCGATAACACCTCGGACGGCAATCTTCAAAAGTACTGGACGTGCGAGGGCGAGCGTCGAATTCTGCATAAGGCAGGAGCGCACCTGAACCAGGAACCTTATAACGAGCTGGTGGCGACTGCACTTCACCGTCGCATCCTAAACGCCTGCGATTATGTGCCTTACTCGCTCGAGGGCACGGGCACTTCCGCCCTGAGCATATGCGATGTCTTCTTAACTGATGAAGAAGAGTATGTCCCTGCGTTCTATGTAAACCAGCACGCGAACGCAGATGAACGGCTAACCGACTACGAGCGATATGTAGCAAACTGCGAGGAGCTCGGGGTGACAGGCGTCAAGGATGCCCTTGACCGCATGATCGTATGCGACGACATCATCGCCAACTATGACCGCCATTGGCGTAACTTTGGCCTTGTGCGAAACGTCAACACGCAAGCCTGCAGACCTGCCCCCATCTTCGATTCGGGCTCATCACTCTGGTGCAACATATCGCTAGAGGAGCTTAGGGCGGGAGAGCACAGTTTTACCAGCGCACAATTTCATTCAAGTCCCGCCAAACAAATGTTGCTCGTCGAGGACATGGGCTGGTTTGACGGGGACAAACTCGAAGGCTTCGTTGACGAGGCAATCGAGATTCTGTCCAGAAACGACGCGCTCACGGCAAGGCTGCCTTATCTAAAAGAGGCGCTAACGTGGCGCCTCAAAAGAATGATCGACATCGCTGAATGGAGTTAGCGAGACAGCATCGCCCCGCCAACTCCCCTACCTCCCGCGGAGGGCCTTGAGCTTTGCCAGGGCCTCGGGGCTTAGACGGCTGCCCAGGGTCATCTTGATCTGCGGGGCCTCCTCGGCCTCGTGAACGTCGTTATCGATCTGTTTGATCTCGTCCACCAGCATACGGCTCGAGATGCGCGTAACGCCCTTGCCCATGACGACGGCTTGGATTGTGCCGTCACTCGATACCACGGAGCACGCGCGGCCTTCCTCGCGTGCCTCGATGCAGAGCTTTTGCACCACGGTATCGGCAGAGACGCCCGTCGGCGAAAACTCGATGCGCACGCCGCGGGCCGGCAGGTTGGGGCGCTCGCTGGAGATATTGCCCGCACCGTCAAACACGATTACGGCCTCGTAGCGGCCCTGGGCAAACGCGGCAACGTCGTTGATGAGGGCGGTGCGCGCCATATCGTGAACGTCGCTGGAGTATGGATCGTCGGAATGGTCGTAGACGAGCTTTTCGTAGCGCGGCGTGCAGTGGATCACGTTGTAGCCGTCGACCACCAGCAGCTCGGGCTTATTGGAGTGCACCGTCGAGACCGGATCGGCGATGGCCTGCGCAAACGCATTGCCGCCCACGCCATAGGTCGCGGCCGAAACAATCGGCTTGGCCGAGCCCTCGCCAAAGCGCTTGGCCTTGGACTTGGCACGGTTCTTTTTGGACATGCGCTACTCCTCCCCCATGAGCTCGCCGGCGTTGCGACGCAGCCACTCAAAGCACAGGGCCGTCGTTGCCTGGGCAACGTTGAGGCTCTCGGTCATGCCACGCTGGGGAAGCTTGGTCAAAAAGTCGCATTTCTCGAGCACCAGGCGCGAGATGCCGTCGCCCTCGGAGCCCATGACGAGCGCCACGCGACCCTCGAAGGGAGCATCCCAGCAACTGCCTTCGGCGTGCTCGGAGGCACCGCCCACCCAAAAGCCAGCGGCCTTGAGGTCGTCGAGCGCACGGGCGATGTTGGGCACCTGCGCGATAGGCAGGTGCATGACGGCACCGGCAGAGGTCTTGTAGCTGCCCACGGTCACGCCGGCGGCACGCTTGTTGGCAACGATGACGCCCGCGGCGCCCACGACCTCGGCGGAACGCACAATGGCGCCAAAGTTACCGTCGTCGGTCACATGGTCGAGCACGATGACGAGCGCCGGACCGTCGCCCGCGCGGTCGAGGATATCGGCGACATCGGCATAGGGGAAGTTGCCAACCTCGAGTGCGATGCCCTGATGAGCGCCATGGCTCGACAGTGCGTCGAGCTGCGCGCGCGGCACATACTTAATGCGGACGCCCGCGGCGTTGAGGTCATCGACCAGACGCGACAGGGCGGCATCGCGCTCCCCGCCCTCGGCAATGAGCGCGCACTTGATGGGAAAACCGGTGCGCAGCGCCTCGGCGGCAGCACGACGGCCTTCGATAAACTCACCCTTGGGAGCCTGGACAGCGTCGCGGCCACGCTCGCGCTGCGGACGTGCAGCCTGGGTACGATCGCGCTGGCCCTTGGGAGCGGCAGCGCGATCGTTGCGGTGAATCGGACGCGAGCCAGAAGCGGCCTGCTTGCCGCCACGAGGCGCACGTTTGCGATTGTCGGCCATAGGACGGCCTCCTTTAAATACTTTTCAAACAGGACAAAAGAAGCGACCGCTTAAGACGAATAGCTCAAGCGGTCGGTACGGGTTTTCCAAGTGCCCGAGATTGCCGTGAAAGAGGAGCGACGCGTACTTGAGTACGCGAGCGACGGTTTGAACGGCAAGGTCGGGTGCTTGGGAAACCCGCGGGGATTAGAGAGATTTGATACGAGTGCCGGCGGCCGTATCTTCAATCGTCAGGCCCAGGTCCTTGAGCTGATCGCGGATGGCATCTGCCAGATCCCAGTTCTTGGCGGCACGAGCCTCGGCACGAGCCTCGAGAATCTTAGCAGCGGCCTCATCCACGTCGTCGCCCGTGTAGGCAACCAAACCGGCGGCAACGCCCAGCAGGCCCAGCGGCAACTCGACCTTGGGCTCGGGAAGCTCAACGCCAAACGTATCGAGCAGCTCGGCCAGCGTATCGGCGGCAGCCAGGACTGCGGCCTTGTCGGCAGCATCGCCCGCCTGCTCCAGGTACTGGTTGCACTCGGTCACAAAGCCAAAGACGACACCCATGGCACCGGCGGTGTTAAAGTCGTCGTCCATGCACTCCTTAAAGGCGGCGCGGGTCTCGGCGGCCTTGGCGGCAAACGCCTCGGCGGCAGCCGCATCGGCATCGGCCGTCGCATGGTTCGCAGCCCAACGAAGGTTCTCGACCGTACCGGCAATACGCGTGAGCGAATTCTCGGCACCCTCCAGGCGCTCCCAGGAGAAGTCGAGCGGCGAGCGATAGCTCGTCTGCAGCATCAACAGGCGCAGGGCCGCGGCAGAGTGCTGCTCGAGCACCTCGGCCAGCGTAAAGAAGTTTCCGAGCGACTTGGACATCTTCTCGCCGTCGACCAGCAGCATGCCCGTGTGCATCCAGGTGTTGGAGAAACCCTGGTGCCAGGCGCAGGTGGCTTGGGCGCACTCGTTCTCGTGATGCGGGAAGGCAAGGTCGGAGCCGCCGCCGTGAATATCGATCGGAGTGCCCAGGTAGCGGTGCACCATGGCGGCGCACTCAGTGTGCCAACCGGGACGGCCCTCGCCCCAGGGGCTCGGCCAGCTGGGCTCGCCGGGCTTGGCGGCCTTCCACAGGGCAAAGTCGAGCGGGTCGTTCTTGTCCTCGTTCTCCTCGATACGCGCACCAACCATAAGGTCATCGATGTTGCGGCCCGAGACCTGGCCATAGTTGGGATCGCTGCGCACGGCAAAGTACACGTCGCCGTTATCGGCGGCGTAAGCATGGCCCTGCTCGATGAGCGTCTTGATCATGGCGATCATGGGGCCGATCTCCTTGGTGGCGCGGGGGCGCACATCGGGATCGAGCACGTTGGCGGCGCGCATGACGCCGATGAACTTGTCGGAGAACTCCGTCGCGACCTCGGCGGCCGTACGGCCCTGCTCGTTGGCGCGCTTGATGATCTTGTCGTCGACATCGGTGAGGTTCTGGGCGAACGTGACCTCGTAGCCGCTCGCGATGAGCCAGCGGCGAATCACGTCAAAGCTGATGAACGTGCGGGCGTTGCCGATGTGGATGTTGTCGTAGACCGTGGGGCCGCACACGTACATGCGGACCTTGCCGGACTCGATGGGCTGGAACTCTTCCTTTTTATGGGTAGCGCTATTGTAGATACGCATTCGTTACTCCTTAACGGTTTTCTGTAGCAGGCAGACGGCCCAGGCGCCGATTCCCTCGCCCCGGCCTTCCCAACCGAGCTTTTCGGTCGTAGTGGCGGCGACGCCCACGTTTTCGACGTCAACGCCCAGGGCATGGGCAAGGTTGGCGCGCATGGCATCGCGGTGCGGGGTGATCTTGGGTTGCTGACAGGCAATGGTGCAATCGGCATCGACAAACTCGAAGCCCAGCTCGCGCGCATAGTCCATCACGCGAGCGAGCAGCACCATCGAATCGGCACCCTCATAGGCGGGGTCGGTATCGGGGAATAGCTTGCCGATGTCTCCCCCGCGGCAGGCGCCCAGAATAGCGTCGGCCAAGGCGTGCGCGAGCACATCGGCATCCGAGTGGCCCAGCAGGCCGCGCTCGTAGGGAATGTCGACACCGCCGATGATACATCGACGCCCCTCCACCAGACGGTGAACGTCGTAGCCATGGCCAATGCGCAGGTTACTGAACATGGGGAAGGTCCTCTCCCTCGGCCATGCGGCCAAGCAGAATCGCGGTTACGGGACGCAGGTCCTCGGGCACCGTCACCTTAAGGTTATCGCGCGGGCTCTGGACGCAGCGGACGCGCCCACCCATGCGCTCGACCAGCGACGAATCATCGGTGCCGATAAAGCCCTCAGCAATGGCTGCAGCGTGGGCGCGCTTCATAGCATCGACGCTAAAGATCTGCGGCGTCTGCGCTGCCCAGTAGAGCTCACGCGGCGGCGTCTCGACGATGTTGTCGCCATCGACGATCTTGAGCGTGTCGATCGCGGGCTGACCACACACGACACCGTCGAGAGCACGGTCGCTCACGAGCACGTCGATAGCGTGGTCGATGGCCTCGGTCGTAATGAGCGGACGAGCGCCATCGTGAATGGCGACGTATTCAAAGCCCGCCGGAACCGCATGCACGCCGGCACGGGTGGAATCCTGACGGGTATCGCCGGCATCGGCAAAGCTGATGGGCGTGTCATAGTCAAACGGGTCGATGGCCAGGCGGCACATCTCGGCACGACGCTCGGCAGGACAAACCACGACGATGTGGCCAACCTTATCGCTACGGTCAAATGCGCGGATGGACCAGCTCATAAGCGGACGGCCCGCTACATTGACGAGCTGCTTGCCACCGGGGTTACCAAAGCGCTGACCGCTGCCACCGGCAACGACCACGGCGCATACGGGCGCCATTATGCGTTCCCCTGTTTGGTGCCCTTCATGCGGTACAGGGAGTCCGCAAGAATGGCAGGGTTGTTGACGCCAAAGTCGCCCAGACGCTCCGGATCCTCGCTGATGTCGTCCATGAGCTCCTGCAGCGAGCCGTACTCGTCGACAATCTTCTCGGCCACGCCGTCGCGCACGACGGACACGCGCGAAAGCGTGCGCAGGCCCAGCGGCGTCATGACGGAATCCTCGTCCAGGTCGTCATAACCCAGAACTGCCGCCACATGCTGTGGGTCGGACAGGTCCTTGGGCGTCATACGGGCAAGCTCGGCGCGAATCTTCTCGGCGTTGGCCTCAGAGGAATCGCTTGCGTAGTCGCGGATCATCAAGTCGTACTCGGTATCCATGCTGGAGCCGGCGAGCTGCTCGAGCTGCATCTGCACGAGCTTGCCCTGGTTGCCCAGCTTGACAATGCAATCCTTAAGCTCAGTCTTTGCCTGCTGCATGATCTCGAAGCTCGAGAAAATGCCGGTGATGTCGGCGAGCGTAACGTAGTCATCGAGCTCGAGGGCCGTCAGACGCAGCAGGGAGCGGTCGAGCGACTGACGGGTGGTCTGGAGCGTGGCGACGAGCTGGTTGACCGAGCTCATGATGGTGGTGACAGGCTGGATCTCGTAGCTCTTGCCGTGAACGTACACGTTAACGACGGCGCGACGAGCCGAAACCGAGATCACGATGGCGTCGGTGAGCACCGACATGCGAGCGGCAGTACGGTGACGCATGCCCGTCTCACTCGTGGCAAGCGAGGGATCGGGATTGAGGTGGAAGTTGGCGCGCAGGATCTGGGTGAGGTCGCCATCGATAACGATGGCACCGTCCATCTTGGAAAGCTCGAACAGGCGGTTCGAGGTAAACGAAATGTTGAGCGGGAAGCCGTCGTTACCGGCAGCGAGCACGTTTTCGGTGTCGCCGACGCAGATAAGGGCACCCAGGTGACCGGCAATGATCATGTCGAGGGCGGTGCGGATCGGCTGGCCAGGTGCCGTCAGGCGAATGGCCTGTTCCATACGCTTTTGCAGCTCGTTCTTATCCAAGGCATCGCTCCCATCGTATACGCTCCATAAACGTCAATAAGTTTCTCACGGTTTGCCCCTGTGACGCCCGCAAAATCCGATGCTTACAGAATGAGCGAACACAGCTGAGAGCCCCAATCCAAATGAGCTGCTTGTGTGGTAGCATCGGGATTCGCATAAATGAGGGAGTAGTCGCGTGACCGGGTTCGCCTCCGGTGGCGCGGCAAGTCAACACACTGGCCGATGCGGTCTGGCTTGCCTTAATGAACGAGACTCGTGGCTGTGCGCACAACGCGTACGCCACGGGTCTTTTTTGTTACTCCCCCAAGAGGTACACGCGGGCCCGCCCGCAGAGAGGGAGCCAGACTATGGGACTCGCAGAGCTTGTGTTGCTCGCTATCGGCCTTTCGATGGACGCCTTTGCCGTATCCATCTGCAAGGGCCTTGGCATGAAGAAGATCAACCTTAAGGTCGCCGTGGTGCTCGGCCTGTTCTTTGGCGGCTTCCAGGCCGGCATGCCCGTAATCGGATGGGCGCTCGGCAGTCAATTCATGAGCATCATCGGACCCATCGACCATTGGATCGCCTTTATCCTTTTGGCCTTTATCGGCGGCAAAATGCTGTGGGAGGCCTTTACCGAAGACGAGGATGAGGACGAGAGCGACGGCAAGGATGCCGAAAAGATTAACCTGGGTGAGTACCTGATTCTGGCTATCGCCACCTCAATCGACGCCCTGGCCGTGGGCATCTCATTTGCTGCGCTCTCGGTTGACATCGTTCCCGCTGTATCGCTTATCGGAGTCACAACGTTTATCTTCTCCGTCGCCGGCGTAGCGATCGGCCACACCTTTGGCGAGCGCTACGAAAAACCCGCCACCATCGTGGGCGGCGTCGTGCTCATCCTTATTGGGCTTAAGATTTTGCTTGAGCATCTGGGGATTTTGGCGCTGTAACGCCAAACACAATCGCTCAAAACTCAACGCCAGCACAAGGCCTCATGCAGAGTTTTGCATGAGGCCTTTTCATGCAGACTTTTGCATGTCATACTGATATGCAAAAGCCTGCACGTTAGGAGATCGCCGTGGATATCCTTCCCATCACCACACCGCGCCAAGCTGGCATCTACGTGCGTCAGGCACGCGAGACTCAGGGTCTCACCCGTGCCGCCCTCGCCAAAAAGGCCGGTGTTTCGGAGCGTCTGCTCGCATCGCTCGAGCTAGGAGACGCCATCGGCATTCGGCTCGACAAGCTGCTGGCAGTTTTCGGTGCTCTTGGACTGGCGCTCGCCGCTCAAGGGGATATCGACGAATCGAAAAACGAGCAACCAGTCGACGCCCCGCATGCTGATTTGCAACCTCGTAGTACCCCCAGGCGCCATCACGCTCAACGTTTTCACCATCGCAACCGTCGCAGCGCAGCCGTTCCGGCTCTCGCAGATGTCCCCTTTACGTCCGAGCTCTACGACAGGGCCTTCGCCGATTTCGCCATGTCCAATCTCGGAGTCTCGATTGCCGCAAACGCATCTAACCAAACCAAGCCCGAAGGGAAATAGCCAATGGCCAGAACATCACTTCGGACCATTATTTGCGGCGTACCTGCGGGAACGCTCACGCAAGATGAGAACGGTCTTATCAGCTTTACCTACGATCATGACTATGACGGGCCAACCCTATCGACCAACATACCCGTATCAAATCGCACATACGGCCAACAGGTCATGAATCCGTACTTGTTTGGCCTTCTACCCGACAGCGAGGACCAACGAAAAGCGATTGCCGCCGAATTCAACGTTAGGCCCAACAATCCCGTTGCGTTGCTCAGCCATATCGGACTCGACTGTCCGGGCGGAGTGCAGTTTTGTGCCGAAGAAGATGCCGACGCCGTCCTGCATCGCGCTGGCGACTACCGCCCTATAGACGACCACGAAATTGCTCTCCGTCTCAAGTCGATCAGAGATGACCGCGATGCATCGTGGATGGGTCTAGATGAAAGTTGGTCACTTGGAGGCAACCAGGGCAAGTTCGCGCTCGCGTTCATAAACGGCCGCTGGTGCGAATGCATGGGCTCCTCGCCCACAACGCATATTTTCAAAAATGGCGTTATCGGATTTAAACTCGAGGCTCTCAATGAGTTTGTCTGCATGAAAAGCGCCCAGCGCGCCGGTATCGCAACGGCAAACGTCGAATATCGTATGTTTGAGGACGAACCTGCCCTCATTGTTGAGCGCTATGACCGCGTGAAAGTCGAAGACGGAATGATCAGGCGCCTACATCAAGAAGACCTCTGTCAGGCACTTGGGGTGATGCCTGCCCAAAAGTACACAGCAGACGGCGGCCCGACCACCCGCGACATTCAAGAGCTCCTCGTAAATACGAGCCACCATCAACTTAACCTGTATCTGTTTACGCAGATACTGTTCTTTAACGCCATCACCGGCGCACCGGATGCGCATGCGAAAAACTATTCCCTGCTCCTTGGAAACGACGGCGCAGCCATGATGGCTCGTATGTACGATGTCGCATCGGGCTTGGCGTATGAGCGCATGCGCCGCCGGGCGCGCCTTGCCATGAGCGTTGGCGGCGAAAATCGTGTGGGGCGCATCGGTCCAGGCGCTATCCGCCGATACCACGGTATGGGCGACCCCGTGCTGGAGGCGGCGCTTACCGATGCCGGGCTATCCGAGAAGTTTTGCTTTGCGACCATGATGGACCTCGCCTACGAAGTGCCCATTTGCATGGAAGAGGTCATGGACGAATACGCCGATCTGCCCGGCATGGCGGACCTGCGCGAGCATATGCTCGGCCCCGTCCGCGAAAACTGCCAGCGCACCCTCGACCTCATCAAGGCAGAAATGGACTAGGTGGCCTTAATTTCGCAATTATCAAACAAAAGAGAGGGGACACCCGTCGCAAAAGCTCGGATGTCCCCTCTCGTAATGTCATTTGCAATCCGCTAGCACGTGGCTCGAACTGCTGCTAGCGCAACCTTTACGCAGCGAGGCGCTTGAGGACGTCGATGAGCAGCTCGTAGAAGCGCTCGGCAGAAGCAAGCTCCATGCTCTCGTCCGGAGTGTGGACATCGGAGAGCGTCGGGCCCACGGCGATGGCGTCCAGGCCGTGCAGGGCCTCGGCAAACAGGCCGCACTCAAGGCCGGCGTGAATGGACTCGATGCGCAGCTCGGAGCCAAAGAGCTCGCGATAGCTCTCGACAAAGACGTCGCGGACCGGCGAATGCTCGGCATAGCTCCAGCCGGGATACTCGAACTCAAACTTGGCGTCGAAGCCCAGGACATCGGCAAGCGTCTGCAGGCGGTCCTTGAACTCGTTCTGCAGCGAGGTGATCGAGGAGCGCGGGGACAGCATGATCTTGACCTCGTCGTCAGAAGTGGCAACCACACCGATGTTGGAGGAAACCTCGACAGAACCGTCGGTGGCAACGTTGCGGCGAATCACGCCGTTAGGGGCAAGACGCAGGGCGCGGATGAGGGCAAGCGCGGACTTCTGGTCCATGGCCTCGACCTCGGCGTCATCGGCAATCTCGACGGTGCAAGTAAAGCCGGGGTCGAAGACCTCGAGCTCGGCAGTGACGTCGGCGATGATGCCCTTTGCAATCTGGGCCGCGACCTCGGCGGCAGCGTGGTCGGCGTAGACCAGAACAGCCTTGCACTCACGGTTGATGGCGTTGTCCTTAGTGCCGCCGTTAAAGCTGACGATGGCGGGCTCGCCAGCGACCATCAGGCGGTCGATGATGCGGGCCATGATGAGGTTGCCGTTGCCGCGCTCCAGGTTGATATCGCTGCCGGAGTGACCGCCCAGCAGGCCGGAGATGTCGAGCGTGAGGGTACTACCGGTCTTGTGCTCGCGCACGATGGGGCAGGTGTAGGTAACGACGACGCCGCCGGCGCAGCTGACGGTGGCAACGCCCTCTTCCTCGGAGTCAAGGTTAATCATGGTGCGGGCACTAATCTGGGACTTGTCGAGCGTCTCGGCGCCGACCAGGCCGGTCTCCTCGTCGGTGGTGAATACGCACTCGAGGGCGGGATGGACAATCGAATCATCGTTGAGCACGGTAAGCATAAGCGCGACGGCAATGCCGTTGTCGGCACCCAGGGTGGTGCCGTTGGCGGTAAGGACACCATCCTTGACGACCAGGTCGATACCATCGGTCGTAAAGTCGTGCTCGACGGAGCCCAACTTGTCACACACCATGTCGATATGGCCCTGCAGCATTACGGTCGGGGCATTCTCGGCACCGGCAGATGCGGGCTTGCGAATGATGACGTTGTAGACCTCGTCCTGGTACACGTCGAGGCCGCGCTCCTTGGCAAACGCGACCAGGAAATCGCTGATGCCCTTCTCGTTGCCAGACCCACGGGGGATCGCGCTGACCTCCTCAAAGAAATGGAACAGCTGGGCGGGCTCGTAGCCGGTAATCTTGTAGTCCATGGTGCCTCCTTGGCGCAACTGGTTAGACAGTAAGACATGCGACTTGTATATTCCCAGACTTTGCGTGCATAAACCAGTCGAAAACGCCGAGCGCCCTCGCATCATCGGCTAACGGTGGACCGTATAGCGCAACGGTCACAACTTCCGCAGCTCTACAAATCGAGGCGCCCTTTCCGGAGCGCCTCGATTGCGCGTATCAAATTGTCGCCACGCCCTACAGCGCGCCGGAACCGGCTTGCATCATGCCGCCGGGGCCCGAGGTCACGCCGCCGCTCACGGGCGAGGCGTTGCCGGTGTGCGGTGCCGCCGGGACGGTATCGCCACCGAGTGTGCCCGCCGGACGCGGTGCCGGGATCTCGCCCGTGCCGTGGCTAAAGACAAACTTGCCGTCGACCACGTCGCACAGGACGGTATCGCCCTCGCCCCACTCGCCGGCCAGAAGCTCCTCGGACAGCGGGTCCTCGATGAGCTTTTGGATGGCACGACGCAGCGGACGCGCGCCGTTGGTGAGGTCGGTGCCCTCGGCCACAATCTTGTCGTAGGCCGCATCGGTAAGCTTGATGTTCATGCCGTTGGCAATCAAACGCTGACGCAGGTCGTCCACCAGCAGGTGAGCGATCTTGGTCAGGTTCTCGCCCGAGAGCTTCTGGAACACCACAATATCGTCGATACGGTTGAGCAGCTCGGGACGGAACAGGCGCTTGAGCTCGCCCATCGCACGACCCTTGATCTCGCTCGACGTGAGACCCTGCTCACCGGTGGTGCCAAAACCGACGCTCGCATCCTGCGCAATCTCGCGGGCGCCCACGTTGGACGTCATGATGATCACGGTATTGCGGAAGTCGACCGTCTTGCCCTGGCTATCGGTCAGGCGGCCCTCCTCCAGCACCTGCAACAAAATGTTAAAGATGTCGGGGTGCGCCTTCTCGATCTCGTCGAACAGCACGACCGAGTACGGATGACGGCGAACGGCCTTGGTGAGCTGACCGCCCTCGTCGTGGCCCACGTAACCCGGAGGGCTACCGATGAGCTTGGAGACCTCGAACTCGCTGCCGAACTCCGACATGTCGAAGCTGATGAGCGCGTCCTTGCTGCCAAAGAGGTACTCGGCGAGCGTCTTGGCGAGCTCGGTCTTGCCTGTGCCGGTGGGACCCAGGAAGATAAAGCTGCCGCCGGGACGACGCGGGTCCTTGAGCGGCGAGCGGCTGCGGCGCACGGCCTTGGCGACGGCCTCGACTGCCTCATCCTGGCCGATGATGCGCGTCTTGAGCACGCTTTCGGTCTGCAGCAGACGCCGGCTCTCGCTCTCGGTGAGCGAGGAAACCGGCACGCCAGAGGTCACGGACACGATGTCGGCAATCTGACTCACGTCGATGGTGAGCGGGCTGGCGTCGAGCTCGGCGGTCCAGGCGGCCTTGGCTTCGGCGAGTTCAATCTCGGCGGCCTTCTGCTGCTCGGTAATCTCGGCGGCCTTGTTCATGTCGTCGCTCTCGGTGGCCTCCTGCGCGGCGGCCTTGAGCTCCTCGATGCGATGCTCAGCCTCGCGCACCGGCTCGGGCGCGCGATTCGCGGCGATGCGAGCGCGGGCACCGGCCTCGTCGATGAGGTCGATGGCCTTATCGGGCAGGAAGCGATCCTGGATGTAGCGGTTGGAAAGGTTCGCGGCGGCCTCGATAGCACCCTGCGTATAGCGCACATGGTGGTGCTCCTCGTAACGCGGCTTGAGCGCGGTCAGGATCTTGACCGTGTCCTCAACGCTCGGCTCCTCGACATCAATGGTCTGGAAGCGACGCTCGAAGGCCGGGTCCTTGGTGAGGTACTTGCGGAACTCCTCGGCCGTGGTAGCGCCAATAATCTGGAAGGCACCGCGCGCAAGCACGGGCTTGAGCATGGAGCTCGCGTCGATGGAGCCCTCGGCAGAGCCGGCACCGATGATGGTATGCATCTCGTCGATAAACAAGATAACGTCGTCAGCTTCGGTGGCCTCCTGGATCACGTTCTTGAGGCGCTCCTCAAACTCGCCGCGATACTTGGCGCCCGCGACCAGACCCGGCAGGTCGAGTGTCCAGATATTCTGGTTCATAAGGTTCTCGGGTACGTTGCCGGCGGCGATCTGCTGGGCCAGGCCCTCGACGATGGCCGTCTTGCCCACGCCGGGGTCACCCAAGATAAGCGGGTTGTTCTTGGTGCGGCGCGAAAGGATCTCCATCATGCGCTGGACTTCCTTTTCGCGACCAATTACAGGGTCGAGCTCGCCGTCGCGCGCCTTCTGCGTGAGGTTAGTCGCAAACTGCTTGAGCGTGTCGGTGCCGCTCCCCTTTTGCTGAGAGCCATCCGAGCCGCTAAAGAACGGCAGACCCGCACCGGGACGGCCGGCGCCGGCGCCGGCGAGCGGACGCTTCTTTTCCTGGTCCTTGGCGGTGAGTTTCTCGATAGCCTTTTTGATGGAGGCGGACGACACACCCAGGCGCATGAGGATGTCCATGGCCATGCCGTTGCCCTCTTCGACGATACCGATCAGCAAGTGCTCGGTCGACACGTAGGTCTGGTTGTTCTCGCGCGCCACGCGGAATGAACGCTCCATCACGCTAATGACGAGCGGCGTAAAGGCGAGCTTGGCCGCCTCGGTCTCCTCACTGGGCTCGGGAACCGTGGTCTGGACCTCTTTGAGAGTATCCATGATGTCATCATAGGAGATGTCGAGCGAACGCAGCGCCTCGGCGGCAATGCCCTCGTCCTCCTTGGCAAGCGCGAGCAGCAGGTGCTCGGTGCCCACCTTATTTGAATGAAGATCGAGCGCTTCTTGCTTGGCCATGGACATGACCTTACGCGCACGATCGGTAAAACGGTCTAACATGCTAGTTCCTCTTAGACGAGCTAGTTTTTTCAAACGCAAAGCGCCGCCCCGCGGCAGCGCTTTGGTCTCTTTACCCATATGGAGTATATGTTAACAGCTGGAGGAATATCTATAAACCCGGCTCACATGAATGCAGGTTATGACCGCATCGCGGGACTCACCGCGCGATGCGCGACGGGCGCCCCGCAAGAGAAACCCTAGACGTCTTTCACCACGTCGGGACTCGTCGCACGCGATGCGCGATAGGCATCGGCCTCCTTGGAGACGCGTTCGAGCAGCTCGGATGTATCGACGCCCTCGACTTGCGCGACCGTTTCAACCGTCTGCATGGCGACCGCCCTCAGGTACGCGCACGCGCTGTCCCCCAGCTGCTCGAGGTCTATCTCCTCGCCGCCCTCCCGGGCAAAGCCGACCGCCATCACAAAGCCCATGATGCCCGAGACCAGAAAGCCCACCGCAAAGCTCGAATCTGCCTTGAGCTCTTCTCCGTCGGGGTGGACGATCTCTCTCACGCGGTCGATGATGATCGTATGGATGCCCTGCACGACCTGCTCGGCGGCACCCGCCCTCATGGTGATGACGATGCGCCGCAGCAGGCAGCGGACGTCGCGCCGGTCGAACGCCGAAAGGTCGCCCTCGCTCGAAAAATGCCAGAGGGCATCGGTGATAAGCTCGTTATCCTGCAGCAGCTGGGTCATGGCGATGGCGACGAGTTCATCGAAATCGTGAAAATAGTAGTAAAACGTTCCGCGATTGCACTGGGCGGCGCGGGTCACCTCGCCAACCGACAGCTCGAAGATGCTGTTGTTCTCGATGAGCTCCCAAAACGCCTCGATGATACGGGTGCGCGCATCGGGCGCATCGGCGTCCTTACGCGGTCTCGCCATGCGCCTCACCGCACCCCTGCGCCTTGGCGTTCATGATGAGCATCTGAAGACGGTTCTCCACGTTGGCGAAGCTCACGTCGGGATCGTAGTCGAGCGGCAGGAACTGCGCCGTGGGATACTGCTCCTTGAGCGCATGGATGAGCCCGCGCCCCACGACATGGTTGGGCAGACACCCGAACGGCTGCAGGATCACGAAGTTGCGGCAGCCGCGCTTGGCGTGCTCGAGGATCTCCGCCGGAATCAGCACGCCCTCGCCCGCATCGAACGTATGGTGCAGGATCTTATCGCTCGCGCGCACGAGCTCGGGCATGCGCGTCGGCGGCTCGTAGAGCGGGCTCGCCGCGCCCAGGCGGTCGCAACGGTCGTGCGCGAGCTCGAACAGGTTGTCCGCCGTGGCGTACCAGGCCTTTTCGGGCAGCGACAGGTCGACGTGGAACTCGCGCGACTGCGCATGCTTGTAGAAATAGGTCTTGCGGATCACGTCGGTCATGCGCGCCTCGATGACCTCGAGCCCGTTGTCCTCGAGGTAGCGCTCGATCTCGTGGTTGGCGCCGAGATGGAAATTGAGCAGGTACTCGCCCACGATGAGAACGGTCGGATGCGGGTTCGAGCGGTCGTACGGAACGGCGTCCATGATCGCAAGCGCGCGTTTGAAGCCCGTCGCCTGGCCTCTCAGCCCGGAGCGCTCCATGCCCTCGATAACCTCATCGAGCGCGCGGTCGAACGCAGCGTCCGCCGCGCCCTTCTCGAGCTCGTAGGGACGGATGCGCCTAAGCATGGCCTCGAGGGCATCGATCATGGGAAGACCGTAGGCGATCTGGATGCTCGGGCCAAGGCCGAGCTTGAAGCCCGGATGCGCATTGTGGGCATCGACGTCGTCGTTGGTGAGCACCGGGACATAGTCGTATCCCGCGTCGTCGAGCGCGCGGCGCAGCAGGGGCATGTAGTGCGTCAGGCGGCAGTCGCCGATATACTTGCCAGTCACCACGGCGACGTCGTGCGGGTCGTACTTACCGCTCTTGAGTGCCGCGAGCGCCTCGCCGATCACGATTTGCGCGGGGAAGCAGATGTCGTTGTGCACATAGCGTTTGCCCAGGCGGATGGCATCCTCGCGCCCGATATCAAGGGCCTCGGCGCGCACGCCCTGATTGCGCATCGCCGCGGTCATGAGCCTGCAGAACGCATGGGAGGTGTTGGGGACCAGCGCGATCTTGTCGTGCCGGTCGCGCTTGGTGTACTTGACCTTATACGGGTCGTCGAGCGGATGGACCGCGTGCACCCGGGCGCCCTCGGCACGCTCCTCCGCGCGACGACGGTTGACCGACTCGATAAACGAACGCACGCGAATGCCCATGGGACCGGCGACGTCGCTCTCATCGAGCTTGATCATCATCGGAACCTTGGAGCCCATCTCGCCCATCATGCGCGCGATCTCGTCGGTGAGATACGCATCGTGGCCGCAGCCGAAGCTGCCCATCTGCACGAGCTCGAGCTCGGGCGTCGATGCGACGATGACCGCGCACGACAGCATGCGCGCATGGTAGTTGTTCACGATGTCGATGCGGCTGTTGGAAAGATCGACGTTGCAGACCCCCGGCACCGCATCGGGCGTCAGCACGGGGATGCCGCGCTCAGAGAAGAGCTTGGGCAGCCCGTGGTTGACCAGCGGGTCGTTGTGGTACGGGCGCGAAGCGATCACCACCGCGTAGCCGCCGTCCTCGCGCACGTTCTCGAGCACCTGCCTGCCGCGCAGCTGCAGCTGGTTCTCAAACGTCTGCTGCGCGCGGTCCGCCTGCTCGGTCGCCTTGGCAACCAGGTCGGCATCGATATCGAAGGTCTCCTTGCACCACGCCTTGAGCTGGCGGTTTCGGTCGCCCTCGTCGTACCAGTGGAACAGCGGCGTATCGAACGGAACGCCGAAACGCTCCTCCGGGTTATCGGAATTGCGCATCACGTAGGGGTATCCCTTTACGACGGCGCACATCCACTCGCTGGTAGAGGCGGTGTTTTCGGTGGGCACCGTCGTGATGATGGGCATGAAGATGCGGTCGACGCCGGCGTCGACGAGATTGCGGATGTGCCCGTGGACGAGCTTGGCCGGGAAGCACACGGTGTCGGATGTGACGTGCGCCAGACCGCGCTCGTACATCGCCTTGGTGCTGCGTCCCGAGACGCGCACCTTAAAGCCGAGCGTGCTGAAGAACGTCGACCAGAACGGCATGGTGTCCCAGAACTCGAGCACACGGGGAATGCCGATCGTGACATCGCGCCCCCCGCAGACGGGAACCGTGGGGTACGGCTCGAACAGCAGCTTCTCGCGGTCGACAAAGAGATTGGGGGCAGCCGCGGTCCGGTCGCGCCCCGTGCCGGGTGCCTGTGCCTCGCAAGCACCCTGCGGACGCAGCTCCTCCGCCGCGGGAACCTCGCGCACGAGCTCATCCCATGAGATGGCGCCGCCGCGCGGGCAGCGATTGCCCGTGACGTAAAGCGAGCCGTCGCCAAATGCCACGACCGCGCGCTGGCAGCGGTTGTTGCACCGACGGCAGGTAACGCCGCCGAACTCGCGATGCTCGAAGCGCTCCACGGCATCGAGCCCGATAAACGACGTGCCGGCGTCGCCCTTGCAGCATTCCTCGCGCGCGAGCAGGGCGATACCGATAGCGCCCATCAGCCCCGGGTGGGGCGCACGCGTGACGGGTTTGCCCAGATACTGCTCGAATGCGCGCAGCACCGCGTCGTTTCGGAACGTGCCGCCCTGGACGACGACTTTGTCGCCCAGACGGTTGAGATTTGAAACGCGAATGACCTTGGTGAACACGTTCTCGATAATCGAACGGCAGAGACCGGCCATGATGTCGCCCGGACCCTTACCGCGCCGCTGCTCGGAAACGACGCTGCTGTTCATGAACACCGTGCAGCGGCTGCCGAGAACGGCGGGGGCTTTGGACGAAAATGCCTCGGTCGCGATATCCTCAACGGCTATTCCGAGGTTTTTGGCAAAACCCTCGAGGAACGAGCCGCAGCCCGCAGAGCACGCCTCGTTGACGACGATATCGGTCAGCACGCCGTGGTTGAGCCAGATGGCCTTCATATCCTGTCCGCCGATGTCGAGCACGAAGGTCGCATCGGGAACGCATACGCACGCGGCGCGGGCGTGCGCGACCGTCTCGACCGTATGGTAGTCGGCGTGGAACGCGCGCGCGAAAAGCTCCTCGCCGTATCCCGTGGTGCCCACGGCATCGATCGCAAGCGTGACTCCCGCTGTCTCCCAGCGGTTCTTCAAGCTGACAAGACCCTGTTGGGCGACGTCGAGCGGTCTGCCGTTATTAGACGCGTAGAACGAATCGACAAGCTCACCCGCCTCATCGACCAGGGCGAACTTGGTCGTCGTGCTCCCCGAATCGATACCGAGCGCCACACGCACCGTCTCTCCGGGCGCATACGCATCCGGACCCTTTGCCGGCATCTCTTTGCCATGGCGTGCCGTAAAATCCGCCTGCTCGGCAGGTGTGGCAAAAAAGGGCTGGGCAAGACGTCCCTCCCCGCTTGCGGGCGCGACCGTCTCGAGCTTATCCAGCCGGACAAAAGCGTCGGGAAGGTCGATCGGTTGGGACGATGCGAACATGTCGGTCAGCGACAGGGCGGCACCGCGCGCGACCATGATCTGCGGATCGCGCGGGACGATAACCTGATCGTCCGATAGATTCAGTTGCTCTCGGAACACGCGGACCAGTGTGGGGTTGTAGGCGAGCGTACCGCCCTCGAAGATTACCGGTGGCTCGATGTCGATACCCTGGGCCAGACCGCCGATCGTTTGGCGGGCGACCGCGTGAAGCGCCGAAAGCGCCAGGTCGGTGGTAGGAATGCCCTCGTTGAGCAGCGGCTGGATATCGGTCTTTGCGTACACGCCGCAGCGGCCCGAGACCTCGTGGACGGTCGTTCCCCGGCTTGCGAGCTGCTCGAACTCGCCCGATTCGGTGCCGACCCCCATGAGCTTTGCCATCTCGTCGATAAATGCACCGGTACCGCCTGCGCACGAGCCGTTCATGCGCATGTCGGCAACCTCGATGTCTCCCTTATCGTTGGTGCGGAAGAAGATCATCTTGGCGTCTTGGCCGCCCAGCTCGATGGCGCAGCGCGTCTGCGGATAGAACCTGCTGATCGCGAGCGCGTTGGCGACCACCTCCTGAACGTACGAGGCGCCCAGCGCGGTCGCGATATCGCGCGCACCCGAGCCGGTCACCGCAACGCGCAGTGACTCATGGGGAAAGCGCTCGGCGAGCTCGCCGAGCATGGCGCGCACGCTCGCTGTCTGACACGCCCCGTGGCGGCGATATCCCCACCACGCCTCGGTCATATCCTCGTGCATCGCGTAAACTTTGGTCGTCGTCGACCCTACGTCCAATCCTACTAGCAACGCCATAATGCTCCGTCTCTCGCATTTTTCCCGCTAGAGATATACCACTCTACGTAATGCAACAGACTGTTGTATTTAAACTCCGTATAAAAAGCGGCTGCCGAAACGCTTCAGCAGCCGCCGAATGCACCAACAGATTGTTCTGCGCGCTAGCACGTCGGGCAACGGAGCAGCACGGGCCCTCCGGTCATGCGCACCGCTCACGCCCGCGATGTCGCCGAGAGAGCTATCCACGCTTAGGGCTCCAACCAAGCAAGTCGCCCGCGCTCAGCAGATCCCTAAGCGAGCTACTCGCACTCAGGAGCCATAGCCTGCTCCAAGAGCTCGGCATGCTCCTCCTCGAAAACCGTCCCCACAGGGAAGGCGCGACGGAAGACGAAGTGGGAAATCGGACCGGCTACCAAAAGGTTCCACGGCAGCGCCATCACAAAATTATGCGGGATGTTGATCATCCAGATTGCGGGCACGGAATACAGGTTCGCAAGGATGCCGCCGGGCATGTGCGTCAGACCCCCGCAGGCACCGTACAGCGACATGATGATAACCATGGGAACGACCATGCAGGAGCTGACGGCGAGCGTCATGGCAAGCGGCGAGCTCTTGCCCGGCGTGACCAAGTACTTAAAGGCGAAACCCTTGGCGAGCGGGCTGGCGACGAACCAGTCGCAGCACATGGCAAAAATGTAGGCAACGGGGAAGCCGAGCCACGCAGCGGCAACGACCTCGCCGTTGATGGCCCCGTGCTGCAGGGCAACGTTGTAGATGCTCATCCAGAGCACCATGCAAAAGCACATGATAAAGGTGAACAGCAGGCTCTCTCGTTTGTTGATAGGCATGAAGGGCAGATTCCTTTCTGTGTTACGCCGCGGCACCACGCAACAAAAACGGGCGGGCAAGATGGAGCTGTTGGGACTTCATCTCGCCCGCCCGTGTTACGCGCGTCTGCGACTACTTATGTGGTGGAACTACCCTAACACGAACGGCGCGCGCTTCGTAAGCGTTGAGTTTGTGGAGATGCAGGGCACCAAAACCCCCGACCCCATAAGTTGCGGTGGAATACGGACTGTTTTGACCCTTTAAGCAACAATTCAGTCCCTATTTCACCGCAACTCATTTGGTGCAAAGTAACCTGTCCCCCTTGCACCAATTAGCTGGTATGGCGCCAGCGAGGGTCGGTGAGGGTTCTCGCCACGCCCAAGCCAACGGGCAGAAACGCCACGATGAGCACTGCGCGCACAAACCAGCCGAGCATGTTGACCGTGTCGAAGGTGCACATGTAATACATAGAGCGATAGAGATACAGACCGGGCACCATAATGACAATCGAAGGCACCGTGAGGGCGATGCGCGGGTAGGTGAGCTTGACTTCGGCCAAGCTTGCCAGCAGACCCGATACCAGCGCGCCGATAAACGCTGCTGCCTCGGGAGGCATTCCCGTGCTGAGGCCCAGGAAGGGAATCATCGTCGGCGCATCGACAAGGGTCAGACGCAGGGTATTGGACACGGCGCCGATCAACCCAGCTGCCGCGGCCATCTTTACCGGGCTGTTGAACATCACCGAGAAGCCGAATACGCCAACGAAGCTCATCACCACGCGCAGGAGCGTAAGGGCAAGCGGCGAAAGGCCCAGTGGGGCAAAGTCGTCCGGCGCCAGGCCAACACACTCGGCAACCATCCAACCTACGAGCGTCGCCATCACAATAATCGATACGGCATATGAAAGGCGCTCGATACCGCTTCGCATGTCGAGCTTGGCGATGTCGAGGCCCGCCGTAATGAGCGGAAAGCCGGGAATCACAAAGAGCATGGCGCCGATATAGCCTTCTTGGTGCGACATTGCCCCCGGTATGACCTGGCCAAGGCCGAGCAATGCCAGCAGATACGAAACGCAAGCGAGCGCAACGCCGGTCGTCAGCGCGCTGAACTGACCAAGGCCTTGCTTGAGAATATGGGAGCGGGCAAAGTTGCCGACACCCGCGCCCACGAACGCGCATGCCATCTCAATAGGACCGCCACCAAGTAAAAAGACAAAGGCGCCACAGGCGCAGGCCGCCGCAAGGCCCTGTTGCCAGGGAGAGTAATCGGGTTTTGAACTCTCAACGGTCTTGAGCATCTCGTGGTATTCGTGCACGGTAAACCGGCGCCCATACGTCTCGATTTCCTTTAAGAAGCTCTCCATCATCCAAATGCGATGGGTATTGACTCCCGTTGTGGGCAGGCTGACAACCTCGTTAAAGCAGTGGCCATCTTCGATGCAGGTGCACTCAAACGACAGAAGACTTAAGTCAACGTGGATGGTGACACCGAGTACGGCGGCAACACGATTCATGGTATCGCGCACGCGCCAGGCACCCGTTCCGCTTGCCAGCATAAGCATGCCGGTGCGGCAGATGATGGATGATTTATCGGTGAGCGGCGCATCGACGGCAAGCTCATCGCCTGCCGTCACGATCTGGTGCCAGTCAGTTTTCATATGGAGCGCGCCGGCACGAACGCCGTGGTGCATGGGGGCTCTCGAAAGCAGCGAGTCAAGGCGCGAAGGCTGTGGGGGCTCCGTTGATTCGTCCTCAACCTCATCAGTCTCTTCATCGACCAGATCAAAGGAATCAAGCGGCGCTGGCTCGCGACGGTCGATCAGCTCCTCGTCCTCATCATCAAAGTAATTGAACTGATCGAGCATGTCCTCTTCGATTGAACGCTCGCTCGCGTCGTCCATATAGACGCTCCCTTCCTACCGACTAACCCCCATCCTAGGCAGCAACGGCTAAAGGAAACATAAAAGAGACGGCTGTCATGCGAGCCATGTGCGCAATAGCCGTGGGTAGTCGTTTAATAACGTCCCCAATGACTACCAGTAACTCGACAAGGACTGTCCCCAAGTGCCGGCAGAAAAGGAACGTCCCTAAGTGCCAACCAGGGCAACACCGCAGATAGAGGACGGACAGCGAAAGCCCGCCAGAGCGAGCAAGGTGCCTTCAAGAAAAATGGCGCCGCAGGTTGAGCATAAGTCAGCGAGCGGGTCGCATTTGTGACAAGGTGACGTGAAACGAAAGGGCGCTGACCTTTTGGTCGCGCCCTTGAAGTTGAACGTCAGATTGTCCAAATGCGGCCCGCGCAGCGTCGAGCCGTTACGCGGTTCGTAGAACCGCGTAACAAGTTAGTACATCTTTGCGCCGGCGGGGATGGAGGCGTCGAGCTGGATCAGGTTGAGGCGCTCCTCACCATCCTCCTCGTGGATGGCACTGATGAGCATGCCGCAGCTGGGGATGCCCATCATCTTGCGCGGAGGCAGGTTGGTGATGGCGAGCAAGGTCTTGCCGACCAGGTCCTCGGGCTCGTAATAAGCGTGAATACCGGAGAGGATGGTGCGGTCGGTACCGGTACCGTCGTCGAGCGTAAAGTTCAGCAGCTTCTTGGACTTCTTGACGGCCTCGCATGCCTTGACCTTCACAGCGCGGAAATCGCTCTTGGAGAAGGTATCAAAGTCGACGAACTCCTCAAACAGCGGCTCAACGGCGATCTTGGAGTAATCGAGCGTGGGCTTAAGCGACTTAACGAATGGGCTCGCGGCGTTGCCGGCCTCGGCAGCCTTGGCGGCAGCGGCACCGGACTGGAAACCCTTCTCGGGCTTCATGTGCGGGAATAGCAGCACGTCGCGGATAGAAGCCTGGTTGGTAAGCAGCATGACCACGCGGTCGATACCAATGCCAATACCGCCCGCGGGAGGCATACCGTACTCGAGGGCGCGCACGTAGTCCTCGTCATACTCCATGGCCTCATCGTCGCCGCCGGCCTTCTCGGCCATCTGGGCGGCAAAGCGCTCGGCCTGGTCGACCGGGTCGTTGAGCTCGGAGAACGCGTTGGCGTACTCGTGGCCGGCAATAACCAGCTCAAAGCGGTGCGTCAGGCGCGGGTCGTCCTCAAAACGCTTGGCAAGCGGGCTGACCTCGATGGGGTAATCGCACACGAAGGTCGGGTTGACGATGGTGTCCTCGCCCAGCTCATCGTAGATCTCGGCGATAATCTTGCCGGCGGTCCACTCGGGCTTAATCTCCAGGCCCTTCTCGCGCGCGGCGGAAGCAAGCTCCTCGACCGGCGTGTCGATGGTGACCTGCTTGCCGAGCACATCGGAGACGATGTCGGTCATGGGACGGCTGGCCCACTCACCAGAAAGGTCGATGGTCTGGCCCTGGTACTCGATGACCTCGGGGTTGCCGATGGCCTTGTTAGCCGCCTTAATGACGCCCTGGGCGAGCGCCTTCATGCCCTCGAGGTCGGAGAAGGCACGGTAGGCCTCCATCGTGGTGAACTCGGGGTTGTGGGTGAGGTCCATGCCCTCGTTACGGAAGATGCGGCCGATCTCGAACACGCGCTCAAAACCACCGACGATGCAGCGCTTGAGGTGCAGCTCGGTGGCAATACGCAGGTAGCACTCCTGATCGAGCGCGTTGAAGTGGGTAATGAACGGCTTGGCCGTGGCACCACCCTGGATGGTCTGCAAGATGGGGGTCTCGACCTCCATGTAGCCGTCGGACTCCATAAAGCGACGGAAGGTAGAGAGAATCTGCGAACGCTTACGGAAGGTCTCGCGAACGTCGTCGTTGGCGATCAGGTCGACATAGCGCTGGCGATAGCGGGTCTCCTTGTCGGAAAGACCGTGGAACTTCTCGGGCAGCGGACGAACGGCCTTGGAAAGCAGGGTCGCGCTCTTAGGGGCAACGGAAAGCTGGCCGCGCTGGGTGCGCACAACCACGCCGGTCACGCCCAGGATGTCGCCCAGGTCGAGGGCCTTGAGCGTATTCCAGGCGGCCTCGTCCATGTCGTTGATGCGGCAGAACAGCTGAATCTCGGCAGTCGCATCGCGCACGACGATGAACATGATCTTGCCCTGACCGCGCTTGGCGACCACGCGGCCGGCGATCTTCACGACGTCCTCGGTGTCCTCGCCATCGGCAAGCTCGGCGTACTTAGCCTCGATATCGGCGACGTAGTCCTCAAGCTCAGAGTGCTCGGGATAGGGGTTCTGGCCCGCCTCGAACAGGGCGGCGCGCTTGGCCAGGCGGGTGGCGCGCTCGTCGTTGAGCGTCGATGCCTGATCGGCGGCGTTCTGGTTCTCTGCCATAAGTTAGCTCCTCAAACTAAAACGCTCCCCAGGATTCGGTCCCAGGGAGCGAAAACATACCTTTACGCGGGACCGTGGTCTAGCGTGCGATCTTGGCGATGGTGTAGACGCGAGTCTTGCCGGAAGGCGTAACGACCTCGACGGAATCACCCTCGCCGTGACCGATGATGGCGTGACCGACCGGAGACTCGTTGGAGATCTTGTGCTCGAGCGAGTTGGTCTCGGTGGTACCAACGAGCGTGACTTCCATGACCTCGCCGTTGGGATCAATCAGCGAAACGGTGGAACCGATGGAGACGGTCAGATCGCCCGTGGTGGCAGCAACCTGAGCGTTGGCAAGAATGGCCTGGATCTCGGCGATACGAGCGGCGTTCTGGGCCTGTTTGTCCTTAGCGGCGTCGTACTCGGAGTTCTCCGAAAGGTCGCCGAACGCGCGGGCTTCCTTGATGTCCTCGACGATCTCCTTGGCGTAATCGCCCTCACGCCAGGCGAGCTCCTCGACGAGCTTCTGGCGGCCCTCAGCGGTCAGTACGATCTGGCTTGCGTCCATACGGATATCTCCCCAACTCTGATCAAACAATCAACTGTCAACAAAACGAAAAAGACCGGCTAGCCTGCGGGCAAGCCGGTCAGGTGCTCACCCCAAAGGGATGGGACTACTCTGCGTCCGCGTCGCTGTCCTCTGCCTGCTTCTTCTTGGCAGCAGCGAGCTTGGCCTCGAGCTCAGCGATCTCCTTGTCCTCCTCGGACTGCTCGACCACGACCTCCTCGGCCTGCTTGGTCTCGGCCTTATCGTCGCCCTCCATACCCTCGCGGATATTCTTGACGGTAGAGCCGAGGGACTTGCCGAGCTTCGGCAGGTTCTTGGGCCCGAAGATAATCAGGACAACGACGAGAATAATGATGAGCTCAGGAGCCCTCAGTCCAAACATGTAGACCTCCACAATACAGCGAGACAAGCTCGAATGAGTATACCGCGGGTATCGCGGTATCACAACACTAGCTAAAAAAAGGGACCGCAAGAAGCGGTCCCCCCTCATGCTCTGGTCGGGTTGACTGGATTTGAACCAGCGACCCCTGCGTCCCGAACGCAGTGCTCTACCAAACTGAGCCACAACCCGTTAGCTCGACTATAGTAACAAAGATTTTCGCCGCGTGCTAGAGAAATTTTTATTTCTTTGGCGCGTCGATTTGAACCGTGTTGGGAATAAACTCAGTCGCGCAGGCCCACCAGCCATTTTGCTGGGCAGCATCGGCAAGCCTTTCGACCGTGGCAGCGGTGTCGCAAATGGCAAACGAGCAGGCACCCGATCCGCACACATCTACAGCAACGGTTCCGTCCTGTTTACGCAGCCAGTCGAGGACCGTTTGAATCTGCGACTCCATCTGTGCGGAAATGACACCCAGATTGTTATGGATGAGTGCATATGCCGTCTCGGCATCACCAGCACGCAAGGCAGAAGCTATCGCGCCGGGCTTGTCCGCAGGCACCGGGGCCTCGTCAAAACGTCGATAGGCTTCAATTGTCGAAACGCTTGCCTCGCGCGGCTTGACCAGCACGACGGGCGTCGCGGGCAGCGCGGGGTACTCAGTTGCCAGCACGTCTCCCCCACCTACGTAGAACGCAGGACTCGCGTGCAAAAAGAACGGGACGTCAGCACCAATGCCCCGCGCAATATCGTCGAGCGCTGGGTCGGTGCGATCAATGCCCCAGAGCTCTGCCAAGGCGACAATGACCGCGGCCGCATCCGTCGAGGGGCCGCCCAAGCCGGCGCACAATGGAATGCGCTTCTCAATCGTCACGCAGATGTTTGCCTCGCGACCATAATGCTCGGCCATAGCAACCGCAACCCGATACGCCGTATTCTTTTGCATGGGAAAATCTGATGCCGGAACCGTCTGGACGGTCAGCGCCTGCGCCGGCGTGACCGTCACGGTATCGGAAAGACCGACGGCCGCCATCAGGGAATCGACCCTGTGGTAGCCGCGGTCATCGCGCTCGGTATGAACCCCCAGGTAGAGGTTAATCTTTGCCGGCGCGGAAAGAGTCAGGGACCGATCGGTCACCGTTAATGCTCCTCGAGCTGATTGCCGAGCGGGGTAAAGATATGCTCGCCGCTCTCGGGGTCGAACAGCTCGACCTGACCGGTGAGCACATCGATATACTGGTAGGACTGACGCGACTTGCGGCCACGACGCTCGTCAACCTCGACAATGAAGACGGCCGGGTGGACGCTCTTGATGGTGCCCATGCGCTCGACGACGCGGGTACGGCCCATGTTGGCCTTAACCTTGACGCGATCGCCCACCATATCGGTCAGCTTCTCGTGGATGTCGTCGACGTGATTGACTTCCATCTCTTCCATGAACAGGGCCTCCAGAAGGTGCAATTCAAAAAGGGGATAATACCCCTAAGATAGACAAAACTCTAGTACTATAGCACCCTGTTGTGGCCATACGCAAGTAGCTAAAAAAGCCCGGTCTCGAATACGTACCAGACGACAATCTCGCATGACCAGTTGTTACGCGGTTTGGTAAAACCGCGTAACCTAAAGGTTATCGGTGTCCAAGACGATGGTGAATGGGCCGTCGTTGACCAAGTCGACTTTCATATCGGCGCCAAAAATGCCGTGCGCCACGTGTTCGACATCTTGGCGAACGAGCGTCAGGAAGTACTCGTAGAGCTCGTTGGCAACATCGGGCGCGCCGGCATCCGTAAACGATGGGCGGCGACCGTGGCGGCAGTCGGCGAACAGCGTGAACTGCGACACCACGAGCACCTCGCCGTCGACATCGGCAAGCGCCAAGTTGGTCTTGCCGTTCTCGTCCTCGTTGATACGCAGCCCGCGGAGCTTGCCCCACAGCTTGTCGGCCTCGGCACGCGTATCGCCATGGCCCACACCCAGCAGCACCAGGTAGCCGCGTCCAATGCGGCCCACGCACTCGCCGTCGACCGTCACGCCGGCGTTGAGCACGCGCTGCACCACCGCACGCACGGTCTACTCCTCGCCCGTCAGCTTGGCGGACAGATGCTCGAGCGCGTGGAAACGATGGCTGATGGCGTTCTTCTCGTCAGCCGTCAGCTCGGCCATGGTCTTGCCCGGCGTGTCGACCGGCAGGAACAGCGGGTCGTAGCCAAAGCCGTGATCGCCGCGGCCCTCGTGCGCGATAACGCCCTCGCAGGCACCCTCGCCATAGGTGACCAAACCGTCCGTGTCGATGAGCGCGACGACGCTCATAAAGCGCGCAGTGCGGTCCTCGTCGGCCACGCCCTCCAGATTCACGAGAAGCTTGGCGTTGTTGGCGGCATCGTCGCCGTGCACGCCCGCATAGCGCGCGCTATACACACCGGGCCCACCGTCCAGCGCGTCGACGACCAAGCCCGAATCGTCGGCAATGGCCATAAGGCCCGTCTCCTCAACCGCGGCTTGGGCCTTGATGATGGCGTTCTCCAAAAACGTCGTGCCGTTTTCCTCGGGATCCTCAAAATCACCCAGCTGGCCGAGCGCCACAAAGCGCACCTCGGGCATGACCTTGCCCAAAATGGCCTCGATCTCGGTGAGCTTATGGGCGTTGCCCGTTGCCACGACGATGGTCGCCGCCGGGTCGAGGGTGTCGATGTCAATCTTCTCAAGTGCCATGACTGGCCTCCTTGTCTCTATAGCAAGCCGCGTGAGGGGCGTTTGGGCACTTGACCCCTCCCCTCTCAGGCGATCGGACCTTTCAACGCAGCATTTCAGCAGATAAAACCTACCAAAATAAACCTGTCCCTTTTTGGCAGGTTAGGCGATGGCTTGGCGCTGAAGCTCGATGAGCTCGGCGACACCCTTGTCGCCCAGGTCAAGCAGGGCGTTGAGGCGTTTGCGGTCGAAGGGCGCCTGCTCGCCGGTGCCCTGGAGCTCGATCATCTCACCGGTATCGGTGGCGACGAGGTTCATGTCGACCTCGGCATGACTGTCCTCGGAATAATCGAGGTCAAGCAGCGTATTGCCGTCGACAACGCCCATGGAGATGGCAGCCACCTGGCCGGTAAGCGGGATGCGCTCGATCTTGCCCGCCTCGACCCACATGGCGAGGGCGTCGTGCAGCGCCACCCAGGCGCCGGTGATGCTCGCTGTACGCGTGCCGCCATCGGCCTGAATCACATCGCAGTCGACGGTGACGGTGTACTCGCCGAGCGCCTTCATGTTGACGACGGTACGCAGGCTGCGGCCAATGAGGCGCTCGATCTCCATGGAGCGACCCTTGCGGTTGGCGTGCTCACGCTTGCAGCGCTTGCCGGTCGACGCCGGCAGCATGGCGTATTCCGCGGTCACCCAGCCGGCCTTAGCTCCCTTTCGCCAGCCCGGCACGCCCTCCTCGATAGTGGCGGCGCACAGCACGCGCGTGTCACCGAACTCGGCCAAACACGAGCCGTGGGCGTGCTTCATGACGCCACGGGTGAGCTTAACGGGGCGCAACTCGTTGGCGGCGCGGCCGTTGGCACGGTTGACCTGCATGTACTCCATAGAAATATCCTTTCGGCAAAAGATGGGCGAAGGCTTTGGCGGCTGCCTTACATCTATTTCAGCTCATCGATATCGATATGTTCGATGCTCTTGAGCGGCTGACCAAAGATAAAGCTGCCCGCCACCGCAAACTCGGCAATGTTATCGGCCGTCGTGGCAAAACGATGCTGCGGCTCGGCGGCGTCGCCCGCCAGCTGCTCGCGGCGCGTGAGGATATCGGTCAGCTCGCGTGTGGTCTCCTCGGCGGAACTCACGACGCGCACCCCAGGCCCCAGCGCATGGCGGATAGGTCCCACCAACAGCGGAAAATGCGTACAGCCGAGCACCACGGTATCGATACCGTGGTCGCGCAGCGGCTCAACCGTGGCACCCACCAGCGCACGCACGGCAGGCGTATCGAAGATATCCTCGTTCTCAAGCCACTGTTCCTGCAGATGTGCACCCGAGGCAAGCTCGTGTTCGACAACCTCGACAAAGCTCGAGGCAGGACAGCCGTATACATCGACGCCGGCATCTAGATCCTGAATGGCGCGCGTGTAGGCGCCCGAGCGAATGGTGAGGTTGGTGGCGAGCACGCCCACGCGACGCGAGCGGGTGCTGTTGATTGCTGCACGGGCACCCGGCGCGATCACACCGATGACGGGAACGTCGAGCACCTGCTGGGCCAGACGCAAGGCCGCAGCGGTCGCCGTGTTGCAGGCGATGACCATGATCTTGACGTCGTGCTTCGACAGCCAACGGCCCGCCTGCAACGCAAACGAGCGCACCTCATCCTCGGTGCGGGTGCCGTAGGGGCAGCGCTTGGTGTCGCCAAAGTAGTAGACGGACTCGTGCGGCAGCGCCGTCGCAATCGCGCGCGCAACCGTCAGACCGCCCAAACCAGAATCGAACACGCCAATCGGGCGCGTGTCGCCTGCCGGATTCTCGATATCGGACATTACCTCACCAGTCTCTCTCGAAAAGACATGTCCAAGTGCGGCGACGCCGCGCTACGAACGCGCCGCGACCAGCAGCTCTGCCGTCGCCGCCCAACCGTCGACAATTTTGCCGCGCGTAACGAAAGCGTTCTCGCAAGCAGCCAGGAACTCGGGCGCGCCGGCGCTCGTCAGGCCATTCTCGACCAGGCAGAACGTGCCCACGTGATCGGCCATGTAGAAGTCGGACTCGGAATCGCCGAGCGCCAACGTCTCCTCGCGCTCGATCCCCAGGTGCTCGCAGAAGCGCGCAATGGCGACGCCTTTGTTGAGGCCCGCGGGGTTGATGTTGAAGGCGCGACCGTCCTCGACGCGATCGAGCTCGAGCGTCGTCGGCTTGGACAGATGAGTCAGATGGCCGTTGCAAGCCCAGATCAGACCGCAGCCGGCCTCGTCCAGGATGGCCTGGACCTCATCGTCGGGCACATTGCCGCGCATGCCGACGGTGACCTCACGGTATTTGTAGCCGGTCGACATGTCGTTGTGGTACTCGATCTTGTGCGGCCAGCGGGCAAGGATCTTCTCGCACACGCCGGTCTGCTCGATCACCTGGTGCGGCGTGAGGCCGCAGGCGGGGTCGTAAGGCATGTCACCGGTCAGATACTCCCAATCGTTGGCTTTGAGGTCGTACATAACCAGACCGCCCATCTCACCAATGTAGGAGTTGAGGCCGAGCACGCGCGCGTCCTCGTGGATCATGGTACGGTTGCGGCCCGAGGTGGGAACCACCTGAATACCAGCGCGAGCGAGCGCCACGACGGCCTCGACGAGTTTGGTCGAGGGGTTGCCGTCGTTGTCGCGCAGCACGCACGAGCCGGGTGCGAGCATCGTGGCATCCAGGTCGGTAAAGACGTACTTGACCTTGGCCAAACGCTCGCGCATCTCGCCCGAAAGCTCGGCAACGGTCGGCAGGGTGTTGTGGGACATGGTTACTCCGTTTACGTAGAAGGGTTTGGACTTGGACGGCATGTTTTGATTGAGGGAACACGCTTATGGCGACAGCGCACTCAGGGCGCCGCCGCCATCATGGTTCATTAGTCAAACTGGGTAACATCGATTAGGCGATTGGCCAGCGAAAGGTCGCTCTCGACGGGCACGAACTCGTCGCCCACGTGCATGAGCTCCTCGTCACCCTTTGCCAGCAGCAAGACAATGGTGGGAGCATCGGGGTTGACGTACTCCTCGCGCGCCGCCTTGAACGCCGCATGCACGGCGGCTTCGCGGTCGAGGATGATCTTGTTCGGCGTATCGTCGGGAACATGCTCGGCAAGCTCGCGACAGACCTTCATCGGGTCTTCGTGAGCTGGATCCTCGTTGGCAAAGATCATCAGGTCGGAATACGGTGCGGCCTCACGCGGAAGCTGCTCGCGGCGCTCCTGCGCCTTGCCGCCGGCAGCACCAAACACTGCGATGACCGGGCTAGCGGGAAACGCGCGCTTGACCGACGAGAAAAGCGAACGGAACGAAAGCTGGTTGTGCGCATAGTCGACAACGCAGATCACGCGGCCGTCCTTCGACTCCACGACCTCCATACGGCCCGGCACACGCAGTTTGGAGAGGCCCTTCTTGATGGCATCGATACCGATGCCGATCTCGCGCGCAGCGGCGATAGCGACCAGCGCGTTCTCCACGTTAAAGTCTCCCGCGATACCCAGCAGGATCTTCTCCCCCGCCTCGGACTCGTCGGCACACAGGCCATGCAAGTTGAACTCGATGCTAAAGCCGACCATGCGTACGTCGCTCGCCCACAGGCTTGCCTCGGGATGCTCGACGCCAACGGTCACCAAGCGCTCGGCCGTCGACGCTGCCTCCAGCACACGGTCGGCCTCTTCGGTGCCCAGATTCACCACGGCGGTCTTTGCCTGGTCAAAGATCCTGAGTTTGCTCTCAAAATAATCCTCAAACGTGGGGTGTTCAATCGGCGAGATGTGGTCGCGGCCGATGTTGAGGAAGCACGCCACGTCAAACGGCAGATTCTCGACGCGTTGGTACTTGAGCGCCTGGCTCGAGACCTCCATGACCATGGACTGGCGACCGGACGTGCGGCAGTTGGCGATATGGCGCCAGACCTCGGGGGCCTCGGGCGTAGTATTGGTGCTCTCATAGCACTCGATGCCATCGTCGGTACTCACCGAGCCGATCATGCCGCAGGACTCGCCCGCCGCTTTGATAATCGACTGGAGCATAAAAGCGGCCGTGGTCTTTCCCTTGGTACCGGTGATGCCCACGATCTTAACGTCGTGGTCGGGGCGGTTGTAGACCTCCGGCGGCAACAGGGCCATGGCCGTGCGGACGCTATCCACGACCAGCATCGCCGCGCCGCTCTCCTGCGCCAGCGGCTCCAGAGACTCGACCAGTGACTCCTCGCACACAAATGCGACGGCGCCCGCATCGAGCGCCATGCTCAAAAACACGGGCTTAAAGGCAGCACCTTTGCAGAAGAACACGTCACCTGCCGAGACCGTGCGCGAATCAAACGAGCAGCCGGTCACGGCACGCTCGTCAACCTGCTCTGATGCGCGCAGCTCGCCGCACACATCGAGAAGCTTGGCAAGCGTATCGACCGTGGTCACGGTCGCGGAATCCGAATGGTGCATCTTTCACCTTTCTCAGCCATTTGGCAGGGACGGTTTTATAGTAACTGAAACGCACCCACGCAAAAACGGCTCCCGGAGGAGCCGTTACGCGCAGGCGTTCGTCAGCCGAGGCTAGGCAGCCTGAACAGAAGGCTGGCCCTCGTCGATAAAGAAGCGCTTGTACCACACCAAGAACACGAGCGGCGTATAGATCTTGCGCTGGAAATCGCCCTTGCCCGCAAAGTGCAGATCGAGCAGGTGCATGAGTTCGTCGGTATTGAAGAACTCGCTTGCCCACGGCGCGGTGAAGTACTCCTTGACATAGTCGTACCACTTTTGCTCGCGCAGCCAGTAGACAATCGGCACCGGGAAGCCCACCTTGGGACGGGTGGCCCACTCATCGGGCAGCGACTTGTTGGCAGCGTGGCGGAGTACCTGTTTGTTGCCGTTCTCGTTGATGCGGTAGCGGTCGGGAATGTGCTCGGCGAACTCCATGACTTTGCGGTCCAGGAAGGGCACGCGCAGCTCCAGTGAGTGTGCCATGCACATCTTGTCGGCCTTGAGCAGAATGTCGCCCGGGAGCCACATGTTCATGTCCAGGTACTGCTTCTTGACCAGCTCGGGCTGACCCTTCACGCGCGCATAGATGGGAGCGGCAAGCTCGAAGGCGCCATCGCCGGTGTTGTACTCGGGCTTGAGCACGCCGTCGACCTCGCGCTCCGGCCATACCAGAGCCTGTCCCAGGAACGACTTCTCGGGGATCTCGGCACCCTTGACCAGGAAGTTATGTCCCTTGAAGTACGGCATATGCAGCGCCAGGTTACCGAGCGCGCGACGGATGGGCAGCGGCACCATCTTTTTGTACTTGCGCACCGGGACCGTGTCCTCGTAGTAGGCGTAGCCGCCAAAGAGCTCGTCGGCGCCTTCGCCCGAAAGCACGACGGTAACGTCCTTGCGGGCCATCTCGGCCAAGAACCACAGCGGCACGGAAGACAGGTTGGACTGCGGCTCGTCCATGTGATACTGGATGTCCTCGAGCGCACCGAAGAACTCGTCGGCGGTAATCATCTTGCGAACGTTCTCGACGCCGAGCTTATCGGAAAGTTCCTTGGCGTAGTTGGTCTCGTTGAAGTTCTTGTAGTCAAAGCCCACCGAGAAGGTCTTGTCGGGCATGAGGCAAGCGGCGATGTAGCTGGAGTCGACGCCACCGGAGAGGAACGACGCGACCTTGACGTCGGCGATGCGATGGGCCTCGACACTCTCGTGCACGACCTCGTCCAGCTCATCGACATACTCTTCGAACGGCTTCTCGACGGCAGAGTAATCGCAATCCCAGTAGCGCTCGATGTTCATCTTGCCGGTCGGGATATCGACGGTAAAGTAGTGCGCCGACGGCAGCTTGTAGACACCCTCGAAGAAGGTCTCCTCAGTCGCCGAATACTGCAGCGTCATGTACGGACGCAGAGCCTTTTTGTTGACCGCCTTGTGGAAGTGCGGGTAGTCCAGGAAGCTCTTGATCTCGGAACCAAAGAGCACGCCCGGAGCGCCGTCGCCCGCATCGGCCATGGGATAGTAGTAGAGCGGCTTGATGCCAAAGATGTCGCGGGCGCCAAAAAGCTTGTTCTTCTTTTTGTCCCAGATGACGAAGGCGTACATACCGCGCAGGCGATCGAGGACGGCCTCGCCCCACTCCTCGTAGCCGTGCAGGAGGCTCTCGGTGTCGGCGCCGCAGTGGAACTTGTAGCCCTTGGCCTCGAGCTCGGAACGGAGTTCTTGGAAGTTGTAGATCTCGCCGTTGAAGACAATGACGACGCTACCGTCCTCGTTGGCCATGGGTTGGGCGCCAGCCTCGGTCAGGTCAAGGATCGACAGGCGGCGGAAGCCGAGGGCAACGCGGCCGTCGATAAACTGACCGCCCATGTCGGGACCGCGATGGACGATGCGGTCCATCATCTTGGTGAGCACCTCGGATTGGTTATCCGTCCCACCGACAAAACCGACAAAACCGCACATATACTATCCCCTCTGCTGTTGCTGGGCATCAAATCGAATCAGTAGCTTTTGAGTATACCCGAGGGCGTAAAGAGGGGCGGAATGTTCAGGCAATCTCAACTGAATCAGCTCCGCTGTGACACGCGCCAGTTACCTTTAATGGATATGAGGTGAATGGGGCGATTGTTTTGCTATACTCTCTCCGCACGGGCGATTGGCGCAACGGTTAGCGCAGGTGCTTTACACGCACAAGGCTGGGGGTTCGAATCCCTCATCGCCCACCATTGAATTGGAAACGGTCCTCGAAAGGGGACCGTTTTTGTTTGGGCCCATTTCATGGGATTCGAACCCGCAAGGGTGCGGAGCTGAGGAAACGCGAAGCGTTTTCCAGCGCAGCACGCGAGGGCCGCAGGCCCGAAGCGGAAGCGGGCGGCGCCAGCCGCACGCGGACATCCCTCATCGCCCACCACTGATTTGAAAGGCTCCCAGCAATGGGAGCCTTTCTTTTTTGGGCCCATCGCAGAGGGATTCGAACCCGCCAGCACATCTATCGCAAGGTCCGTGGCCAAATAATGGCAAAAATGAGTACTGCTGCTTTGTTTGCAACATATAAAAAGATAGTATTTGCTTAAGTTACACAACATATGTCCATTATAAGGACTAATAGTCGGTGGCGCGCGCAGACGTGGTGTAAGAGCGTCCTGAGGTCCGTCGCTGCAAGTCCCGATGTTACTCCTTCTTGAGACCGCGCCTCTCGACTATCTCGTCCACTATCTCCCTGGCGCGCCGCCCGAGC
>NZ_JBBNLN010000012.1:0-45753 GCF_040092445.1 Collinsella sp. CLA-ER-H11 | reverse complement strand
CTCGGGCGGCGCGCCAGGGAGATAGTGGACGAGATAGTCGAGAGGCGCGGTCTCAAGAAGGAGTAACATCGGGACTTGCAGCGACGGACCTCAGGACGCTCTTACACCACGTCTGCGCGCGCCACCCGAGCGCATCGTCGTAGCCGAACTTGGTCTTAAGATGGCTGATGGCCAAGTAGCAGACGGGCGAGACGATCAGGCCCATGACCAGCGCTGCCCACGGCTCGACAAAGCCTGCCCCGGGCGTGACCACCACAAGACCCGCAACCAGACCGGTGCTGGCACCCACCAGCGTGGGGCGGCCGGTATGCACGCGCTCGACGGCAAGCCACGAGACCATGCCCGCCGCGCTGGCCGTCACGGTGTTGAGGATGGCAAGTGCCGCCACGGCGTCGGCCTTAAACTCGCTGCCGCCGTTAAAGCCAAACCAGCCAAACCAAAGCAGGCCGGCGCCCAGCGCCACAAACGGCACGTTATGTGGACGGTAGCTCACCATGCCAAAGCCACGACGACGGCCAAGCATTAAGCAGAGGATCAGGCCGGTAAGACCGGACGAAATGTGCACCACGTCGCCGCCGGCAAAGTCGAGTGCGCCGATAATGTCACCGATAAAGGAGCCATCGCCGCCCCAAACCATGTGGGCAAGCGGCGCATAGACCACAAGCAGCCAAATGCCCAGGAAGGCCGTCATGGCACCAAACTTAACGCGGCCGGCCAGGCTGCCCGTGACGATAGCAGCAGTGATCATGGCAAACGCCATCTGAAAGGCGATGTTGATGATCTGAGGGTAGACGACACCGTCCGCAGCATTGCCCTCGGCCGCCCGCAGCACCTGGCCGAGCACCGGCAGGCACAGCAGCTGGTCAAGGCCTCCAATAAACGGGCTGGAACCGTCGCCGCCGTAGGCCAGCGACCAGCCGGCAATAACCCACAGCACACCAACCAGGCCAATGGCGCCAAAGCACATGAGCATGGTGTTGATGACATTTTTGCGCCTGGACAGGCCGCCATAGAAAAACGCCAGACCCGGTGTCATTAAAAACACGAGCATGGTGCAGATGAGCATAAACGTTGTCGATCCCGTATCGTACATTCGCTCCCCCTTGATCGCATGAACGTTGTCGGCGCCCATAATGCGGCCGAGGGGCAACTGGTGTAGACCAGATACGGCGTTGTTAAACGCTGCGTTGTCGAATGGAAACGGTGCCGCAATCTTGGAAACGGCGCGGCAACGGACGCGAAACGGACGGGAAATACGCGAGCAAGGAAGCCGTGAGCGCGCCCGTCCCGGCTAGTGGCGGAACAGCTCGCGGGCTCGGTCGCGGAGATTAGTTGCTCGAATGACACCTTCGTAGCGATTGATGCGCAGACGCGGGAAGGCGTTAAAGAAGCGTAGGTCGCGTCGGCTGAGCGACACGCTTGGCACCGGACGACTCATGCGCTTGCCGGCAAGGCGACGACTGAGCGACGGATGCGACATGTTCGGCGCGGCATCGGCCACGCGGCGGGCGGCAAGCGCCAAACCGCGAGCACCATCCGCGATAAACGTCGGCATCGAAGCCTTCTCGCGCAGGGCATCGAGCGTCGCGTCGCCCAGCTCGGCCAGCCACGCGTTAACGGCACGGCTACGGATATGCGTCTGTGCCACCGAGTCGATCGCCGAATCGGGAATACGTTCGAGCATGGAGTCAGACGCATCGGCAAGCGACTCGTTGATGCGGTCGGCAAGGTCGGCCCGGACGCGCTCCAACTGATCAGACAGGCGGCGCCAGCTGGCCAACGAGCACACCGCGTCGACCATCATCGCGACCGCGACGATAAAGGCGGACAGCCGCACAGTCAGCACCGGCAGATGGCCAAGCAGCCCCAGCAATGCCGGCTCCACTAAACGACAAATGCACAACGCACCCAAGCCAAACGCGCAGGCCCAGTACAGACAGATGCGTCCGTGCAGGTTAAACGGCAGGTGCGAGTAATCCCAAAAGCGAGCGCCCGTTGTTTTTTCCAACAGCACGCCTACGCTGTACTCGATTACGCTGCATACAAGCGCCGCGGCGACAAACTGGCTCGAGGCATCCGGAATCCCGCGCAGCAAAAGCCAGCAGGCAATGCCGCCCGCGCCATAGATGGGGCAGCACGGCCCCAGCAAAAAGCCACTGTTGGCAAATCGTCCGTGATTGAGCATGGCACATACTGTCGACTCCCATGCCCAGCCGCAAAACCCGTAAAAGGCAAACGAGAGCACCAGTGCCGAGAGTGGGCAGGCGGCAAGCGTCGCGCCGCCAAACGCCATATCAATCGCGGTTTCCACCGTCTACCCTCTCCTCTTTTCGCTCGATGCTTTACTCACGCTATCGTCCGTCTCGTCCTTGCGCGGCAGGCGGCCGGCGACCGTCTCGCGCAGAGCACACCATTTATCCGCTAGGCACACAATCCATGCCTCACGACACGTCGGCGGCACCGGCACCAACGGAAACATATGGCGTACGATAATATTCCGCTCGCGCGGCGTCAGCTCAAAATCTTCCTCGGCACGCGCCAGAGCAAAAAATGGATGCCGGAATCCGTGCAGTCGATGGCTCGGGTCGGGGTCGTGCCAATCGTAGAGAAAGTAATCGTGTAACAAGGCTCCGCGCAGCAACGAGGCGCGGTCGACCGAAACACCGACGCAGCCCAGGCGCTCGGCAAAGGACAGGCTCGCCCGCGCTACCGAAGTCACATGTGCATAGACCGTCACGTCACCATGCTGGATAAACTCGTGCGTCAGGTCCAAGCGGCCCACCTGGGCGAGCTGGCGGGCGGCATCGTCGACCTCGTACGCGATTTTCTCGGCACGAACGGCATCGGACATGCTGCCTCCTTCCAGCGGCTCACGGCGGCAAGCCACGGCCTACACGCATGAAATAAAATCATCATCGAATCTATCAGTATGGCATCGGACAAAACGTTTTGCCCCGCCGGTTGGCGAATTACCGCGCCGCCGTCACATATCAAACGCCAAAATGTGCGAGACTGTTTTGTGCAATTGTGCCGGCCGAGGGAGCGCCGGCGCTCGATTCGCATGGAGTAACCCACAACGATGCTGCTTACGCAAACGACAACGCCCGAGGACGTCAAGGCTCTTAATCGCGCCGAGCTCCCGCAGCTCTGCGGCGAGATCCGCCAGGCAATCCTCGAAAGCTCCGCCGCCGTCGGCGGGCACGTTGCCCCCAACCTGGGCGTCGTTGAGCTTACGGTTGCGCTTCATCGCGTGTTTAACTCCCCCATCGACAAGATTGTCTTTGACGTTTCGCACCAGACCTACGCCCACAAGGCGCTGACGGGGCGCGCGTACACTTATATCGATCCGGAGCGTTATGGTGAGGCTTCTGGCTTTGCCAATCCCGACGAGTCCGAGCATGACCTGTTTGCCATGGGGCACACCTCCACGTCGGTGAGCCTGGGCTGCGGCCTGGCGCACGCTCGTGACCTGGCGGGCGATGCATACAACGTCATCGCCATCATTGGCGACGGCTCGCTTTCGGGCGGCCTGGCGTTTGAGGGCTTCAACAATGCCGCCGATCTCGACAGCAACCTGATCATCATCGTCAACGATAACGACCAGTCCATTGCCGAGAACCATGGCGGCCTGTATCGCAATCTGGCCGAGCTGCGCGCCAGCAACGGCGCCTGTGAGCGCAACGTTTTCCGCGCGATGGGACTCGACTACCGTTATTTGGACGCCGGCAACGACGTGTTGGCCCTGGTCGACGCGCTGCAGGAACTGCGCAATATCGATCATCCCATCGTGCTGCACGTCTCCACCGCCAAGGGCAAGGGCTTTGAGCCGGCCCAAAACGACCCCGAGCGCTGGCACCACGTGGGTCCGTTTGACATGGCGACCGGCCGCAAGCTCTGCCCGGGCCATCCAAGCGAGCCTGCGCCGCGCACCTATGCTGACATTACGGGCGAGGCGCTCAGCGCCGCCATCGAGCGCGATCCACAGGTCGTTGGCATCACGGCCGCCACGCCCTACATCATGGGCTTTACACCCGAGCTTCGCGCTGCCGCCGGCAAACAGTTCGTCGATGTGGGCATTGCCGAGGAGCACGCCGTGACCTTTGCCACCGCGCTTGCGCGCTCGGGCGCCAAGCCAGTCTTTGGTGTGTACGGTACGTTTTTGCAGCGCGCCTACGACGAGCTGTGGCACGACCTATGCCTCAACGACGCCCCCGCAACCATTTTGGTGTTTGGTGCGTCAATCTTTGGCACCACGTCCGAGACGCATCTTTCGTTCTTTGATATTTCCATGCTGGGCGGTCTTCCCAACATGCACTACTTGGCGCCGGCCTGCATGGAGGAATATCTGTCCATGCTGAGCTGGTCGCTCGACCACCGCGAGCATCCCGTGGCAATCCGCGTACCGGGCATCGGCCTGGTAAGCCACCCCGACCTTGCGCCCGCCGAAGACACCGACTACAGCGCCGTTCGCTACAACGTGGTGCGTCAGGGCCGCGACGTTGCCGTGCTCGCGCTTGGCGATTTCTTTGAGCTGGGTGAGCGCGTGGCAAACCGTCTGACTGCCGAGTACGGCATCGAGGCCACGCTCGTCAACCCGCGCTTTGCAACCGAGCTCGACCGCGAGTTCCTCGACAGTCTTGCCGCCGAGCATCGCGTTGTCGTCACCCTCGAGGACGGCGTCTTGGACGGCGGCTGGGGCGAGCGCGTGGCATGTTATCTGGCATGCACGCCGTTGCGCACGCGTACCTTCGGCATCGCCAAGGGCTTCCCCGACCGCTACGATCCCAACGAACTGCTCGCGCAAAACGGCATGACGGTCGAGAATATGGCCGCCGAAGCCGTGAGACTACTCAACGAGTAAGAAAACCTCCGCAAGGGAAGCACCCCTGCGGAGGTTTTTGTTTTCACGACGCGATTATCTCAATCTGTAACATCTAGGGCCCGAATTTCCGTCTAACTGTTACAGATCTAGATAAGACGTCGTAGTCCCAGACCTTTGTCTCAATCTGTAACAGATAGGGACCTTTTGACCGTCCAGATGTTACAGATTGAGACATTCGAATCCCCCTGAAGAGAAAATCTCGATCTGTAACAGTTACTCGGCAAAAATGGCTGCAGATGTTACAGATTGAGACAAAACAGCGAGACAGGCCACCACATCTGCAAGAACCGCCACAAAGGCGCCTGTCCCTTTTTGGTAGGCAGAATAACCCATAAGACAAGTATGTTTCTGAGTTATTTCGTGTTGACCAATTTGAGCGCGATAGGGTATAACTCTACTCAACCGCTAGGGATTTTATTGAGAAAGGTGTTCTACCATGAGCAAGAACCTCTCCCAGCAGGTCGTTCTCGACCGCCGCGGCTTCGTTGCCGCCACCTTCGCAACCGTCGCCGGCCTTGGTCTTGCCGGCTGCTCCGACACCAGCGCCGAGGCCGACAAGGGTTCCGCCGCCGGCTCCTCCAAGGGCTCCGAGGATACCGAAGTTTCCGCCACGCTCGACGCTAAGGCGTTCGACAAGCTCGTCGACAACGGCCCCAAGGCCGATGACGACGCCATCGCC
The DNA here is from genome assembly GCF_040092445.1 of Collinsella sp. CLA-ER-H11. Lineage (NCBI taxonomy): Bacteria > Bacillati > Actinomycetota > Coriobacteriia > Coriobacteriales > Coriobacteriaceae > Collinsella > Collinsella sp. CLA-ER-H11. The sequence continues at coordinate 40,192 of NZ_JBBNLN010000012.1, read as the reverse complement.
GCCAGCACCTGGGCTACGGCCGTCAAGGACGCCGGCGTCTTTAAGATCGGTGGCGTTCAGACCTCTACGCTCTTCTCCCTCCTCAACGAGAAAGACGGTCAGACCCGCGGCTTCGACGCCGGTATCGCACAGCTCCTGTCCAACTACATTCTGGGCGAGAACAAGGTCGAGATCACCCAGGTGACCTCGGACACGCGCGAGTCCGTCCTGCAGAACGGCCAGGTCGACGCCGTCTTTGCCACCTACACCATTACCGACGAGCGCAAGAAGCTTGTCTCCTTTGCCGGTCCCTATTACTACACGCAGCAGGCCATCCTGGTGCTTGCCGATAACGACGACATCAAGAGCGTCGAAGACCTGGCCGACAAGAACGTCGCCGTCCAGTCCGGCTCCAACGGCCCCGCCATCCTGGAGGAGTTCGCTCCCAAGGCCAGCCAGCAGGAGTTCAAGACCGACGAGGAGGCCCGCCAGGCACTCCAGCAGGGCCGCGTTGACGCCTACGTCATCGATAACAACATGCAGCAGAGCGCCTTGGTCCGCGAGCCCGGTAAGTACAAGATCGCCGGCAAGCCCTTCGGCAGCAAGGAGCCCTATGGCATCGGTCTGCCGCTCGATTCCGACGGCGTCGCCTTTGTCAACGACTTCCTTAAGAAGATCGAGGACGACGGCACCTGGACTGAGCTGTGGCAGATCTGCATCGGCGACCGTACGGGCGACACCAATGTTCCCGAGCTGCCCGAGATCGGCGCCTAGTCAGCGAGCCTGGTAACGGCCGCAACGAAACCATACGGAAACGCACGATGCGCTTTATTGCGGTAAACTGTTTCCTCACTGAGTTGTCGGGGCTTCCGTACACACGGGAGCCCCTTTCCTTATCGGCGGGAGGTCCGCATGAGTCTCTCCGAACTCTGGTCGCTCTATGGCCAGAACTATATCGACGCGCTGCTAGCAACCTGGGGCATGACGCTTGAGTCGTTTGCCATCGCCATGGTACTGGCCGTCGCCGTCACCGTGATGCGCGTGTCGCCGCTCAAGCCGCTGCGCGTCTTTGGCGACCTGTATGTCCAGGTCTTCCGTAACATCCCTGGCATCGCGCTGCTTATCATCGTCGTCTACGCGCTGCCGCCGCTTAAGGTCGTCCTGCCCTACCGCACCTGCGTTATCGTCGCCACGGTCCTTTTGGGCTCGGCCTTTGGCTCCGAGAACTTTATGAGCGGCATCAACACCGTCGGCGTTGGCCAGGTGGAAGCCGCCCGCTCGCTGGGCATGAGCTTTAACCGCATCCTCGCCAAGATCGTGATTCCGCAGGCGCTGCGCTCGAGCGTGCTGCCCATGACCAACCTCTTTATCGCCGTCATGCTCACCACCGCGCTCGGCAGCCAGGTCCCGCTTAAACCGCAGGAGCTCACCGGCGTGGTGAGCTACATCAATACCCGCTCGCTCGGCGGCGTCGCCGCGTTCTTTATCTCGGCACTCGGCTACCTGGGCACGGCCTTTGTGGTGAGCCACATTGGCAACTATATCGATAAGAAGGTGAGAATCCTCCGATGAGCAAGCACTCCACCTCCGCGCTCACCATGCGCGACGCGCTCTACGAGGCTCCCGGCCCCAAGATGCGCGCCAAGATTCGCATCGGCACCGCCATCTCGCTTGTTGCCGTCGCCGCACTCGTCGTCCTGGTACTGCAGCGCTTTTATGTGACCGGCCAGCTTTCGGTCCACTATTGGTATTTCTTTACGCACCTCACCACCTGGAAGTTCCTACTTGCCGGCTTTGAGGGCACCGTTAAAGTCGCACTCACCGCTGGCGCCATCGCGCTGGTGCTGGGCTTAGCCCTTATGCTCGGCCGCACCAGCGACATTAAGCCGCTGCAGCTGGCCTGCCGCGTGCTCACCGATTTCTTCCGCGGCGTGCCGAGCCTGCTGTTCATCTACTTCTTCTTTTTGGTACTGCCCCAGTACAAGATCGCGCTGCCGTCGTTTTGGATGCTCACGCTTCCCGTCGCGCTCGCTGCAGCCGGCGTACTTGCCGAGATTTTCCGCGCCGGCGTCAATGCCGTGCCGCGCGGCCAGGTCGAAGCCGCCCAGGCACTCGGTCTCTCCAAAGCTAAAATCACCTTTAAAATCGTGTTGCCGCAGGCCATTCGGTTTATCATTCCGTCGTTGATTTCGCAGCTTGTGGTCGTAGTCAAAGACACCACCGTCGCCTATGTGGTGAGCTACCCCGACCTCATGCAAAACGCCCGCGTGCTCATTACCAACTACGACGCCCTCGTGTCGGTCTACCTGGTTATCGCGGTCATCTACATCCTCATCAACGTCGCGATCAACAAGGCCGCTGTCTATGTTTCGCACAAGACCGGCGCGACCATCATCCGCTAACGCTTTACCATTTCGAGTCATAAGGAGCCGAGCACCATGGCACAGAGCACCTCTTCCACCGGCAATCAGCCGCTGATCGAGCTCAGACACGTCGATAAGCACTACGGCGATCTACACGTCCTCAACGACATCAATCTCTCGGTCGACCACGGCGAGGTCGTCGTTGTGATCGGGCCCTCGGGCTCGGGTAAGTCGACCATGTGCCGCACCATCAACCGCCTGGAAACCATCGACTCGGGCGAGATCCTCATCGAGGGCGAGCCCCTGCCACGGGAAGGCAAGGATCTTGCCCGCATGCGCGCCGAACTGGGCATGGTGTTTCAGCAGTTCAACCTGTTCGCACATATGACCGTACTGCAAAACGTCATGCTGGGGCCGGTCGATGTGCTGGGTGTCTCCAAGGACGAGGCCCGTGAGCGCGCCATGGACCTGCTGAGCCGCGTGGGCGTGGCCGAACAGGCCGATAAGGTACCCGCACAGCTCTCAGGCGGCCAGCAGCAGCGCGTAGCCATCGCTCGCTCGCTTGCCATGCAGCCCAAGGCCATGCTCTTCGACGAGCCCACGAGCGCCCTCGATCCCGAAATGATCAACGAGGTGCTCGAGGTCATGGTCCGTCTGGCCCAGCAGGGCATGACGATGATCGTCATCACGCACGAGATGAACTTCGCCCGCCGCGTGGCCGACCGCGTCGTGTTTATGGCCGACGGCCAGATCGTGGAAACCGGCACGCCTGACGAGTTCTTCGACCGCCCCCAAACCAAGCGCGCCCAGGACTTCCTCAACTCCATCAAGGGGCACTAGCCAGCCACCCCGTGGGGCAAATCCATCGGAAGCGTTGTCCCACGTCTCTCATGCGCCCTGTCACCTTCAGATTCGAAAGCAACACCTATGATCGGAACCCGCACCTCATCGTCCTACACCCCGCACGTCGACGTCGCCCCCGCCGACCGCCCACTCATCCTCGTCGCACCGCGCTGGGAAGAGGCAAAGCCGTTTTTAAGCGAGACGCTCTCCCCCAACGAAGAAATCGCAAGTGTCTTTGTCGATGCCATCCTTGCCGCCGGCGGCCTACCGCTGCAGATGTCCATCACCGAGGACATTGAGGTTATCCGTCATTACGTCGATATCGCCGACGGCATCGCCATTCCCGGCGGCCCGGACGTCAACCCCAAGCGCTGGGGCGATGATCGACCCTACGACCCCACCCTCTGCTGCGAGATCCGCGATAGTTTTGAGTTTAAGCTGGTCGACGAGGTACTCCGCGCCAAGAAGCCGCTCTTTACCACCTGCCGCGGCACGCAGCTGCTCAACGTCGCCACCGGCGGCACCCTGTGCATGGACGTGCCGAGCCTGGGTGCGCGCGAGGGCCGCACGCAGTGGCGCCACACCCACGTGCTCAACGACCCCGTGCACCCTGTCGAGGTCATGCCGGGCTCGCTGCTGGAGCGCGCGGTTGGCGGGCACAGGCTGATCCAGACCAACTCGGCACATCACTGCTGCGTCGATCGTCTGGGTAAGAGCACGCGCTTGGTCGCCAAGGCAACCGATGGCGTTCCCGAGTGCATCGAGGTCGAGGGCCAGCCGTTCTGCTTGGGCGTGCAATGGCATCCCGAGTACACCTGGCAGACACTCGAGACCGACTTTAACCTGTGGAAGTCGTTTGTCGAGGCAGCGGCAAAGGTTAAGCAGGCTCGCTAGCTCGCGAACCGCATAACAGATAAGGGCGCCCCGCCGGCCACATGGTCCGGCGGGGCGCCCTTTTGCCCATACGCGGCAGGCACACAGCCCAAGGCTCACAACCTCTTACTCGCCCGCCTCGCGCAGAGCCGACATCGTAGCCGCATATTGCTGCTGCAGCGCATGCATTCCCTCGCGAGCGTCGTCAACGGCATCGGCGCCGCGCAGCGCCTCGGTCACCACGACCGCCGGCTCGTACAGATTATCGAATCCCAGGTTCTGGCTCACGCCCTTGAGCGTGTGCGCTGCCATAAACGCACCTTCGGCGTCTCCTGCCGCCATGGCGGCCTCCAGCTTGTCCATGCTCTCGTCATCCAAAAACTTGAGGGCAAAGCGGGCAAGCATTTCCTCGCCCATCAGCCGAGCGCACGCGTCATCATAATTAGCGCCGATCTTCTCATACGCCTCACGCATGGAAATCATGGATTAAAACTCCTTTGGTCAAACTAAATCGTGGGAAACGCGACAACGTCGGCGGGGCGTGCCAACGTCTCGGCAATACGGTCTTGCACCTCGAGCAGGCAGTCGAGCAACAGCGGGTTAAACTCACCGCACTTACCGTCCAAGATCATCTGGATAGCCTCCTTGTGCGGGATAGCATCCTTGTACACACGCACACTCGTCAGCGCATCGTACACGTCGGCCACCGAAACCACCTGTGCGGCGATGGGAATCTGGTTGCCCTTAAGGCCATCGGGATAGCCCTTGCCGTCCCAGCGCTCGTGATGCCAACGCGCAATCTGGTACGCATATTCCATAAGCGCATTGCCGACGTGATGGCGGCCCAGCTCAAGCAACATGTCGGCGCCCATCGTGGTATGCGTCTTCATAATCTCGAACTCCTCGGGCGTAAGGCGCCCGGGTTTGTTGAGAATTGCATCGTCAATCGACATCTTGCCGATATCGTGCAGCGCCGAAGCCAGGGCAATCGTAGAGCGTTCCTCATTGTCGAGGGAGATCGTGCCGCTACGCTGGACCAGACAGCCAAGCAGCAGCTCGGTCAGCTTCTCGATGTTCGTAACGTGCCTGCCGCTCTCGCCATTGCGAAGCTCCATAACGCCGGCCATGATGTCGATGAGCATGCGACTGTTCTTGACGCGCTCGTTGTACTGCTGGGACAGCAAACTCGTCAGGCGGCGCTGTTTGGCGTATAGGCGGATGGTGTTGCTTACACGCCGGCGCACGACACGGGAGTCAAACGGGCGGTTGATATAGTCCGAGGCGCCCAGCTCGTACGCGCGCAGAACCATATCATCGGAATCTTCGCTCGAAATCATGATGAAAGGCAGATTGTCGATACCCGATCGGCGCGACAGATCGGCCAGCACCTCAAAGCCGCTTATGCCCGGCATGACAATATCCAGCAGCACGAGCGACAACTCATCGCCATAGCGGTCGACCATGTCGAGCGCCGTACGACCGTTGTCGGCCTCGAGGATGCAATACTCGTCCTTGAGCATCTCGTTGAGAATGGCTCGGTTCATCTCGGAGTCATCGACAATAAGCACCAAAGGCTTTTCGCTTTGGAAGGCTTCGATGGAATCGGCATCGGTCACGACCGTACCGGCTTTTGCCTTAGCGCGGCTCAATAACTGGACAGCGCGGCCAACTCCTTCATCGACCGTCTCGCCATGAATGCGAACACCGCCAACACATGCCGTCAAGCTCACGTACTCATGGCCCGGAACAATCGTGGCATGAACGGCATCGGACACCTGATGCAGGCGACGGGTGAAGTCATCGGAGGGAATATTGGGCATGACGACCACAAACTTGTCGCAGCCATAGCGTACAAGCTCGTCAGTCGAACGAATTCCGCTGCGTATGGCTGTCGCCACAGCACCGAGCGCAAGGTCGCCGGCATGACGGCCACACGTATCGTTGAAGACCCTAAAATCATCAAGGTCGATCACCGCAACGCCGGCATTCATGCGGGCGCTACGGAGCTTTTCCTCGTAATATCGGCGATTGCGCACACTCGTCAGCACGTCGGTGTAGACGAGGTCCTCTTCTGCAGCCTCTTGCTCATCGATCGGACGCACCATCAGCAGGACGTGAGGCTCGCCCTCGACCTTCAGAGGGCGCAGGCGAGCGCGGTACTCGGTACCATCATTGAGCAGCTGCTCCGATACATCATCGGAACCTGCCAAGGCCTCAAGACTCGACTGACGCAGACAAGGGCAGCGATCGCCGGCGAGCAAGCAGTTAGGCTCGCTCTTAATCTGATCGGCCGACAACAAACGCACCACGGGGTAGGTCTTCGCGACGCGGGCGACCTCGGCGGCAGCCTCCTCGTCGGTTAGATTGACCTCGTGATTATTGAGCATATGGGGCCCTTCCTATCGTTACGCACGGCAACGGTGCATATCAATTGGTACAAGGGTAGCATCTAACAGCTGAAGGCAAACGCGCGATTATCGTTACATTTTTATGACCTGGCAAACGGCGGTAATGGAGCCGCGGGCGCGCGGTTATGGGCGCATTCGTTAACAATGACGAAACGCTAACAGCCCCTCTCCCCGCAGGTCATCGAGCGTGCTAACGCTCCAAGACATCGCGAACGGCGTTTGCCGCCGTAACGGGGCGATCGCGCAGACCGTTATGCGCGCCCGGGATCGTCACAAGGGGGCAATCGAGATATTCGGCAGCCGCTCGCGTGCCAGCCTCGCGGGGTGTATCGACCGAAAGCTCGCCCAAAAACACGGCCGACACCGCCTTTGACGCGCGGACGCGCTCCCAGTCGGGAGCATATGTCATATTTGTTCCGTATTCATTAGCCATAAAGCAACGACCATTGCGCAGGGCATGTTTGGCTTCCGCTTCGGTCGTCCCGGGAGCTTCGGGGTCCAAGTCGCCGAGGGCTCCCAAGAAAAGCCGGAGCGCCCTTGAAACCTTTCCAGCCGCAATCATATCGAGCAAAACCGGAGCTGCGCCCATGCCGACGCCTTCGGCCGACACAGCCGGCTCATGCAGAATCGCACGGGCGACGAGATGGGGTTCGGCGCGAAGAAGCTCCAGCGCCACCAACGTACCGGCGCTATGCGCAAGCACATTTGTCGGAGCGCCAACGTGTTCGATCACGGCTTGCAGGTCGGCGGCCTGAGCGGCAAGATCATAGCTGCCGTCTGCCGCATCGCTGCTGCCACCGCAGCCGCGGCGGTCGTAGGCAATTACGCGGTAGTTGCGGCTGAACTCACAAGCGATATCGTCGAAAAATGTGCCGTCGACACAAGCGCCGTGCACGCACACCAAGGCAGGAGCATCAGGCGACACATCTGGGCCGGCATATTCGCGACAGGCAATCGTGGTGCCCGCATTCTCGACCGTAAAATTCATGTTGTGCCCCCATCATCAATGCTCATCCAGTTGCACGTCAGCGCGGTTGGATGGACCCACATTGCCTTACACCTTGTTAACAGATTAACTTTACCCGACCCGAGGCTTTTCATGGCGCGGCATAATGGGCGACGTGAAAAAACGAAACTTGTAAAGCAAGAGCCCGCACCTTGCTTTGGAGCCGATGCTATGCTTAGGCACAATTGTCTTGAGGAGCATATGCCTATGTCTACGTTTTTGAATGCCAGCCCCATCTTTGGGCCCGTTCGCAGCCGTCGCCTTGGTCTCTCGCTCGGCGTCAACATGATGCCGGCCAGCGGCAAAATCTGCACGTTCGACTGCATTTACTGCGAAAACGGCCTCAACGCCGAGCGCCCCTGCCATGAGCCGTACAACACAGCTGCCGTGGTACTCGACGCGCTCGAGGCAAAGCTGCGCGAGATGGCAGCCGAGGGCGAGCTCCCCGATGTGATCACCTTCGCAGGAAACGGCGAGCCCACCGCCGCACCGGAGTTTCCCCAGGCGATTGCCGGCGCCGTCGCGCTGCGCGATCAGCTGGCCCCAAACTCCAAAATCGCCGTGCTCTCCAACGGTACGCGCGCCGACCGCCCCGAGGTGCACGATGCGCTCATGATGGTCGACGACAACATCCTCAAGCTCGATACGGTCGATCCGGCATTTATCCAGCTGCTCGACCAGCCTGTTGGCCCCTACGACGTCGAGCACCAGATTGAGACGTTCGCAAGCTTTGACGGTCACGTTATTATCCAGACGATCTTTTTGACCGGTGAGTATCTGGGCAAGCCCATCGACAACACCGGCGAGGAGTACGTTGCCCCCTGGCTCGCGGCACTTGAGCGCATTCGCCCACAAGAAGCGACCATCTACACGGTGGCTCGCGAGACGCCGGTCGCCGGCCTTGCCAAAGCAGCGCCCGAGGCCCTCGACGCCATCGCCGCGCGCGTGCGCGCCCTCGGCATTCCCTGCCAGGTGAGCTACTAGCGCGCAGCTGCCCTGTGAGTGGGCTATACTAGCTGCGAATGAAAGGAAGTTAGCCATGTTTGACAATGGACCCGTGCCCGGCCGCAACGACGTCTGCTGGTGCGGCAGCGGCAAAAAATATAAGAAATGCCATAGCGCCTTTGATGAGCGCCTCGAGCGCTTGTGGGAAGAGGGCTGGGAGGTTCTGCCCCGCACGCTCTACAAGACGCCCGCCGATATCGAGGGCATCAAGCGCTCGGCCGCCATCAACGTGGGTGTGCTCGATTACGTAGGCGAACACATCGCCGCGGGCATGACCACCAACCAGATCGACCAGATGATCTACGACTACACCGTCGAGCACGGCGGCACGCCGGCCGATCTTAACTACGAGGGCTATCCCAAGAGCGTGTGCACCTCGATCAACGACGTCGTCTGCCACGGTATCCCCTGCGATGCGGATGTGCTGCACGAGGGCGACATCATCAACGTGGACTGCTCCACGATCCTGGACGGTTACTTTAGTGATTCGAGCCGTATGTTCTGCATCGGCGAGGTCTCGGCCGAGCGCCAGCGCCTGGTCGACGTCACCCGCGCCAGCGTGGAGGCGGGTCTGGCGGCCGTCAAGCCATGGCTACCGCTGTCCGTGATGGCCGAGGCCGTGCAAAAGACGGTCGAGGACGCCGGCTTTAGCGTGGTGCGCGAGTACGGCGGACACGGTATCGGTAAGGAGTTCCACGAGGACCCGTTTGTGGGCTTTACCACCGAGGCGCCCGATGTGGACACCATCATGGCTCCGGGCATGGTCTTTACCATCGAGCCCATGGTCAACGCCGGAGCGCCCGACATCAAGATCAGCAAGGGTGACGGCTGGTGCGTGCGCACCAAGGACGGCAGCGATTCGGCCCAGTGCGAGGTACAGCTCGTGGTGACCGAGGATGGTTACGAGCTGCTGAGCTGGTAGCTGTGGATGCGCCGGGCTACGCGATGGATATGTTAACCATCGCGTAGCCCGGCGTTTTTATAACGTTTTGCCTGATACAACCTGCCAAAATAAACCTGTCCCTTTTTGGCAGGTCGAGCGGAAAGGACTGCTTGTGAACATCCTGGTTTTGCTGCCCGTCAACGACCGCCATCGCGCAATTCTTGAGTCGAGCGCTCCGGGCGAGGACTTTATCTACACGAGCTCCGACACCATCACGCGTGAACAGGTCGCCAATGCCGACGTGATCCTGGGCAACATAGACCCTTCCCTGCTGACCGCATGCGAGCGCCTCCAGCTGCTGCAACTGCAGACCGCCGGCTATGACGACTATCTCGCCGCCGGCACCGTGCCGGCTGAAGCCAAGCTGTCTTGCTCAATCGGCGCCTACGGCCAGGCCGTGAGCGAGCACATGTTTGCCATGGTGCTGTCTATGATGAAGCGCCTGCCCGGCTACCAGGACCTGCAGCGCGAGCATCGCTGGGAGGATTTGGGGCCGGTCACCTCGCTCAAAAACGCCAATGTGCTGGTGCTGGGCGCGGGCGATATCGGTGGCCACTTCGCCACGCTCTGCCGCAACATGGGTGCGCACGTCCGCGGCATCAAGCGCCATCCGCTCGTCTACCCCATTGTGTTTGAGGACATGGACAGCATGGACGCCCTGCCCGAGCGTCTGGCCGAGGCTGACATCGTCGCATCCTTTATGCCCAGCACGCCCGAGACCCGCGGCTTGGCGAACGCCGAGTTCTTCGCTGCGATGAAACCGGGCGCCTTCTTTGCCAACGGCGGCCGCGGCGACCTTGTGGTCGCCGACGACTTGGTTGCCGCCCTGGAGTCGGGTCATCTCGCCGGCGCCGCGGTCGACGTCACCGACCCCGAGCCGCTGCCTGAGACAAGCCCACTGTGGGATGCGCCTAACATGCTCATTACGCCGCACGTCTCCGGTTGGTTCCACTTGGAGGCTACGCTCAACAATGTGGTCGACATTGCCGCGGAGAATCTGCGTCACCTGCAGGCAGGCGAAACTTTACGTTGTTGGATCGAACACTAGAAGGACGTCAGGTAGTTTCTTGCGTCTACTACACTCATTGCTGCGACGGGTGCGTGTGAACAGAGTTTGGCATCGTTGGTGACCAGAAGGTCTGCCTTTGCGCGCATTGCTGCCGCAATGATTAAATCGTCTTCGTAATCGCTATGGAGCTTACGCTGCTTGCTCGCCATCCATATGTCACTCAGGTCGCAGGGTACCGGCGTGGCAAGTTGCGACAACACGTCGAGGCAATCCCATGCAAGTGATGTCGCCGCCACGGCGTCATCTTGGGATAGCGAGCCATGCTCGCGCCGATACCACGCCTTATGTTCGCTCGAAATCAAATAGAACAGGTCTTTGGACGATGTCGCCGCATACAGCAAATCAACTTGAGCCGCGCATGCATCACGTAGAAACTCAATCGCCGCCGAACGACCGCGTCGCTGGGGAATGAAGTAATCGAGCCACACGTTGGTGTCAACCAAGATGCGCTTTGGATTCTCACTCACAGAGCCAGCTCATCTCCTCGCCGTAGCGATCCGCGTAGGCGTTCCGTTTGAGTTCTTCATCGCCCGAGGGCTGAGCCTTGACCATATCGATTCCCGACTCACGGCAAGCGGCAGCGAACAGCTTCGACCCCTGATCCATGAGCTCGAGCTTACGTTTGGCGGCCTTTTCGCGCTCGCGCTGTTCCGCCCGGGCACGACTAGGCAGCAGGATATCCTCGAGCGCACCGGGGCGATCGGCCAGCGACGCTGCAAGCCGCCAGAGCGCTCGCACCGCCTGGCTCGGCGTCATACCGGCCCTGGAGAGAGCGGCGTCCCCACTCCTTTTAAGATCGGCATCGAGACGTACGTTGATCTGAGCGGCTGTTGTGGTCATGACCCCTCCTTAATACTTTAAAATCATCATAAGACTCTATGGTAGATACGTAAAGCACGTATAGCATTTATTAGCATTAGCCGCACTCTGTGCACAAAAAGCCGCCGAGGTGCACTGCACCTCAGCGGCCACGTACCACCGATCTAGGTCGGTTTCATCCTTTGCATTTGCCCAGATAAAACCTGCCAAAATAAACCTGTCCCTTTTTGGCAGGTTTAGAGCTCCACGCTTTCGGCGTCGTTGATGGTTAGGTTTCGCTCGTAGAAGGCGGTGAGGGCGCGGATGGCGTACATCACGTCGCGCACGCCGCCGGTCTCGTAGCTCGAGTGCATGGCAAGCTGCGGCAGGCCCACGTCCACGGCATGCATGCTCGCCTGCATGTTCGACAGATTGCCCAGCGTAGAACCGCCAGCCATATCGCTCTTGTTGGCGAAGGCCTGCGTGGGCACGTCGGCGTCATCGCAAATGGCTTGGAACACCGCGCGGCTAAAGGCATCGGTGCAATAGTGCTGGTTGGCTGCCTCCTTGATGACGATGCCACCGTTGAGCACCACCTGGTTGCGGGCATCGCACTTCTCGGCGTGGTTGGGGTGCACGGCATGTGCATTGTCGCAGCTCACGAGCATCGAGGCAGCAAGCGCACGGTGGTACGATTCGTCGTCAAAGCCCAGCGAGCCGTTAATGCGGCGCAGTGCATCGGCCAAGAACGTCGACATGGCGCCCTGCTTGGTCTCGGAGCCAACCTCCTCGTTATCAAAGCAGCAAAAGACCGAAACGTCGTGCGCATTCTCGGCACCCAAAAATGCCTGCAGCGAGGTGTAGGCGCAGGCCAGGTCGTCGAGCTTGGGCGTCGAGATAAACTCGTCGGCCCAGCCCCAAATGCGCGCATCCTGGCGGTTGACCAGAAACAGATCGCGGCCCAAAATTTGCTCGGGCTCAACATCCAGCTCGTCGGCGATCAGGGCGTCAAAGTCGCCCTGCTTAAGGTCACCGGCGCTGATGAGCGGACACAGGTCAACAGCTCGGTTGGGAGCAAAGCTCTCGTTAACGCCACGGTTCATGTGGATGGCAAGGCTCGGGATGATGGCGACTTCGCGCTCGGTAGCGAGCAAACGACTCTCGATACGGTCGCCCTCGCGTACCAGCACGCGGCCCGCGAGTGCCAGCGGACGGTCGAACCAGGTGTAGTCGATCATGCCGCCGTAGGCCTCGGTGTTCAGGCGCAGCGTCTCGCCCGCGCCGTCGAGCTCGGGCACGGCCTTAACCTTAAACGTCGGCGAGTCGCTGTGCGACGCCGTCAGCTGAAAATGGTAGTCGCCGGCAACGCCGTCCTCGCCCCACGTCGCGGCCAGGTCCTCGCCCACCTTAAAGGCAACAACGCTCGAGGTGTTGCGCTGCGTGTAATAACGCCCGCCCGGCTCGATGTCCCACGCCGCATTCTCGGGCAGGTAGGTAAAGCCCGCCTCGTCGAGCTCGGCCATAATGGTCGCCGCCGTATGAAACATGCTGGGGCATGCCTCGATAAAGTCGATAAGGTCGTTGGCGGCCTCGATATCGTCGGCCGTCACGTGCGCGCGCTCGGGCGTTTCCTGATCCGTCATGCTCTCCCCTTTCGCTGGGTTGATGGTCCCCTCCAGCATACCCCGCCACGCCAGCGCCGCACTCTTCATTCCGTGCTTAATTCCGCACCGCTCACCAAGTTGAGCCATCATGCCCGCGCCCCTTTTGCGACAATTGCGCTAACAGGACGAGAGGAACCGTCATGAAGCCACGTAACATTGCCATCGCCTGCGGTGGCGCGGGAGTCGCCGTCGGCTTTGCCGCTGCCGCCGGCATCGTTTACCGCAAGCAAATCAAGTCCGCCGCGTCGCTCAGACGCTTGACCGGCTACGCGGATGGCTATGACCTGTACGCAATCGACATCGCCTACGACTACGATCTTGATCGCATCATCGCCGCTGGCGTGCGCGACGACCAGGCCTACATCGATGCCGTGGTGGCGCAGGTGCTGCCCGGTGTGCCGGTACATGTCCAGGCGCCCCAGTTTGCCTGCAGCGCTTTTGTCGCCGTAGATGCCGAAGGCCGCGTGCGCACCGGTCGCAATTACGACTTTAAAGACGACACCTCGGCGCTGCTGGTGCGCAATCACCCACGCGGCGGCTATGCCTCCATCGGCTTTGCCGCCCTCAATAACCTGGGCGCCAACACTCCGCTTGACTCCGTCACCGGACGCGCCGCGGCGTTGATGGGCCCGTTTGCCCAGCTCGACGGTGTTAACGAATGCGGCGTGTCCATTGCCGTACTCACCCTGGATTCCCAGCCCTGTGACCAGGACACGCAACGGCCCGTCATCAACACTTCGCTCGCCATCCGTCTGGTGCTCGACCGCGCGGCTACCACGCAAGAGGCAGTCGACCTGCTTTCCGCCTACGACATGCACGCCATGGCAGGACGCGATTACCACTTCTTTATCAACGACGCCGCCGGTGACGCGCGCGTAGTAGAGTGGGACCAGCGCGATCCGGACCGCGCTTTCAAAGCGACTCCTGTACGCCAGGTTACGAACTTCTACGCCTGCTATGGCGACGAAGTGCTGCCCAACCAAAAGAATGGCGAGCTGGGCCATGGTAAAGAGCGCGCCGTTGCAATCGCCGATGTCCTTGATACCCATGTCGGTGCCCAGGACGAAACGATTGTCTGGGAAGCCCTGCGTGCCGCAGCGCAAGAGCCCAATCCGGAAGACATCACCAGCAATACGCAATGGTCGGTCGTCTTTGACAATACCGAACCCGCCGCCGCCATTACGCTGCGCCGCCACTGGGGCGACGTCGACGCCTTCGCACTGTAAGGACCCAGGCCCGTCGACCTTACGCTCGCCTGACGTTGCTTACATTTCTATACGCTTGAGCTAACACGTTTTACCCCCGTATCAACAGTGTGCGGGGGTAAACTTATGCGCATGTTATAACTTGCCCGGAAGGATTCATCATGCTCAGGATCGGTCTTCTTACCAGTGGCGGCGACTGTCAGGCGCTCAACGCCACCATGCGCGGCATCGTCAAAACGCTTATGACCAATAGCGAAGAACCTATCGAGATCTATGGTTTTGAGGACGGCTACCAGGGCCTTATCTACAGCAGGTTCCGCGTCATGTCGCCCGCCGATTTTAGCGGCATCCTCACCCGCGGCGGCACCATCCTGGGCACGAGCCGCACGCCGTTCAAGCGTCTGGATATTCCCGAGGCCGATGGCATCGAGAAGGTACCCGCAATGGTCCACACCTATCATAAGCTGCAGCTCGACTGCCTGTTTATGCTGGGCGGTAACGGCTCCACCAAGACCGCCAACCGCCTGCGCGAAGAGGGCCTCAACGTTATCGCCCTGCCCAAGACCATCGATAACGACACCTGGGGCACCGAGCTGACGTTTGGCTTTACAAGCGCCATCGACGTCGCCACCAAGTGCATCGACGACATCCACACCACTGCGTCGAGCCACGGCCGCGTGTTTGTCATCGAGATCATGGGCCACAAGGTTGGCTGGATCCCGCTGTACGCCGGCGTCGCAGGCGGTGCGGACGTCATCCTGATCCCCGAGATCCCCTACGACATGGATAACGTCATCAAGACCATCGAGCATCGCATGGAGACCGGCAGCCGCTTTACGATTGTAGCCGTCGCCGAGGGCGCTATCTCCAAGGAGGACGCGGCGCTGTCCAAGAAGGAGTACAAGAAGAAGCTCGCCGAGCGTACGAGCCCCTCGATTGTCTACGACATCGCCAAGGAGATCGAAGCCAAGACTGGTCGCGAGACCCGCGTCGCCATCCCCGGCCACACGCAACGCGGCGGCCAACCCGACGCTCAGGACCGCATCTTTGCGACCCAGTGCGGCGTCGAGGCGGCACTTGGCTGCCTACGCGGCGAGTTTGGCTACATGATCGCCCTGCGCGACGGCAAGATGTGCCACATGCCGCTCGAGGAGGTCGCCGGCAAGCTCAAGTATGTCGATCCCCAGAGCGACCTGGTGCGCGAGGCCAAGGCGTTGGGCATCAGCTTCGGCGACGAATAGCCTCGGCTGGAACTGCTCTCATCGGAGGCCCCAGGGCTTACCTCCCAAATCGTCCTCGGACATGTCAGGACCCCGCCGTGCGCTTCGCGCCGCGGGGTCCTTCCGTCCTGCGGAAAGATTTGGGAGGTAAGCCCTGGGGCCTCCTGCGGTAACTAAGGAGGCCGTGGCTATTCGTCTTCTTGCTGCAAGTGCGTGGGCTGAGATTTTGGGATGTTGCAGGCTCTTGGCTGCTACCTGCACTGACATTTGTCCTGAAATGGCTGGTCGTTAGGGGTTGCTACCGGTAGTTGCGGTAGGGTTGGGGCAGATTCTAACTGGAAATGGTGGTCGCTACCGGTTGTTCTCGGCATACTCGGCTCATTCGATTACGGTCACCACATGAAAGGAACTGTCATGGATCTTGCGATGGCGCAGCGGCTCGTTGATCGCCGCAAGGCTGCCGGGCTTTCTCAGGAGGCGCTTGCCGCCCAGCTGGGTGTGAGTCGTCAGGCTGTCAGTAAATGGGAGCGCAGCGAATGCTCGCCCGATACCGATAACCTTATTGCGCTCGCCGCGCTGTATGGCGTGTCGCTGGATGAGCTGTTGTATGGGGAGGCGGCCAACAATGCCGACGACCTGGAGGACGGTAGCGCCGGCACCGAGACAGCGGATGTGGCTGGCGAGGCCGAGGATTCTGCCGAGAACGCCGATTGCGGCGACAAACCACTTGTCGATATTTCCCTCGCGCGCGGCATCCACGTTATTGATCCCAACAAGGGCAAAGAGGTTCATGTTGGCTGGAGTGGTATCCATGTGGCTAACAAGCGCAAGGGTGAAGAGGTCCATGTGGGGCCGGGCGGATTGCATATCGATACGCTTGAGGACGATGGGCATAGCGTGCATACCAATGACGACGGCACCGTCACCATCGACGGCGAGACGTTTTCCAGCTGGAAGGAAGCACACGACAAGCTCGACCATCATGGCAAGCATTTCCACACCAAGGTCGGACGTACATGGAACAAATTCCCCTTCCCCGCGCTTGTCGCCCTCGCCTATCTGGTGCTCGGCATTGTCTCCGGCACATGGGCTACGGGACTCTTCCTCGTCTTTTTGATTCCCGTCTATTACGCGCTTGGCGACTTTATCGACCAACGCCACTTATCTAAGCTGATCGATGTCGTCTATTCAGTCAGTGCCGAGGCATGGTTCCTCTACATGTGACTCTGCCTGGGGCAACCCCATCCCGCCTGGGTAATCCTCATCACCATCCCGGTCGTAAAAGCACTCATGCGTTGGTGCCGTAAACAATGGAAGCATCGCAAACAGGCCTAAACCGCCCTAACCCGCCAGCAACACCCAACTAGTACTCCCCCGCCCATCCCTCCTAAGTTGCGGTGATATAGTTCCGGTTTTAGCCTTGAGTAGTCGAGTTTAGGAACTATTCCACCGCAACTTACGAATGATCGGAGCGGCTACAGCACAAGCGTCGGCGTTCGTTTGATGGTCCGCCACGAAAAGGGCCCATCTACTACGTTTAACTCGAAGGGGCCAACCATGACCGCCTTTTTCGAAAATCGACAGGCCTTCTACCTGCGGTTTTGTTTTTTGTTTTCCCGGCATGGTTGAGGGTATCCAATTAAACATAGTAGATAGGCCCATTTTGTGGCATACGACCCATTCAAGCCCTATCTCGAAGGCTAAAGAGAGCCTCTCATCCACGCTTGCGAGCGAAAACCAAATAGAATGAAAGGCAAATGAAAAGCCCGTTTGACGAGCGGAGGACATATGCGCGACGTAGCCGAAAGCGACTGGAAGCTGTTTAAGAAAATGCTTCCTCAATGGCAAGAACGTTATATGGAAAAGCTCATCGGCCAGTACGTTGAGATACTGAATGGCGACAGCGAAGCGTCCAGTAGATTTTGGGCACTAGAAGAGAGCCTCAATAGAAACAAGCTGTCCTCAGGCGTAATTGCAAACGACATTCGCCGCAGCACAATGCACCGCGAGATAGCCAATTTGCTTATCGACAGCGTGATTACCCTTGACGACCTTGACGGTTTTACCGAGGACATTAAGAGCTATGCGCAGCACTGGATTGGCCAGTAAGGGCACTGAGCGACAAATATCCCCAGCAAAACGGGGCAAACGCCGGACCACCTAATGGTTGTCCGGCGTTTGCCCAGATAAAACCAGCCAAAATAAACCTGTCCCTTTTTGGCGGATTACTCGGCGCTCTTGAGGGCACCGACCATGTCAATCTTGTTGAGGGTACGATTGGTAGCGAGGTTGACGATAAACGTAAAGCCAAAGGAAAGCACCACGGCGAGCACGTAGCTTAGCGGCTCGACCTCGACGTCAAAGTACAGCGACGGCATCTGCAGGATGTACGTAAAGCTCTCGGCCAACGCACCACCCAGTGGAACGCCCAGCGCAGCGCCGATCGCCGTGAGGATCAACGTCTCCTTGTTGACGTAATGGTGCACCTCACCGCGACGGAAGCCCAACACCTTAATGGTCGCCAGCTCGCGCTCGCGCTCGGAGATATTCGTGTTGGACAGCGTAAACACCACCACAAACGACAGGCACGCCGCCATAAAGGTCACGAGCACCACGACCGAATTGATAATCGTAAAGTTCGCCTCATAGTTTTCCCAATGCTCGGCCGTACTCGAAATCGTAAGCCAACCGTCACTCTTAAGATTCTTGCTAAACGCAATCTGGTCGGCCGACGAACCCTTGAGCAGTGCAAAGATGCCGTTAAGACGCGCGCTTCGGCCGAACGTGCGCTCATAGGTGCCCTGCGTCATGTAAAGCGTGTTGCCCAGATAGTTAAGCGAAATGTCGCTGACTTTGACCTTGGCAACATTGAGCGACGAATCCTGGACGTGAGCCGTATCGCCCGGCTGAATCCCCAGCACCAGCTGTGAACTTTTGCTCAGATACACGTCTCCGTCACGCAAAGGCAGCGGTTCTTTGGACTCATCCTCCAGACGCACGTAATCGCCCAAGTCACTCGTGCGGTCATCGGGCACCACGATCAGCTGCACAGTCTCGCTCTTGCCGCCAAATGTAAAGGTGACGTTGTCGGTCATAATCGGCAGCGTCGAAGTCACGGTCACGTTGGAATCATTGGACGCGCTGCGCCCATCCAATGCCGCGCACGTCTGTGAAAAATCGTCGGGATTGGCGACCGCCAGCAGGTCGTAGCGCGTGATATGCCCGTACTGCTTGGGCGAAAGCGCCACCGACGTATCGCGGATGCCCATACCGCAGATCACAAGCGCCGTACAGCCCGCGATACCGAAGATGGTCATAAAGGCGCGCTTTTTGTAGCGGAATAGGTTGCGTGCAGCGACCTTGTTTAAGAAGCCCATGCGGCGCCAGATAAAGCCGATATGCTCGAGCAGAATGCGCGAGCCGGCGCGCGGGGCCTTGGGACGCATGAGCGAGGCTGGGGTCTCGGCCATCTCGTGGCGGCAGGCGATAATCGTAGCGCCCACCACGCCCACGGCAAACAGCGCCACCGACACGAGCGAAGACACGATATCGTACGAAAGCAGCATCTGGGGCAGCGAGTACATGTCGTCGAACACCGTAAACAAGAACAGTGGCAGGCCCACAAAGCCGATGATGTTGCCGAGCACGCCGCCGATCAGACATGCCCACAGCGCATAGTCCACGTATTTGGACAGGATGCGCTCGCGTGAATAGCCAAGCGCCTTGTACAGGCCAATAAGCGTGCGCTCCTCCTCGACCATGCGCGTGGCGGTGGTGAGGCTGATGAGCACGGCGACGATAAAGAAGATAAACGGGAACACCGTGGCGATGGCCTCGATCGAAGAACTGTCGCTCTCGACGCTCGAGTAGCTTGCGATGTTACCGCGGTCCTGAATGTACCAAGTGCATTCACCCAGATTGGAAAGCTCGGCGCGGGCATCGGCGAATTGCTGATCGGCGGCGGCGCGGCGCTGGTCCAACTCGGCCTGAGCTTGGACGCGCTCCTCGCTGCCCTCGGCCATGCGGTTGATGCTATCCTGCTCAATCCCAAAGAGCATGGCGGCCTGGCGCTCAGCCGCATCCAAGCTTGCCGGCGTGTCAACCGTCAGCTCCTGGACGCGCGCCTTTTCACGCTCCTCGCGGATCTTCTCGATATTGCCCTTGACCTCATTGATCTTTGCCGTGTAGGCATCCGAGTAGGAGTTGAGGCTCTTGGCTCCCTCGACGATCACGTGGACCGCGGAGTAGGACGATGATGTCGCGGCATCCTCGCTCACATAGAACTTATAGTCCGCAGCCGAAGCGGCACGGAAGGCGTTGACTGTCGAGTCGGAGCTCACATCAGTGGGGTCGAGGACCTCGGCCGTAATGGTGTAATCGCCCGCGGCAAACTGATCCTTGGCACTTTGGTTGGACGAGCTCGCGTCATTGGCGGCAAAACTCACGGTATCGCCGAGCTTTTTGCCCGAAGCCTTCAGGAACTTCGAAGTTACCGCCACCTCATCGGCGCTCTCGGGCAAATCGCCGTTCACGAGCACTGGCTGATCGATGTTCTCCTTGGAGAGACTTTGCACGACCACGCGCTCGCGCGTTGTGCCCACGGCGGTGTAGGCGGTCTCGGTGTAGATACCCTCGGCCGTCTCGACCCCGTCGATCTCTTGGATAGCCGCGAGATCGTCGCGCGTAAGGCCACAGGTCGACTGCACGTTAATGTCATAGACATTCTGCTGGTCAAAATAGGCGTCGACCGAATCGCACAAATCCTCGCAGCCCGCCTTAAGGCCGCACATCACACTCACGCCGAGCGCGGTGATGACCACGATGGACAAGAAGCGCTTAAGACTGCCGCGGATTGTGCGGTAGATGCCACGGCGAAATACCGTCGGCACCATATCGTTTGAGCTTTGGGCGGTACGGTAGGTCGCGAACTCCCGGTCCCGACTCACGTGCTCCGTATCGTGGTTTTGGCTGTTTTGGCGGTCCTGGTCCATGGGCGCTACCACTCGATCGTCTCGATAGGCACGGGATTTTGCTGGACCGTCTCGCTCTCCACACGACCACTCTTAAAGCGGATCAGGCGATCGGCCATGGGCGCGAGCGCGGAGTTGTGCGTGATGATGATGACCGTAATGCCCTGCTTGCGGCAGGTATCCTGCAGCAGCTTCAATATCTGCTTGCCGGTTTTGTAGTCGAGCGCGCCCGTGGGCTCGTCGCACAGAAGCAGCTTGGGGTTCTTTGCCAGTGCGCGGGCGATGGACACGCGCTGCTGCTCGCCGCCCGAAAGCTGTGCCGGAAAGTTGCCCAGGCGCTCGCCCAGGCCAACCTGGCGAAGCGTCTGTTCGGCATCGAGCGAATCGGGGCAAATTTGCGCCGCGAGCTCGACGTTTTCGAGCGCCGTCAGGTTGGGGACCAGATTGTAGAACTGGAAGACAAAGCCGACATCGGCGCGGCGGTATTCCACGAGCTGTGCCTCGTTAGCAGAGCTCACGTCGCGCCCGTCCACCGTCACGGTGCCGGAGGTCGCCGTATCCATGCCGCCCAGAATGTTGAGCGCCGTGGTCTTGCCGGCACCCGAAGCGCCCAGAATGATGGCGAGCTCACCGCGCTCGACCGTAAAACTCGCACCGTCGAGCGCGTGAATACGGGCGTCGCCCTCGCCGTATGCTTTGATGACGTCTTTGAATTCGATATAGGCCATCGATTAATTCCCATCTGGTCGGATAACTCTTTAGTATTACCCATTTCGCACCGACCAAAAAGGGACAGGTTTATTTTGGCAGGTTTTATATGGGGAAACGGCAGCTATAGATGAGGCGCCGGGGAGGCAGAGAAATCATCGACGGGGTCAGGCCGACCGCCAAACACAACGCACGCATCTCAATCTGTCAGCCAACTCATTCGAACAGCTGTTCGTTTCTATGATATGATTCAGCTATCTAAGCAGGCCAATACGCAGAAAGGCGGCCAACATGGCGTTCGACTTTAAGAAGGAATGCAAGGAGCTCTACAGACCTGCAAGCAAGCCGAGTATCGTAACTGTCCCGCCTATGAACTACGTAGCCGTTCGCGGAAAGGGTGACCCAAATACCGAAGGTGGCGAGTATCAAAACGCCCTGCCGTTGCTTTACGGCATCGCCTATACCGTCAAGATGTCGAAGAAAGGCTCAAGGAGTATCGAGGGCTATTTCGACTTTGTGGTACCGCCGCTCGAGGGTTTCTGGTGGCAAGACTCCCCGAGCGGCGACATCGACTATGTACGCAAGGACGATTTCAACTTTACCTCGTGCATCCGCCTGCCCGATTTCGTCACCCAAGATGACTTTGACTGGGCAGTCGCGGAAGCCACGACCAAGAAGAAACTGGACTTTTCCGCCGTTGAGCTGCTTAAAGTTGACGAGGGTCTCTGCGTTCAATGCATGCACACCGGGCCCTACGACAACGAACCGGCGACTGTAAACGCTATGCATGAATACATGACCGAGCAGGGCTATGTCCCCGACTTCTCAGACTCCCGTTTACATCACGAAATCTATCTCTCCGATCCACGCAAATGTGCACCGGAGAAACTTAAGACTGTGGTTCGTCATCCTATCAAGCGCGCTGAATAGCGTGGGGCGCCGTCCCGCGCATCAGGTTTTAGGCCAGGCAATCAGCCGCTCCAAGGTCATCTGGCAGCTTCCTTGACGCAGGTCATCGTATCTTATAATTTTATGTCTCTAAAGCTGGAAAGCCTCTCAACGATGCGCAACTCCAGCTCTTTTTATATCAAGAGGCTTAAATGAAATACCAGAAGTCGTGGATATCCATCAACGAACAGATAGTACTATTGACAGCTAACAAGGGTCTTAAGCGCTCTGATCAAAGCGAACTCGAGCGAGCTTTGGTCGAAGTCGGCTACTACAGGCAAAGTGTTCAAGCGTTACTCCTCGTACGCGCCCTCAAGCCGCAGCAGCCACTCCTTGCGGTCAAGCCCGCCGGCATATCCGTTGAGCGATCCGTCGGCTGCCACCACGCGATGGCACGGCACGATAATCGAAATGGGATTACGCGCGACCGCAGCCCCCACAGCACGGGGAGACACAACGGGCGCCTCGTTTCCCGGTACACGATGTCGGGCGGCGACACGCTGGGCGATCTCACCATACGTAGCGACCTCACCACGCGGAATAGAAAGCAGCTCAAACCAAACCTCGCGCTGAAACGCCGTACCGATCATATGCAACGGCGGCGTAAACCGAGGCTCCTGCCCTGCAAAATAAGCATTCAGCCAAGCCCAGGAACGCTCAAGCACCGAAGAGGCCGCACCATTTGCCGGATTCGCCGACAACATGCCACCAATACCGGAAACCGCGTCGGCGCCTTCAACGTGCTCCGCATCTTCTTTGAGCAGCGTAGAGCCAAAATGCTCCTGCCCCTCAAACCAAAGCCCTGTCAAACCGCGGCCATCAGCGGCAAGCAGAATCTCGCCCAAAGGCGAAGCAAACGTCGTCGTGACCACCAGCGGCTCCTTTCAAAACTCCGCACCATGATACCGCGAATTGTGCAGACAACCTGCCTGATACGCCCGGGCAGGCTCGTAATTGTTTAAGCGAGACCGCTTTCCCCAATCAAGCGAAGATGACGCGGGGGCTCGACGCCAAAGCGGTACCTCTACCAGCTGAGCTCTAATACTTTTCCCGAGAAGTGAACGAGTAAAAACGAAGCCCCGGAGCATCCACACCTTTAGACCGCAAAACCGCAGGATTCGCACAGCAAAACCGCAGGAAATAGCGGTCAAAATATGCCAATGCTTCAGGGGTCAAAATAAGGTCGTTCACTTCTCGGGAAAAGTATTAGACCCCGATTCACCCCAACCCCAAAGTCACCTCAGGCGGCAGGCGCAGCGCGCCGCAGCTGCCGTCACGGCCCCGCAGTCACCCCAGGCAGCAGGCGCGACAGCGCCGCAGCTGCCGACCGCGCTCCGCAGTCCCCAAAGGCGGCAGGCGCAAAGCGCCGAGGCCGCCGCCGGGACCAGGGCCTGCAACGGCCACGTGCCCCCATATCAGCCCAGCGGCCCCAACCAACAACGGCCCCATCGCAGGTCGCTTGCAGCAGCGTCACCGAAGGCGGGGGCCGGGCTTAGTTTTCAGAACACTCCGCAGACCAGTGTGGCGCCTTGTCCGCGGCTCCGAAGGAGCAGGACAAGGCGCCACACATGGTCGAGGACGTTCTGAAAACTAAGCCCGGCCCCCGCCGGACAGGTCACACTACTCGCAGAGCAGCTTAGCAATCTGGACGGCGTTGGTTGCCGCGCCCTTACGGATTTGATCGCCGCAGCACCAGAAGGTGATGCCACGCGCGGCCTCGGGGTTCGAGATATCGCGGCGCACACGACCGACCCAAATCAGGTCCTGGTCGGACGTATCCATCGGCATGGGGAAGCGATCGTGCGCATCCTCGGCGCTCATGTCGTCAACCAGCTTCACGCCCGGAGCGGCGGCCAGCGCAGCACGGGCCTCGTCAACCGTAATGTCGCGCTCAAACTCGAGCGTAATGCTCTCAGAGTGCGAGCGCAGCACGGGCACGCGCACGCAGGTGCAGTTCACGCGCAGCTCGGGCAGGTGCATGATCTTGCGGCCCTCGTTTTGCAGCTTCATCTCCTCGGAGGTAAAGCCCTCCTCCTTGACGCCGCCAATCTGCGGAATCAGGTTACTCGCGAGCTGGGCGGCAAATGCGCGCGGCTCGGGAATCTCCTCGCCACGGCCCAGAGCGGCCAGCTGAGCCTCGAGCTCGGCCATACCGGGAGCGCCAGCACCCGAAGCCGCCTGGTACGTCGAGACGATCATGCGCTTCACGCCGGCGAGCTGATGCAGCGGCCAGGTGGGAACCAGGCCGATAATGGTCGCGCAGTTGGGGTTGGCGATCAGGCCGTGGTGCCACTTGATGTCGTCGGCATTGATCTCGGGCACGACCAGCGGTACCTCGGGATCCATACGGAAGGCATGGCTGTTGTCGACCACGACGGCGCCGCGCTTGACGGCCTCGGGCAGTAGCTCCTTCGCAATGTCGTCGCCGGCGGCTCCAAGCACAATGTCACAGCCCTCAAAGGCCTCGGGGCAAGCCTCTTCGATCACGATCTGCTCGCCGCGGAACTCGACGGTTTTGCCCGCAGAACGAGCGCTCGCCAGCAGCTTGAGCTTGCCAACCGGAAACTCCTGCTCGTTTAAGCACTCGAGCATCTGGGTGCCCACGGCTCCCGTCGCGCCCAAAATAGCAACCGTGTACTGTTTCATGCTTCCCCCTTTAAAGGTTATGGCTTTTGCCTGCACGCCGAGCAGGCCGATTGTTGTTGCCAGTGTATACAAGAACGGGGCGGACACGAAACCCGCCCCGTCGAAACGAAACCGAAACGAAACGCCCCGTGCTAGATTTTTGGCACTTGTCCCAAAAATATACCGAGCAGTCGCTACTTTTTGAGCGCGGCCAGGGTGGGATCGACCGGCGTGGGAGCCTCCAAATCGGAGACCTTCACAATGCCGTTCTCATCGGAGAAGGCACGGTAAATGGTCCGAATCGCCAGGTCGAAGTCTTTCTCCTCGACACCGATAATGATGTTGATCTCGTCGCAGCTCTGCGAAATCATGCGCACGCTCACGCCGGCCTGGCCGAGCATGCCAAACAGATGCCCCGAGATACCCGCACGGCCGCGCAGGTTACGACCGACGGTCGCGATGAGCGCCAAGCCCTCGACAACCTCGATCTCGAGCGGCTCGACCTCCTGCTGAATGTCGCCCACAAGCGAGTACAGCGAGTCGTGCACATCCTGCTCCTGCACCACAGCGCCAAAGCGGTCGACACCGGTGGGCATGTGCTCGACGGAAACGTCATAGCGTTCGAACACCGAAAGTGCACGGCGCATAAAGCCAACGCGGGGCTTGGTGCGGTCGCGGGCAACGTTGATGGCGACAAAGCCGCGCTTGCCGGTCACGCCGGTAATGATGGGCTCGGCCTCACCCTCGTCAGCCGTCTCGCTAATGATGGTGCCAGGATCCTGCGGCGCATTGGTGTTCTTGATGACCAGCGGAATACCCGCCTCGCGCACGGGGAACACGGCCTCCTCGTGCAGGACACTTGCGCCCATGTACGAAAGCTCGCGCAGCTCCTCGTAGGTAACGCGCGCAATGGGCTGAGCCTCGGGAACAATACGCGGATCGGCAGAATAGAAACCCGAGACGTCGGTCCAGTTCTCGTACAGGTCGGCACCCAGGCACTTGGCCAGGATCGAGCCCGAGATATCGCCGCCGCCACGATCGAGCAGCTTGATCTGACCCTCACGCGTCGCGCCGTAGAAACCGGGCATAACAAAGCCGCCCTGCTGGCCGTACTCCTGCACCAGCTCGGAGGTACGGTTCATGCTGAGCGTACCGTCGTGATGGAATGCCACAACCGTCGCAGCGTCCAGGAACGGCAGACCCAGGTATTCGGCCATCAGGCGAGCGGTGAAGTACTCGCCGCGGCTCACGAGCTCCTCGGTGGAGTAGCCGCCCGAGCGGGCGCGCTCGGCAAAGGCCGCGAACTCCTTACGGATGGGATAGGTGAGCTCCAACTCGTCAGCGATATCAAAATAGCGCTGACCAATGTCCTCGAGCAGCTCCTCACACGACACGTGATACTTAACGTGCGCGTTAACCAGGTAGAGCAGGTCGGTCACCTTGGTGTCGCCCTTAAAGCGACGACCGCAGGCAGAAACCACCACAAAACGGCGGGCAGGGTCGGCATCGACGATGGCCTTGATCTTCTTGAAGTGTTCAGCGTCGGCGACCGACGAGCCGCCAAACTTGGCAATTTTTATCATGGCGTGGAGGTTACCTTTCTAAAAGCCTCTGCAAACCTGTTTTGCGCGCTCTGATACCATGGGTTCACCGATTGGGACCAAGGTATCCGAGGAGCACTGTTATATGGGAACTTATCATAGTACACGAGGACGCACTTTATCATGCTCAAGTAAGGTGGCAATCCGCACCGGCATCGCTCCCGACGGGGGTTTGTTTGTCTCGGACGAGCTTGGCACCCAGCAGGTCGATATCAGCTCGCTTGCCGATAAATCGTACTTTGAAATCGCTCAAAATGTGTTGGGAATGTTACTGAACGATTACACGGACGAAGAAATTTCGGCCTGTGTGAATGAGGCTTACCGCGGTACGTTTGCGAGTGATGAGGTCACGCCGCTCGTCAAACTCGACGCAGCGCCGGGCACCGACGCTCCTCAAACCTATGTGATGGAGCTCTTTGGCGGTCCCACGAGCGCCTTTAAGGACGTCGCCTTGCAGATGCTCCCCCGCCTGATGGCCCGCACCTCTGCCAAGGACGGTGGCGCCGAGCGCATCATGATCGTCACCGCCACGTCGGGCGACACGGGCAAGGCAGCGCTCGCCGGCTTTGCCGACGCTCCGGGCACGGGCATCACCGTCTTTTATCCCGAAGGCAAAGTCAGCCGCGTGCAGAATCTGCAGATGTCCACGCAGGAGGGCGGCAACGTCGCCGTCTGCGGCATCCGCGGCAACTTCGACGACGCCCAGAGCGCCGTCAAGCGCATCTTTGCCGATAAGGAGCTGGCCGAGCGCCTTGAAGCCGCCGGCACGGTGCTTTCGAGCGCCAACTCCATCAACGTCGGGCGCCTGGTGCCGCAGGTCGTCTACTACTTTGCCGCCTATGCGCAGCTGCTGCGCGCCGGTGCCATCGAGGCCGGCAATGCCGTGGAGTTCTGCGTGCCGACCGGCAACTTTGGCGATATCCTGGCCGGCTACTACGCCAAGCGCATGGGTCTGCCCGTTGCCAAGCTCATCGTCGCGAGCGACAAGAACAACGTTCTGGCTGACTTCCTGACCACCGGCGTCTACGACCGCAACCGTCCGTTCTTCACGACCATCTCGCCGTCGATGGACATCCTCATCAGCTCCAACCTGGAGCGCATGCTGTACTTCCTGTCCGATGGCGACTGCGAGCTCGTTGCCGGCCTTATGGAGCAGCTGGCACAGACTGGTCGCTATGAGGTTCCCGCCGACCTGCTGGCAAAGATTCAGAGCGTGTTTGGCTGCGGCTGGGCCAGCGAGGACGAGGTCCGCGCCGCCATCAAGAGCTGCTGGGACGCCAACGGCTACGTGATCGACCCGCACACCGCCTGCGGCTATCACGTCTTTGAGCAGGTCGCCCCCGCCGAGGGCGCTAAGGCTCGCGTGCTGCTTTCGACCGCCAGCCCCTACAAGTTCCCACGCGCCTGCTGCGACGCCCTGGGCCTCGACGTTCCCGAGGATGATTTTGAGGCCATGCGTGTACTCGAGCAGGCCACCAACACGGTCGCCCCGACCCAGCTCGCCGAGCTCGAGTCCAAACCCGTCCGCTTCGAAGACGTCTGCGACGTAGCCGACATGGCCAACTACGTAGAGTCTGCAGCAAAAAAGATGGCTACCAACTAAACCCCATATAAGGCGCCGGCGAAAGCCGGCGCACCTTCTTTTATCAGATACCTACCGGGATGATGACGAACGTGCATAGCGTGCCTGGCTGTTTAGTTCGTCGCGAGTTCCGCACGCAAAGGAAAGCACTTAATGTGCTTTCCGTCTTGCGCAGGACTGCCCGAGCAGCGAACTAAACAGCCAGGCACGCCAGGAGGACTCACATGATCAAGATCACCGTCCCAGCAACAAGCGCCAACTTGGGCATTGGCTACGATACCCTCGGCATGGCCGTCAGCCTCTACTCGCACTTTACCTTTGAGCGCGCCGACAAGCTCACCATCACGGGCTGCCCCGAAGAGTTCCAAAACGAGAATAACCTGGTCTATGTAAGCTTTGTCGATGCTCTGGCCGCCTGGGGCGAGCCGGCTTTTCCCGTTGCCATCGACATCCAGACCGACGTGCCCGTCGCCCGCGGCCTGGGCTCCAGCTCCACCTGCGTCGTCGCCGGCATTATGGCCGCCGCCGCACTGACAGGCCACACCGTCGACCGCGCCGAGCTGGTTCGCATCGCCACCGAGGTCGAGGGCCATCCCGATAACGTCGCCCCCGCTATCCTGGGCGGCGCCGTCTGCTCCTTTACGCCGACCGATTCGCTCCCCCAGTGCCTGCGCTACGAGGTGAGCGATCGCCTGCGTTTTATTACCGTGATTCCGCCCTACGAGGTACACACGAGCGAGGCGC
The DNA here is from genome assembly GCF_040092445.1 of Collinsella sp. CLA-ER-H11. Classification (NCBI taxonomy): domain Bacteria; kingdom Bacillati; phylum Actinomycetota; class Coriobacteriia; order Coriobacteriales; family Coriobacteriaceae; genus Collinsella; species Collinsella sp. CLA-ER-H11. Next base: position 11,638 of record NZ_JBBNLN010000012.1, on the reverse strand, counting down.
GCAAGGTCGTGCCGCAGGAGATTCCGCTCTCCACCGCCGTGTGGCAGATGGGCCGCATCGCCGGTATGACGCGCGGCTTGGAGACCGGTGACCTCAACCTGATTGCCGCCGCCAATGACGACCGCATTCAGGAGCCCTATCGTCGCCGCCTGATTCCCGACTACAACGCCGTGCGCGACACCTGCCTTAACGGCGGCGCTAAGACCATCTGGATTAGCGGCTCGGGCTCGACCCTCATGGCTGTGACCGACGATACCATCGTGGCAAAGTTCCTGCAGGTCAAGCTGCGCGAGCAGTTCCCTAAGTGTGATACGCATATTCTGACGTGCGACACGGAAGGCGCCCAGATCGAATACCTGTAGTCGCCGTCCCGTATACTCGCCGGGGAGGCCAGGGGGCTTTGCCCCCAAATCGTCCTCGGACATGGCAGGACCCCCGCTGCGCACTTCGTGCGGCGGGGGTCCTGCCGTCCTGCGGAAAGATTTGGGGGCAAAGCCCCCTAGCCTCCCCTATGTTAACTTCACCGGCGGCGGCTACAGGGACCTACGCTCTGGAAAGTCGCCGGGCTGATAGTTTGGATTTTTATTGATAGGGGCTCTTGCTAGGCTGGAGCACTTCCTAGAGGCGGGCATCGGCTGTGTGCTTGGCTTAGACGGCGCCGGTTTCTTTGTATTCGAAGACTGGTTCTAGGAGGTCCTCGATGTTGCAGTGGAGGGCTTTTGCTATGGCTCGTACGCTTGTTACCGAGGCTTCATTGATGTTTCTCTGACGCTGCTCGTACATTTGGATTGAGCGGAGTGACACACCCGATTCGTATGCCAGATCTTGTTGGGTTTTCTTGAGTCTCTTTCTTGCTAACGCAAGTTTGGTTTGCCTGGACGCTTTTTTCGCCATATCGCAGACGAGACGAGCCACGCGTTCCTCCGAGGCTTCGTGCCAGGGGCAATACAGACTGCGCAGCACATCAAATGGAACGACATGCAGCAAATCTTCGAAAGACTCTCCTAAGCGCCACTGCAGGTATGCCAGCATCCAGCCTGTCCAGTATTCCGGTGTCTTTTCGAATCGGTAGGTTCGATTTGGCATCGGCCTTGATTGATAGCCGGACCTTTCGGCAATGAGCGCGAACAGCTCAACGCCCGATTTTCCCGACACTACCCATGCATTGCCGCGCTCAAACTCTCGAGCAACCCCGCTCAGGCAAAAGAGTTCAGCAACTTCCGATCCTTCTGCTCCATAGTCATTGACGGCATAGTCAAAGCAGTCGCCGAGGTTGTTCATTGCATCCTCGAGGTAGTAGACGGGGTATGTCCTACTCGGCCCACAATCCGTTAACTCTTGGATCATTCAAATCAACCCTCCCTGCCATCAAATCCCTAATGTCAACACCATCAGAGTCAAATCCGTTTACCGTATCCAGATACTTACGTCGAGCGTTCTGTTCTCGCTCAAATCGTTTGGGATAAAACTCAGCTCCCGAGACCTGCTTCCAATCGCAGAACCTGATCGCCGAGAACGCGCGCTCACTCATAAGCGCATATTGAGTGCCCAAATCCCCCAAAAACATAATGCGCTGCAATTGCCTGAGCGAGATCATGCCGTTGACAAACTGTCTTGCAAACGAGAAATAGGAATCGTCTGCACGATAGCCTCGAATAACGTCATAGGGAGAAATATCAATCAGGCAGTTATCCAGCAGATAACGAAGCCCCTCGCGTGCTACTGGCGTTGAAACATTGAACTCTCTGTTATTCGCCAGAATTGCAAGCCAGTTGAGAATCGAGAACTCACCTGATTCCAAATCCAAAATCGCAAGGCCATCTAAATCAAGCTCATATCGATTGGCAATGCCATCAGACTCGGTCCGACATGCCCACTCCATTGCCATTTCCTCATGCGGTGTGCAATAAAACCCGCGCCCATAGTCATTGAATTGCCTGCATTTATCCAACGATGGATGCTCGACAACAACCTCCGACCCGTGCCAAAGCTCCATATCGACCTCCTAAAAAATATCACCCCAGTGATAGTTTACCAATAACTATCACTGGGGTGATATAGATGGGAGCTTTTGAGGGGCTGCAGCCCGATTAGAGGCAGGCCTCGGCGATGCGCTTTTTGAGTTCGTCGATGCCGGTACCGGTCTGGGAGCTTGTGATGATCACGTTTTCGGCCGGGACGTTGAGCTGCTTTTTGATGGCTGCTGCCTGGCGGGCCTGCTGGGTGCGGCTGAGCTTATCGGCTTTGGTGAGGCAGACGATAAAGTTGAACTCGTTGCCCTGTAGATAGTCGATCATGTCGTGGTCGAGCTTGCTGGGGTCGTGGCGAATGTCCACCAGCGAGACGACCAAGTTAAAGCTGCGCTCGGAGTCGAAAAAGTCGCCAATGAGCTCGGCCCAACGATCGCGCTCGGCCTTGGAGCGACGCGCGAAACCGTAGCCCGGCAGGTCCACAAAGTGCACGTCGTCGGCCTCGAAGAAATTGATATTGCTCGTCTTGCCCGGCGTGCTGGAAACCTTGACCAGGTTCTTGCGGCCAAAGAGCTTGTTCATGATCGACGACTTGCCCACGTTGGAGCGGCCGACAAAGCTCACCTCGGGGCAGGTGGACTCGGGAATCTGCGAAACCTTGCCGTAGCTGGCAACGAACTTGGCAAGCTGATAGTTAATGGAATCGGCCATGGACACTCCTTGGTCGTAGGTTCTTACAAATAGACGCGCTATTGCGCAGCGGCAATGCGGCGGACGATATCGAGCGTGATGCCGCTCGCGGTGCGAGCGTACTCATCCAGATCGAACTCGCGCTCGCAAAACGCGTCATATGCCTCGTCACAATTATCGCTGATAGCGCGCAGCACTAGGCAATCGACACCATTCTTGGCCGCGATGTGCGCAATTGCCGCACCCTCCATCTCGACGCAATCGGCATGCGTGGCCTCAATCGCAGCGTTACGCATGGCGTCACCCGTAACAAAGCGGTCACCCGTGGCGATAGTGCCACACAGGAACTGCTTGGGGTCCTTCTCCGCAGAATTCTCATCCGCCGAGGTATCCACAAATCCATGCTCGGCAAGCACGGCGGCGGCAACATCAACCAACGCCGGCGTCGAGGCAAACTCCTCGAGCCCCGGCGCGGACTCGGCGATGAGTGCCGTATCGGTATCCAGATAGCGCAGGCACTTGCCTATAACCACGTCGTTAATATGGAGTTTAGGGTTTAGGCCGCCCGCAATACCCGAAAACACAACGGCCTGCGGGGCGTATTTGCTGATGAGATGCTGCGTTGCGGCAGCGGCGTTCACGGTCCCCATGCCTGCCGTCGTGGCGACTACCGTCAGACCCGAAAGCCCACCGTTCACAACGGTCAAGCCCGCCTCCTGCGACTCATGCGCGCCGCTCAGCTCTTCCTTAATCTGCGCAACCTCTTTTTCGAGTGCGCCTATGATCGCGATGGTTGCCATGCCATCCCCCAAATCCGTGCAAATTGCTTATCCACGGTATGGTACCAGCATTTTGGCTCAGCCGCGTCAGCACCAAGCCGTTAAGTCAGTACAGCTCGGGTATCATAAAGGGGCAAAAATAGCTTGTTAGCCGATGGCCGACCTGAGCTCCGCACGGCGCTTTTTCATGCCGGTCATAACGGCATTGCGCAGCTCGGGCATGCGCGCGGTATCCATCTGGGGCACGCCCTCGAGCTTATAGGGAATGCCCAGTTGCTCGTACTTGACGACACCCATCGTGTGATACGGCAGCATTTCCAGGCCCACCACGTTGTGCCATGGAGCGATGAGGCGACCGAGCTTCTCGCACTCCTCCACCGTGTCGGTAATGCCCGGCACAACCACGTGGCGGATAACGACCTTGATCTTGCGACGGGCAAGCTCATCGCCAAACGCCAGGATACGTGCAGGATCGCAGCCGGTCAGCTTTTTATGCTCAGCCGGATCGGCATGTTTGATGTCGAGCAGCACCATGTCGGTCTCGTTGAGCACGGCATCAAACTTCTCGGGATGGCCGGGATCAAACGCATACCCGCAGCTGTCAAGGCAGGTATGCACGCGGCCATCGGGGTTGTTGTGCATTGCACGGAACAGGTCGGCCAAAAACTCGGGCTGCAGGAGCGGCTCGCCGCCGGACACCGTAATTCCACCGCTGCGATAGAACTCGTGGTTACTCTGGAACTCATCCATCAGGTGTTCGACGGTCACCATGGTGCCGCCGTTGACCGACCAGGTATCGGGATTGTGACAATACGCGCAGCGCATGGGACAGCCCTGGACAAACACCACAAAGCGAATGCCGGGTCCGTCGACCGTTCCCATCGTCTCGATTGAATGCACGCGGCCTAGGGCAAATGCGGAATCCTCAGGACGAGCGTCCACACCCTCAAGCGTCATCTCAGCCATTCCCGCTACCTTGCCTCTCCTTGGATGCAACCAATTAAAATGCCAGAGCCATTCTAGCCCATGCGCTTGCGTTTAAACGTCTCGGGCTAGAATGGCACGTTTTAATCTATCCCCCATCACCATGGCTGGGGTCTACGTCGAGATGTCAGGCTGAAGAACGCTCACCTGCGGCCTTTACGCCTTAAGCGTGAGCACCGCACCGAAGGCGGTCGGGCCGCAGTGGCTCGAGATGACGCCACCAACCTGAGTCCAGGTAATGTCCTTAAAGCCCAGGTCGCGCGCATAGATTTCCATGTCGTCGCGCAACTCCTCGGAAAGACCCACCGAATACGCCAGGCCAATATGCGAGTAGTCGATCTCGCCCTTGGCAACCATGTGGTCAATAAAGGCACGGGCGCACTTGAGCATAGAACCGCGGAACTTCTTGGTCGCCACGAACTTGCCGCCCGTCACCTCAATGCAGGGCTTAATCTTGAGCAGGTGGGCACCGAGGAATGCCACGTTGGACAGACGACCGCCTGCCTTAAGGAAGGCAAGGTCCGTAGGAACAAAGCCCAGCAGCACACGGTCCATGACGGAGTTCGTAAATGCAAAGATCTCGTCGACGGTGGCATCGGGGTGAGCCTCGATGTATTTGGCGGTCTCGACGACAACAAGCGACTGGCCCACCGAGACAAAGCGCGTGTCCATGGAGAACACGTAGTCGCGGCCCTTAGCTGCAATCTTGGAGGACTGATGCGAGCAGGTCGTGGCCTCGGAGTACGCAAGATGCAGAATGGTCGCATCGGGCTGCTCGGCATGGATACGGTCGTACACGTGAGCAAAATCCGCAGGCGCGCAGCCGCTGGTCTTGGGCATTACGCCAAACTCGTTGCAGCGTGAATAAATCTCGAGCGGATCGATCGAGCCGTCCTCGACGGTCTCGTCACCAATCATGACATGCATGGGCACGCGCACGATGCCGTAGCGTTCGCAAAGCTCCGGCGTCACATCCGACCCAGACTCAACCACGATTACGTACTTGCCCATTATTATCACGACCCATCTCAACATTGGCTTTTCAATACATGGCACGCGCCGCCGCACTGTTGCACAACGGCGTCCAAGCGCCAAAGAGACGCCGCCCCTTGCACACAACAAAGGACAGCGTCTCCCTGGAAAACTCCGTGCATCCTGAGATTCTACACGGTTTATTAAGGAGTGTTACTTATTCCGCAAACGGTCGCTATACGCGATAAACGGTAGCTGGCCGCGGTAACTGCGACACATTCCGCCCAGCAAGTCCAATCGTACTCCATGCACGGTTAATGCACGAGGCGGTAGAAATTCATCGATACCGCACCCTCGGCGTGCAGCTCCATCGCCGGAACCGCCGGCGAATAGGTACGGCTCGTAAGTGCCGCCTCGCCGCCATTTGCAAAAATCTCGACCATCGTAGTGTCCGAAAGCACGCGTAGGTCGCGAAGCTCGCCGAGCTCAATCGACCTCTGGTCGCGCCCATAGCCTTCGTCACCCATATCGAGGGTAAGCATCCCGTCCGTATAACGCACAAAGACACCCTTGCGGATTTCGAGCTCGACCATCTTGGCGCCCTCACAGGAAACCACAAGATCAAACAGGCGGCCCGGCTCCTCAACGGTTTCACCGCCTGTCGCGCGAACGCAGTCGCCGCGCACCTTCTCAATCTCGTGCGCCGGCTGCTGACAGAGCTTACCATCGCGTATGCTCAGCTCTCGCGGCACCGTCAACGCGCACTGCCACCCGCGTGCCACCGTCGGGTTTTCTGCCGTCGCATCGGGGCAACCAGACCACCCGATCATCAAACGCCGACCCGCAGCATCCTCAAAGGACTGCGGTGCGTAGAAATCAAAGCCGGCATCGACCATCGGGGGCATGCCCTGCCCGGTGATCTTAAAGCTCGGCGCCTCCCAATCGGCCTCGATGGAGAACCACACGCACTGGTGCGGATTGCGGTAACACCAACCATCGGCGGGCACACCCTGCGGACAGCAAACGAGAATAAGCTCGCCATCAAGCTCAAATAGATCAGGGCACTCCCACATAAAGCCAAACTTCTCGCCCGGCTCAATGCGCGTCGCATAGCTCCAGTCCTCTAGATCGTGCGAGGCATAGACAAGCACGCAGCCACGATTGTCTTTCGTACGAGCGCCGAGAACCATGTAGTAGATACCGTCGTGTTCAAGGATTTTGGGGTCGCGCACGTGCGTACCGATATCGTCGGGGTAATCGACCGGCCCAACAGCCATGCGCTTCTCGCCCAATTCGTCGGGATTCTCGGCAACCATATGAATTTGGTTTTGCTCACGGCCCGTCAACACGTAGTCGTAATCATCGCGGTCAAAATGCTTGACGTTGCCGGTATAGAAGTAGTGAATCTTACCATCACGTACAAAGGCAGAACCAGAATACGCTCCACTCGAATCCAAATCGGAATCGGGAAACAGCACGGGACCGTGATTCTCGTAGGTCACAAAATCCTTTGTCGTCAGATGGTTCCAAAGCACTGGACCGCCATGCGCAGCATCGAACGGATCGTATTGATGATAGATGTGATACGTATCACCAATCTGAACCAAACCGTTGGGGTCGTTGAGCCAGCCAAGCTCAGGCTCCACATGGAACAGGAGCCTATCGGGGTCGGACGCGATGCGAGCCGCCGTCTCGTCCTGTCCAGCTCGCCACTGCTCATAGTCCGCGCGTGTCACCTTATTTTTTTGATTAAACATCGCCGTTGACTTTCTCGTCTATGGGGAAGGACGCTCGACTCACACGAGTCGAACGCCCTTCCTCAAATGGACTTATCCTCAGATTACGCTGAACGGCTCAACTAGAAGCTAACGTCGAAGCCAGCGCCAGCGCCCTCTTCATCGGTGGTCGGCACGCCCTTTGCCTTGTTGTAGGCAAAGATCAAGACGATCGGCACGATAAAGGCGATGAGATTGCCGGCCACATACCACACGAGCGTCTCGGGCGTAACGATGAGCAGGCCAAGCACACCGGTCAGACCCTGACCGATAGCGCGCACCTCAAAGAGCTTCACGAAGGCACCGCCGCAGCCTGCACCGATGCAAGCGCAGACGAACGGGATGATCGAGTAGCGCATGTTTGCAGCAAAGATTGCGGGCTCGGAGATACCGACCAGCGTCGGGATAAAGGACGACATGCAGATGTTGCGCTCTTTGGAGTGCTTCTTGTGGATGAGATACATGCCGATGGCGCCGCCGCCCTGGGCGATGATGGAAACCGACCAGATGGCCTGGATGTAGTTGAAGCCGGTCGTGGCAACGAGGTTGGCCTCAATACCCTGGATGAACTGATGCGTACCGGTAACGACGAGCGGCTGCAGGAACGCGGCGAAGACAAAGGCGCCAAAGACGCCCATCCTGTTGTACAGGACATCGATTACGCCAGCGAGGACGTCGCCGATCAGGTTGCCGAGCGGGCCGAACACGGTGAACAGGGCAACGTTAGCAAGAATCAGGGTAACGGTCGGGACAAAGACAAACGAGACGACCTCGGGGATGTACTTCTGGGCAATCTTTTCGACCTTGGCCATAAACCAGGCAGTCAGGATTGCAGGGAACACGCCGCCCTGGAAAGCAACCATGGGAATGGAGAGCGGACCAAAGTTCCAGTACTCAGCACCCGTCGGATCCATAACGAACGTGTTGCGGTTCATAAGGCTCGGGTGAACCATGACGATACCGACGAGGATGCCCAGAATCGGGTTACCGCCAAAACGCTTCACCGCGCTGTACATAACCAGGACAGGCAGGTAGTCAAACGTGGTGGCGATAATGGCAAAGAAGCTTGCGAGGTTCTTGAGGAACTCGCTGTGGTCGGCAAGGCTACCCTCCATGCCAAAGAGGCCGTTGGCAACGATCAGCGACTTAAGGCCGATGATGATAGCAGCGCCGACGAAAGCGGGAATGATGGGGATAAAGATATCCGAGAATACCTTGAGGACCGAGAAGAACTTGCCCTTCTTGTCCGCCTCGGCGCCCTTGACCTCGGAAGCGCTGATCTCCTTAACGCCCGTCAGAGCCATAAACTCATCGTAGACCTTGTTGACGGTACCGGTACCGAAGATGATCATGAGCTGGCCGCTGTTGTACAGCACGCCCTTGACGCCATCGATGTTCTCGAGCTCGGCCTTGTTGTACTTGCTCGTATCCTTGAGCACCAGACGCAGACGCGTAACGCAATGCGTGGCGCCCTCGATGTTCTCCAGACCGCCGACGTTATCGACGACTTGCTGAGACACTACTTTGTAGTCCATGTTCCTCTCCATTCCCTTACGAAATCATAAAACGTTTTGATGCCATTACAGAGACGCGATCGTTGCATTTGCGCACTTGAGCGTACCGTCGGTGACCGTCAGTGCCACACCCTGGCCCTGCTTATTGCAGAAGCGCGCGTTAAGCGCAACATCATCGACAAAGATGGTCGCGATATCGTCGTCAACGACCAGACGCACATGATGAGTGCCCTCGCCCTTAAAGAACAACGGACGCTCGAGGCCCATGTTGTTGACCTGGAACCACGGATACTGGGGGGCCGCCGTAAACTCGAGCTTGCCCTCACGCAGGTTGGCGCGGAACTCATAGGCAAGACCGGACTCGGCGTCCTCGGCAAGCTTCACCGAGAAGCCGGCAGCGTCACCGGCGAGCTCGATGTCGGCATCGAGCATATAGGTGGAACCGGCATCCGCGGCGAGCACCTGCTCGACCTTGCCCGACTCGCAGGAAAGCTCAAAGGCCTCGACTGCCTTAGCCTCGCCAAAGGCGCCAAGCATGCTGTCGGGGAGCTTGGTGCCGAGCGTTCCGTCAGCACGCTGAACGATCTCGAGAGGCATAAAGGTGCCACCCCACAGGTAAGAGCTGGGGTCACCGCCCTCGTCACGCGTAGGAACCCAACCAAAGAGAACGCGGCGCTCGCCATCAAATGCGGTACGCGCGGCATAGTACGCGCGGCCATCGAAGGAATCGTCCGCAGGAGTGATCCAAGGACCGTTGATAGAGCGAGACATGCGGTAACGGGTCTTGTTGCCATCACTGTACTCGGAGAACACCAGATACCACCAGTCGCCCATCTTAAAGAGATCAGGCATCTCGAACATGGTGTACAGGCCCGGATTCCACCAGTCGCCCTGGAACTCCCAGGTATCCAGGTCCTTGGAGGTGAACTTGACCAGACGACCGGTCATCAGACGCTTGTCCTCGCCCACACGCGTGCCGAGGATGAGCATGTACTCTTCGTTCTCCTCATCCCAAAGCACAAAGGGATCGCGCCAGTTGCGGTCATCGTAACCCTCCTGGGGCGGAAGCAGCGTCTCGGCGATGTTCTTCTCCCACTTGACGGCGTCGTCACTCGTTGCGTGAAGAAGAACCTGCTTCATCAAGCGTGCCTTGACCTTATCGCGATTGCAACCAGTGTAGAGCGCATGGTACTTGTCGCCCACCTTAAACACCGTGCCGGCATAAACATACTGGTCGACTTCCTCGTCGCCGCCACGCTCAAGGCTCTCGCCAAAGTCTTTGTAATTGACGAAGTCCTTGGTTGTCGCGAGTGCCCAGCCAAACGGCTCTCCGAAAGGTCCGGGGTTTCGCGTGTCACGCTGATGATAGAGATAGAACGTGCCGTCCTCGCCGTACGGCATGATGTCGCCTACCCAAATTCCCTCAGGCTGGTAATACACCTTGTGCATCCGAGACTTCCTTTCTCACGAGATACTAACTCGGTACAACTGCAAGATATGTCAATCGTTTTCATATGTCAAACGTTTTCACACCAATACGTCTTTTCGCAGTTCCAGTCGTCGGCAAACGGTTGGCATATGCCGGCGAACGGTCATCAGAGGTGTTTGAGGAATTCTTTTGGCACGGGATGAACTACGCGGTTTTGCCCTCAATGAGTTCAACGGGGAGCTTGATATTCGATTCGGGCTTTTCGCCGTTAATAAGAGCAATGATGGATTGCGCCGCGAGCTCTCCGATGCGATCGATATCTTGGCGAACGGTTGTTAAGTCAGGCATAAACGTCATAGTGCGGCGGGCACCATCCGCGCCCACGACCTTAATATCGCCCGGAGCGCTCAAGCCGCGCTGCTTCATCACGTTAAGACAGATAGCCGCCATCGTGTCGTCTCCCGCAAAGATGCCGTCAATATCGGGGTTCTCATCGAGGATCTTCGCAACGACCGCGCTCTTTTCGTCGTCGGGCTTAACGAACTCGACCTCACGGACAAGCGCGGGCAAACCGGCCTGCTCAACAACATCGAGGTAGGCATCGGTACGCTTATTGGCAGGCATGCGCATGCGGCTATTGCTGCGCAGGCACAGGATGCGCGAACACCCGTCATCGATCAGGCGACGCGTGGCAAGTTCGCCGATACTATAGCTGTCGCTCGCAATCTGAACAGAGGCCTCGCCAAGGTCGCAGTCGATACCAACCAGACTCAAACCCATCTCGGCATACGCCTCGGCACCGATATTAAGCGAGTTGACAATGACGCCATCAACCATATTGCGCCGAAGCATATCGATATAAGAACGCTCAAGATCAGGTCGATTGGCACTATTGCACAGCAGCATCTTAAAACCGTTTTCGGCCAGGGTACGCTCAACGGCTTGAACCGCTTGTGCATGAAACGGGCTGCTGACATAGGGGACGATCATACCGATAAGATTCAGGCGACCGTTGAGCATGGCACGAGCGATATCGTTGGGCGTATAGTTGATGCGCTTCATCGCGGCATGGACCTTATCGCGGGTCTCTTGGCTAATATAGCCACGATTATTAAGCACACGAGATACCGTAGTAGGCGAAACCCCCGCCACCGCCGCAACTTCCTTGATGCCAGGCTTAGCCGTATCCTTAGAACGAGCACTCTCGCGAGCCATAGCACCCTCCCCCATCAACATGCCATACGTTTACATACGAACAAAGCATACCCCAACAACAGCGGGAAGACGGTAACAGCACAAGTAAGTAAACGACTCATCCAAATAATTAGGAGAGTTCCGCCTAAAGGGTGACTCCAAAGGACCCCACATGGCCGGTTTTGGGTTATTTTCCAAAACATCCCGCACTGATATTTTCTGTATTGAAGACGTCGATGGTGCACCCGTATACCATTGACGTCGACACCATCAGATGCGGACCGCGCGGTGACCCCACATTCCGCTGGCGCCCACAGGGCTGCCCTCGTTT
>NZ_JBBNLN010000011.1:0-55578 GCF_040092445.1 Collinsella sp. CLA-ER-H11 | reverse complement strand
CATAGAGCTCTATTACAATAGGGTGCGCATGCATTCCACCCTGGGCTACATGTCTCCAGTGGAATACGAGCGGCAATACGCTTGAGGATCCTTAAAAGAAAGTCCAGTTTATCCTTCCCACTCCACCATTGGAATCCTCCGATGCGCCTTCGCACGCTCGCATGACCTCGATACCATGCGAGCGTGCGAACTCGACGAGCTCTGCGTTGCGGGCGTTTATGGTGCCGAAGGCGGCGGGGCACACGATAAGGCGCGCGCAGTGGACGAGGAGCTCTTTGGCGCGGGCTATGGTTTTATCCCCGATCGGCTCGAAGGCGCGCTCGGCTACGCATTCCGTCGCCAGGTCGCGCGCGAGCTCGCAGTCGATGTCCCCTTCGTGCAGAACGCCCGCGTAGAACGCCTTGCCCTGCCGGATGAGCTGGCGAAACACAGCCGATCCCGTACCTGCGCCGGCGATGACGAACGTGTGCGCATCGCCGTGTGGGCGCCCAATTTCCACGCTGCCGAAGCGCTCGTTGAAGGTGCCATGTTGAAGGCCGTAGAGCTCGCCAATCGTCTCGCGCGTGAATATGTCCTCGGGTGCGCCGGCGCGGAAGACCCGGCCGTCCTTCACGCAAATCACCTTGTCGGCGCTTTTCTGCGCGAGCTCGAGTTCGTGGATGGACATGATGACAGCCACATTCCGCGATTTCGAAAGGTGGCGAAGTATTCGCAGCAGGTCGATCTGGTAGCGGATATCGAGATACGACGTGGGCTCGTCGAGCACGAGCACACGCGGATCCTGCGCGATGGCGCGTGCGAGCATGACGCGCTGGCGTTGCCCGTCGCTTATCTGCATGAAGTCGCGCTCGGCGAGCTCTTCCACATGTGCGGTTTTCATGGCCTCGTCGACCCGATTATGGTCATCGGGCGTGAGTGTTCCCATTCGCCCGGTGTAGGGGTGCCTTCCCGCCTCTACGATATCGCGGCAGGTGAGGAGTTCGGTCCGGGGGCGATCTGTCAGCATAACGGCAAGGTTCCTTGCGAACTCCGCCGTCTTCCATCGGGAAATCTCCCGCCCGTCGAGCTCGACCGCGCCGGCAAGCGGTGCCAGATGGCGTGTGATGGTTTTCAAGATGGTCGACTTGCCCGAGCCGTTCGGCCCGATGAGCGCCACGACGTCGCCCGCGCGAACCTCCAGATCGACGCCTTCGACTACGACCTTCTTGTCGTAGCCCGCCGACAGGTCGCTTATGCGGAAAAGCGGTGCTCCGTCAGCCTGCGTTTCGACCGGGGTTTCGAGGTTCGACTCCGCTCGGAGGAGGCGTTCCGCGCGCAGTTCCGCACGAGCCGAAAGTGCCTTCTGGCGCTTTCGTGCGAGCTCAGGACTGTCTAAGCATGGAATGTCCCCTCCGAGCGTTTTAGACCGTGGCACGAATTCCCCCATCTACCTCACCCGCTTCTTCAACATGAGCGCGATAACCACCGGCGCGCCGAAGATGGCGGTGACGGCGCTGATGGAAAGCTCGACGGGAGAGAACAGCGTGCGCGCGATCAAATCGCAGCCCGCGCAGAAGATGGCGCCTCCCAAGAAGCATGCAGGAATCACGCGGATGGGCTTCGACGACTTCAGCGCCGACTTAACGAGATGCGGAACCGCGATGCCTACGAACGACACCGGACCAGCGAACGCGGTCACGCAGGCGGAGAGCATGCTCGCTAGAAGGACGAGCACCACGCGGAAGCGTGCGACGTTCACGCCGACGCTTTTCGCGTAGGCTTCTCCCAGCTGGAAGGCGGAAAGGGGCTTCGATATCGCGAATACGCATGCGCTCACGGTGATCACCACGACCGCGATGACCGCGATGTCGTCCCAGCTCGAACCCGAGAAGCTACCCAAAGACCAGTTGTGCAGGTTCACGATGGACTGGTCGTCGGCGAAGGCGATAAGGAAGTTCGTCGCCGCCGAGCAGATGTATCCCACCATGACGCCAGCCACGATGAGCATGGCCATGGAACTTATGCGCCGTGCGATGAGGAGCACGAAGCCGATGGTGATAAGCGAGCCCAGAAACGCTGCGGCCACCATGGCCGGCGAGGACATGGCCTGGTTCGCGCCCAGAAGTACGATCATCGTAAGCGCGACGACGAACTTTGCGCCCGAGGAGACGCCCAAGATGAACGGGTCGGCGATGGGGTTGTTGAAAAACGTCTGCAGCAGGAACCCGGAGAGGGAAAGCGCCCCGCCGAGAAGCACGGCTGAAAGCACACGCGGCAGGCGAATCTCCCAGATGACTTGGCTTTCCATGGAATTGGCCGCGCCGCCCGAAAGGATGCCGGGGATGTGGTCTGCGGGCACGAGCACGCTCCCGATGCACAGGTTGGCCCCGACGAGCACGATGAGGGCAACAGCGAGCAGCGCCGTCACGACGCGACACCGCGCGGCGCGCCCCGATTCGTCGTATGTCATGGAAAGCCGGCTTCTCATGACGCTAGCCAAGCTTCCTCAGATAATGGAAGTCGCTCGCGTCATCGCCGGTGAACGCCCCGTGCAGCTCGTCGATAATGTCGGCGGTAGAAGTCATCTGCTGGTACATGTCGGCGCTTGTGACCCAGACATTGCCATTCTTCACGGCTTTGAACTGCGACAATAGCGCGTTTTTGCCTACAAAGTCGTTCAAGGTGACAATCGATTTGTCGATGGCGCCGTTGTAGACGATGATGTCGGCATCCTTCGCCGTCGCGTAGAAGCGCTCCATTTCAAGCGTTACTGACGAACCTGACGTCGACGCCGTCTGCGCGTCATCGAGCGCGTAGCTGCCGCCTGCAAGCTCGATCATCTGCGCCACGTAGTCGCCCGCCCGCCGCGTGACGGCGGCCCCGTTCGAGTTAATGTAGAAATACGCCACGGTTTTACCTGACGACGCGAGCCCCGACGTTTGCTCGACGCGGGCCTTCTGCTCGTTGAACAGGTGCGCGGCCTCGTCTTCCTTGTCGAACAGGACGCCGAAAAGCTTAATCCACTCGACGCGCCCGAGTGCTTCGGGCTCGCTCGACGACTGTTCGGTGAGCACGACGAGCCCGAGTTTCTGCAGCTTTTCCTTCACATCGGGCGTGTGGTTGATCATGGTGTTCTCGATGGCGAGCGTGCAGCCCGAGGCCGATATTCGCTCGTAGTCGGGCGCGCTGTACTTGCCGCCGTAGGCGATCGCCCCACTTTCGAGCGCGCTTTTGAAGCCCGCGACCGAGCAATCGTCGGCCTTCGTGCCCGACATGAGGATATTGTCGTTCGCATCGAGCGCGTCGACCAGGCACATCGTCGCCGACGACACGAGGTACACCTTGTCGGCGGGGCGCCTTATGACCGCGATGTCGGAGCTCAACCCATCAGGTACCTTTGCATTTTGCGGCACCACGAGGAAGCGCTCCCCGTTCGAAATGCAGATAAGCCGCAGGCCGCCTTCGTACTCGTCGACAGTGAAGTGCTCGGCGTATTCAAGCTGAAGCGTCCCCGTCGGCTTCCAGCCGCAGCCCAAATCGGCGTTGTGGAAGTCGGCCGCGGCGTTTGAAGCCGTTCCCGCAGGGGAGCCGCCGCTTGCTTCGTCGCCCGATTTCTCCTTCATGGTGGATGAATCGAAGTGGAGCGTGTAGTCGATGGTGTGCGGCGTTGACATGGCGACGGTCTCGGCCGACACGGCGATGTCCTCGTCGAGCGTGACGGGTATCTCGAACGTGGAGTTGCCGCCGTCGTTTACGGGCGCGTAGTCCACGCCGTTGACGGTCATTTTGTCGTAGTTCGAACTCGACCAGGTGATGGTCGCGGTGTAGGTGTCGCCATCCTTCACAATTGTGGTGGGTGAGGCGATGCTTGCGCGCCCTGACCCGCCGGAGAGCGAGACGCTCACAGTGTATTCCTGAGAGCCTGCCGTGCCACCGGTCGCGTTCGGGCTCGCACTGCACCCCGCGAAGGGAAGCGCGAGCAGGGCGACGAGAACGCAGGCGATCGCGCGCACCGCGATGCTGCGACGCTTCCTGCTTTCCCCCTTGGGAAGAATCGACCGCATGGCGTTACTTCAGTGCGTCGGCGCGTAGATCGACGCCGGCGGATTCGAACACGAGCGTGCGGTCGTACCACTGCTCTTTTCTAATACTCCACGCGGCGCAGGCGGTGTCCTCGTCGAGCGCTTCAACGGGCACGTCGTAGGTGTACTTGCCTTCCGCGTTTTCCACATAGGGGATGAAGTCGGCCTCGCTCGCGGCGGCAGCCTCGTCGCCCGTGCCCATGAAGAGCTTGCCGTAGCCCGTGCCGGAAAGCGTCATCACGCAGTGCATGGAGCCGTTTTCCACGATGAGCTGGGCGTCCACAATCCTGAACATGTTCGAGCTGGAATCTACGGTGATCGGATAGGTGCCGTCGGGCACCTTGTCGGCGGTGATGGGGGCAGCGCTTGCGCCCTCGGGCGCATCGGCCGCCTGTTCGGTCTTTTCCTGGGAATCGGCATCGCTTGCCTTTGCGCTGTCGATTGAATTTCCGCCGCAGCCGGCGAGCGAGAACGCGAAAAGCGCCGCTGACAGGGCGAAGGCGAGGGTTTTCTTCAACATGGAGGGGGTTCCTTTCAATCGCTTCGACCGCCCGCGCCGTGCGGTGGGCTGACGGGATGCGAATGCAACGGGCATGCGCCGTCAGTCGGGGAAGGCGCATGCCCGTTGCACGGGGACGCGACCGGCGCCCCCGTGCGCGGCGAGTTTACAGCTTGGCGATGGCGTCGTCCACGTGCGAGACGTAGATTTCGTCGACCGCGACGTTCTGTCCCAGACCCTGGAGCAGGCACGTCACTTCGAAGCCGGCGGCCACGAACTTCGCAGCCCAGCTGTCGGGGTCGGTCTCGTCTGCCATGTCGTTGTTCGCGTGGTCGCCCGCGACCACCATGAACGGCGCGAGCACGGCCTTCTTGTAGCCTGCGGCGCTCGCGGCGGCGATAACATCCTCGCAGGTCGGTTCAGCCTCGACGGTGCCGACGAAGAACTGCGTCAAGCCCTCGTTCTTAAACACTTCCTGCATCTTGGCATAGTCGGCGTTGGAATCGGCTTCGGTGCCGTGACCCATGAGGCACAGCGCCGTCTTGCCGTCGTCGAAGGACGCCATGTTCTCCTTAATGGCTGCGGCCACCTTCTTGTAGTCGTCGTCGGAGGTGAGCAGCGGGTCGCCGAGCGAGATCTTGTCGAACTTGTCGGCGTACTTGTCGAGCTCGTCTTTCACGTCGGTGTATTCCAGGCCACCCATGAGATGCGTCGGCTGCACGACGATTTCCTTCACGCCGTCTTCCACGCAGCGGTCGAGCGCCTCGGTCATGTTGTCGATCGTGATGCCGTCGCGCTTCTTCAGCTTGTCGATGATGATCTGCGCGGTGAAGGCGCGGCGGATGTCGTAGTCCTGCCAGTACTTCTCGCGGATAGCGTCTTCGATGGCGCCGATGGTGATGTGGCGCGAGTCGTTGTAGCTCGTGCCGAAGCTCGTGACGAGGATGGCCGGCTTCACGGCCTTCTCCTTTTCACTCGATTTCTCGGAACTCGCGGAGGTGTTGGAGCAGCCCGCGAGCGCGATTCCGGCGAGCGCGACGGCTCCGGTTGCTGCGGCGCCCATGAAGCCGCGGCGTGACATCTGGTCGGACATGGTTTTTCCTTTCCTCGGTTTGCCGGTCCCCCGGCGACAGTTGCTTGTCGGCACAAGCGAAAGAAAAGCGCACCCCTCGGGGTTCACAAGGAGCTAACGCCACGGCGATGCCGTGAGGAAAAGGCGAAGCAGTCTGGCTTGGGGCGCGAGGCGGTTCGCCCGCGCGTCCTATACAGTAATGTCCCTTGCCCAGGATTCCCACCTGGTTCCCTCCGCAAGCCAGCGCGGGCTGTGCGGGCGCCGCGCCGGTCATTTCCTTTTATCCGATTGTCATATGCTCGTTGCCGAATCTTTTACTATGATAGTGGGCACTTGTGAACGTGTCAAAGCCAGGGCGGGCGGCATTGCGCCTCCTGCCTGCGTATTTGCGCCGATTGCCGCCGCAGGCGCCGTGTTTTGCCCGCTGCGCGAATGGCGGCGTAAACGGTTGCGATGAGAAACGGGAAGGGAAGGCTCGGATGATTCATATCGTTGGCGCAGGCTCGGGCGCCGCCGACCTTATCACGCTGCGCGGGGCGCGCCTTCTACGCGCAGCCGACGTGGTCGTTTGGGCGGGAAGCCTTGTGAACCCTGAGCTGCTCGCCGAGTGCAAGGAATCCTGCATCGTCTACGACAGCGCGCACATGACCTTGGAGGAAGTGCTCGACGTGATGTGCGCGGCAGATGCGCGGGGCGAGGACGTGGTGCGCCTGCACACGGGCGACCCGTGCCTGTACGGCGCCATCCAGGAGCAGATGGACGCGCTCGACGCGCGCGGCGTGGACTACGAGGTGGTGCCCGGCGTGTCGAGCTTTTGCGGTGCCGCGGCGGCGCTTCGCCAGGAATACACGCTGCCGGGAATCAGCCAGTCGGTCGTGATCACGCGGCTTTCCGGACGTACCCCCATGCCCGCGGGCGAGGGCATGCGCACCATGGCGGAAAGCGGCTCGACTATGGTCATCTTCCTGAGCTCGGGTATGCTCGCCGAGCTTTCCGCCGAGCTTTTGGCCGCGGGCCGCAGCTCCGACGAGCCGGCGGCGCTCGTGTACAAGGCGACCTGGCCTGAGGAGCGCGTGGTGCGATGCACAGTGGGCACGCTCGCCGATGCGGGCGCGCGAGAGGGCATCGACCGCACGGCGCTCGTGGTGGTGGGCCGCGTGCTCGGGGCTCGCGGCGGGCTTGCGCACGACGGCGCGCAAGCGGAGTCGTACGAGCGCAGCAAGCTTTACGACCCTTCGTTTGCCACGGGGTATCGGAAGGCGAGCAGCTAGCGTGGCCTTCGAGCACTACATATATACCGGGACGACCCGCCTGCGCTGCGGCTACACCACGGGGAGCTGCGCCGCGCTCGCGGCGAAGGCAGCCTGCGAGATGCTCTTGTCACGAAAGCCCGTCGGCCTCGTGTCGATCGTCACCCCCGGCGGGCTGCCCGTCGAGACGGACGTGGTCGACGCATGCATCGGCGAGGGGTGCGCCCAGTGCGCCGTGCGTAAGGACGCAGGCGACGATGCCGATGTGACCGACGGCGTGCTCGTGTACGCGCGCGTGGAACATTCGGGGTCGGGCACGGGTGCTGCGGACAGCAAGGACGTGCCCGCGCACGAATCGGAAGTTTCCGTCGATGGCGGCGTGGGCGTGGGGCGCGTGACGTTGCCCGGGCTCGAGCAGCCGGTGGGGGCGGCCGCCATCAACGCGACGCCGCGCGCGATGATCACTTCGGCGGTGCGCGAGGTGTGCGCCGCGCACGGCTTTTCTGGAAATATTGCTGTGACGATTTCGGTACCCGAGGGCGTTTCCCTTGCCGAAAAGACCTTCAACCCGCGCCTGGGGATAGAGGGCGGCATCTCCATCCTGGGCACGACGGGCATCGTCGAGCCGCGCAGCCTCGCTGCCTTGCGCGACAGCATCGAGCTCGAGATCCGGCAGCATGCGGCTATGGGGCGGCGCGGAGTCGTGCTCACGCCCGGCAACTACGGCGCGCAGTTCATCTCGGGGCATTTCCACCTAAACGGTGCGCCGGTGGTCTTCATCTCCAACTTTGTGGGCGATGCGATTGATTGCTGCGTTCGCGAGGGATTTACCAATGTCCTTCTTGTGGGACACATCGGCAAGCTGGTGAAGGTCGCGGGCGGCATCATGGACACCCATTCGCGTACCGCCGACTGCCGCGCGGAGATTCTGGCCGCCCACGCGGCCTTGGCCGGCGCGGGCGCGAAGACCGTTCGCGAGATCATGTCGTCGGTCACGACCACGGCGGCGCTCGAGGTAATCGAGGCCGCCGGCGTGGGGGACGCTGCGCGCGCCTCGCTCGCTGCGGCAATCGAGGACAGGTTGCGCCGCCGCGCGGCGGGCGCATGCGACATCGCCGCGGTCGTGTTCGACGCCGAGCGCCGCGAGCTTTTCCGTACGTCGGGCGCCGATGCAGTTATCGGGGAATTGGGGGCGACGTATGAGTAAAGGCGTGCTGTACGGGGTGGGCCGCGCAATCGGCTGGCCGGGGACGAAGGTGGTCATGAAGGCGCGCCGCTCGCTTGCGGACACGAAGCGCTTCCTTTGCGAGGAGGGCGCCTTCGACGGTGCCGAGCTTGTAGAGGACTGTGGGCTTCCGGGCGAGCGCGTGTACCGCTCGCTCGACGATGTGCCCGATCGGGGCAGCTACTTCTCGACGATTGTGGTGCGCTAGATGAGGGTTTCCTGCATAGCGTTCACTGAGAGGGGTTATGCGTTGGCGGAGCGCACCGCACACGCGCTTTCCGATTGCGCGCAGACAAGTGAAGTCGACCCTGGCTGGGACGTTTCCGTTTCGCGCGGGTTCGGCGAGGGGAAGGCCGACCTGCGCGCATGGACGGCGCTCACGTGGGAAGCGTCGGACGCGCTTCTGTTCGTGGGCGCGGCGGGCATCGCCGTGCGGGCGATCGCGCCGCATGTCGCCTCGAAGGCAAACGATCCCGCGGTTGTGGTGATCGACGAGGCGGGGCGCTTTGCCGTCCCGCTTTTATCGGGGCATTTGGGCGGTGCGAACGAGCTTGCGCAAACTGTGGCACGCGCGGCAGGGGCAATCCCCGTCATCACCACGGCGACTGACGTCCGCGGCGTGTGGGTGGTGGATACGTGGGCGCGCCGTGCGGGGCTCGCCGTTTCGAATCCCGAGGCCATCAAGCGAGTGTCGGCGCGGCTGCTTTCGGGCGGGCGCGTGGCGCTCTATCCCGACATGCCTATTTCGGGACAGCCGCCTGAGGGGGTTGACATTGCGTCCGACCGCGCTCGGGCCGATATCGTCGTGTCGCCGTTCGCTGGCGCGAATGCAGGCGCGTCCGTTCTCGCGGCGGAGACAACGGACGAGGTCGTGCCCGCCGGTGAGACGGGTAAGCCCGCGGGCGTGCGGGCGCAAGCGCCTGCGCCCGAGCCGCTTCGCCTTGTCGTGCCCTGCATCGTTGCGGGCATAGGGTGCCGACGCGGTGCGTGCGCCGAAGTGATCGGGGAGGCGTTTCTTCTCGCGTGCGGGCAGGCGGGCATCTCGCCTTCGGCCGTGCGCGAGGCGGCGACGATCGACGTGAAGGCGCACGAGGAGGGTCTGCTCACCTTCTGCCGCGCGCGCAATATTCCGCTTGTGACGTATTCCGCAGATGAGTTGTCGCAAGTCGATGGCAGCGTTTCGCCATCTGATTTCGTGCGCGCGACGGTGGGGGTCGACAACGTGTGCGAGCGCGCGGCGCTCGCGGACGGGGGCAAACTTATCTTCCCGAAGCTCGCTCACAGCGGCGTGACCGTCGCGTTTTCCAAGGTAACTATCGAACTTTCGTTTAAGGAGCGGTGATGGGAAAGCTCTTCGTGGTGGGGATCGGCCCGGGCGGCCCCGACGGCATGACGATTGCGGCCCGGCGCGCGCTCGAGGCGGCGGACATCGTTGTGGGGTACACGAAATACGTGGAGCTCGCGCTCGCCGCCGTGCCCGACGCGGCGCATCTCGCGACGCCGATGATGCACGAGGTCGAACGGTGCCGCCTGGCGCTTTCGCGCGCGCAGAGCGGAGAAGCCGTGGCGCTCGTGTGCAGCGGTGACGCGGGCGTGTACGGCATGGCGAGCCCCGTGCTGGAGCTTGCGGAGGACTACCCCGATGTAGACGTGGAAGTTATCGCCGGGGCCACCGCGGCTCAGAGCGGGTCGGCGGTGCTCGGCGCCCCGCTTGCCCACGACTTCGCGGTCGTGTCGCTCTCCGACCTGCTCACGCCGTGGGAGGTCATCGAGCGCAGGCTCGCCGCCGTGGCGAGCGCCGACTTCTGCATCTGTTTGTACAACCCGCGCAGCAGAAAGCGCGCCGACAGGCTCTCGCGCGCGGCGAAGATTATGCTCGAATGGAAGGCCCCCGACACGCTCTGCGGCTGGGTACGCAACATCGGGCGCGAGGGGCAGCAGTCGGGCATGTGCAGGCTCTCCGAGCTGTGGGAGATCGACGCCGACATGTTCACCACCGTGTTCGTCGGCAACGCTGACACGAAGCTCGTAGGCGGCCGTATGGTCACGCCGCGCGGGTATCGGGAGATTCCATGCGAAAGGTAACGATCATCGGGGCGGGGCCCGGAAACCCCGACTTGCTCTCGCGCGCGGCGCTCGACGCGATTGACATCGCCGACGTGGTCATCGGCGCTCATCGCGCGCTTGCCGGCATCGACGTGCCGCCCGACGTGGTGAGATGCGAGCTCGTGAAGACGGCGGACATCGTCGCCGCGCTCACCGATGCGGCGTCGTGGCGGCGCGCCGTGGTCGTGATGACGGGCGATGTGGGGCTGTTCAGCGGCGCGCGCCGCCTGGTGGAGGCGCTCTCCGGCGACGCGCAGGTGGACGTGCGCGTTGTTCCCGGCATAAGCTCAGCGTCGTATCTCGCCGCGCGCCTCGCGCGTCCATGGCAGGATTGGCGCTTCGCGAGCGCTCACGGCGTGGCGTGCGATATCGTGGCCGAGGCCGAGCGCGCAGGCGAGCTCTTCCTCGTCACGTCGGGCGGGGAAGACCCCTCGAGGCTTTCGGGCGAGCTTGTGCAGGCGGGCTTCGGGGACGCGCGTGTGACGGTGGCCGAGCGCCTGTCGTACCCCGACGAGCGCATCACCTGCGCGACCGCAAGTGAAATCGCAGGTCAGACGTTCGACGACTTGAACGTGATGCTTATCGATTTCGCAGGCGGCGCCGGGTCGCCTGCGGGCTCTAGCGCAGCCTCCGAGGCGCCGGCCGGCGCGTCTGCGCCCGCGGCGGCTTCTTCCGCGGCGGACTTTGCGGGCGCATCCCGCGCCGCGAGCTCCCGCTGGCCGTACGCTTCCTCGGGCATTCCCGACGAGCTCTTCATCCGCGGCGACGTTCCCATGACCAAGCAGGAGGTGCGCGCCGTCGCGCTCGCGAAGCTGCGCCTTACCGCGACCGACACCGTGTGGGACGTCGGCGCCGGCACGGGGAGCGTATCGATCGAGGCGGCGCTCGTCGCGCGAGCGGGGTCGGTATGGGCGGTCGAGCGCAACGCGACCGGCGTGCGGCTCATCCGAGAGAACGCGGATGCATTCGGGTGCGGCAACGTGCATGCGGTCCCCGGCGTCGCCCCCGAAGCGCTCGCGAAACTGCCCGTCCCCGACGCCGTGTTCGTCGGCGGGAGCGCGGGCGAGCTTCCCTCCATCTTGGAGGCGGCGCTCGAGAAGAACTCGCAGGTTCGCCTGTGCGTGCCATGCGTCACCGTTGAGACTCTCACCGAGGCGTGCGCGCTCCTCTCGGGTTCGCGCTTTAAGGGGTTCGAGGCGTGCCAGGTGTCGGCCGCCCGCGCCGAGGCTGTAGGCTCGCACCATCTTATGAAGGCTCAAAACCCCGTGTTCCTCGTCAGCGCGCGTGGTGCAGGTGGGGAAGGCGGTGCCCGGTGAGCACGTCCATTCCGCGCTTCATGGTCGCTGCGCCCTCGAGCGGGAGCGGCAAGACGGTCGTAACGTGCGCGCTCCTGCGCGCGCTCGCGCGCCGCGGCCTTGCATGCGCGGCCTTCAAATGCGGCCCCGACTACATTGACCCGCTCTTTCATCGCCGCGTCGTGGGTGCGCGCTCGGGCAACTTAGACGGCTTCTTCACCGACGCCCCGGCGCTGCGCGCCCTGCTCGCACGCGGCGCCGCGGGCGCGGATGTCGCGGTGCTCGAGGGGGTCATGGGCTTCTACGACGGCATGGCGCCCGGCGTGGCCGACGCGAGCAGCTACCAGGTTGCGCGCGACACGGAAACGCCGGTCGTTTTAGTGGTGAACGGGCGCGGCGCGTCTTTATCGCTCGCCGCCGTAATCCGCGGCATCGCCGAGTTCCTGCCTTGTGCGAACGTGCGCGGCGTCGTGCTGAACAAGACGAGCGCCGCTGCCTGCGCCTATGCGGCGCCTGCGATCGAGAAGCACACGGGCGTCGCGGTTTTGGGGAATATCCCCGCCGACGAGGCGTTCTCGCTCGAAAGCCGGCATCTGGGGCTTGTGACCGCCGACGAGGTGGAGCAGCTCTCCGCGCGCATCGATAAGATGGCCGAGCTGGTGGAAAAGAGCGTCGACGTCGACCGCTTGCTCGAAATAGCGGCGACGGCACCCGATATCCGCGAGGAACCTTACCGGTTGGAGCCGATCGCGGGAGCGCGGCCCATCATCGCCGTCGCGCGTGACGAGGCGTTTTCGTTCTACTACGAGGAGAACCTGCGCGCGCTCGAGGACCTGGGTTGCGAGCTGGCCTTTTTCAGCCCCCTGTGTGATAGCGAGTTGCCCCGGGGGACAAGCGCCCTCTATCTGGGAGGCGGCTACCCGGAGCTCCATGCGCGGCAGCTCTCCGAGAACGCGCCGATGCGCGAGGCGGTGCGGCGTGCGGTGGAATCCGGCATGCCGACGGTCGCCGAATGCGGTGGGTTTCTGTACCTGCAGCGCGAAATCGCCGATAGCGAGGGGCGGCGCTGGCCTGTTGCGGGCGCCCTTGAGGGCGCAAGCGAGAACGGGGGAAGGCTGTCCCATTTCGGGTACGTGGAGCTCACTTCCCAACGCGACGGGCTCTACGGGCCGCGCGGCACACGCATCCGCGCGCACGAGTTCCACTACTGGCAGTCCACCTGCCCGGGCGGCGACTTCTGGGCGCAAAAGCCCCGGCGCGACAAAGGCTGGCCGTGCATGACGACTACCCCGTCCCTGGTTGCGGGCTTCCCGCATGTGTACTATCCTGCGAACCCCGACGTTGCGCGCGCGTTCGCGTCTGCCGCAGCGTCGTTCGCAGAGAGGAGACGGCATGGCTGAAGCAACCGAAACCGCGCTTGCCTGCATCCGCGAGGAAGTCGATCTCGCGTTCTCGTCGGCGCCGGGCGCCGTGCTCGAAGCCGCGCTCTCCCGGATCGCGCCCGCAGACGAGTGCGCCCGCGCCGCCGCGTACGCCACGTGGGACTCCATCGCGCACCCCTTGGGGGGATTGGGCGACTTTGAAGACGCCGTCGCGCGTATCGCCGCAGCTCAGGGGAGCGCCGAGGTGGCCGAGTTTCCCCGTGCGCTCGCAGTATTCTTCTCCGACAACGGGGTCGTTGCCGAAGGCGTGTCGCAAAGCGGGCAAGACGTGACGCGAGCCGTCGCGCGCAACATGTGCGAGGGGGCCACGAGCGCCTGCCGCATGGCGGCGTTCGCGGGTGCCGAGGTCGTGCCCGTCGACGTGGGTATGGCCCGGGGCATAGAAGACGCGCGCATGGTGCGCGCGAACGTGCGGCGGGGGAGCGGCAACATCGCGCACAGGTTCGCTATGTCTCGCGATGGGGCCGTTCGCGCGATCGAGGTCGGAATCGCCGTCGCGTGCGGGCTTGCCCGCGCCGGCGTACGCCTTCTCGCCGCGGGCGAGATGGGCATCGGCAACACGACCACCTCGGCGGCGGTGGCCGCAGTGCTCATCCGGGCGGACGCGCGTAGCCTCGTCGGGCGCGGCGCGGGGCTCTCGGACGCCTCGCTCGCGCGCAAGCGCGACGTGGTCGAGCGCGCTATCGACGCGAACTCGCCCGATCCCGCCGACCCGATCGACGTGCTCTCGAAGGTGGGCGGCTTCGACATCGCGGCGATGTGCGGCTTCTACCTGGGGGCCGCGGCCTCGAAGGCGCCGGCGCTCCTCGACGGGGTCATATCCTGCACGGCGGCCCTGTGTGCGGCGCGCCTGTGCCCCAACGCCTTGGGCTACCTCGTGGGCACCCACGCATCAAGCGAACCCGCAAGCCAGGAGCTCCTTCGCGAGCTCGGCATAAAGGCACCCCTCGACGCAGGCATGCACTTGGGCGAGGGCGCGGGCGCCATGGCGTATCTGCCCCTTCTGGATTCGGTGCTGCGCGTGTACCGGGATGGGAAGACGTTCACGGCGACTGGCATGGCTGCTTACGAGCATTTCGAGGCCGGGAAATGACGGTGACGCTCGTCATCGGCGCCGCCGCGAGCGGCAAGAGCGCCTACGCCGAGTCCCTGTGCCTCGGGCACGACGGCCCTCGCGTGTACCTGGCAACGATGGAGCCCTTCGGGGAAGAGGGCGCCCGCCGCATCGCGCGCCATCGGGCGTTGCGCGAGGGCAAGGGGTTTTCCACCCTCGAGCGCACGCGTGACGTGGGCGCCGCAGTGTCCGGGCTTCCGCACGGCTGCACGCTTCTTTTGGAGGACGTGGGCAACCTGGTTGCAAACGAGCTTTTCGCGGAAGGCGGCTTGTCCCCACGTGACCCCGACGCTGCGGCGCGCGAGGTGCTCGGAGGCATCGAACGGCTCGCTCAGGCCGCTGCGTATACGGTGGTGGTCACCGTCGACGTGTTCGCCGATGGGATGCGCTACGATGAGGGGACCGAGGCATGGAGACGCGCGCTCGCGCGCGTGAACGCGGGTGTGGTGGCGCTGGCCGACCGCGCAGCCGAAGTGGTATGCGGGATTCCCGTGTGGATGAAAGGCGAAGGACCTACAAGGTGAAGATAGCAGAGGCAATCGGCGCGGCGTTCGGAACGTTCTCGCGCATCCCCGTCCCGAAATCGGCCTGGACCGATTTCGGATCAACCCATGCGCTTGCCGCGTTTCCCCTGGTGGGCCTTGCGGAAGGCTTCCTCATGACGGCGTGGGGGTACGTGGCGAACCTGCTCGGCGTACCCGCGACCATCGTCGCGGCCGTGCTCGCGGCGCTGCCTGTGGCGGTGACGGGAGGCATCCACCTAGACGGGCTCTGCGACACCTCCGATGCGCTTGCAAGTTGGGCCCCGCGCGAGCGAAAGCTCGAGATCATGCACGACCCGCGGGCGGGCGCCTTCGGGGTCATCGGTGTTGTTGTGTACCTTATTCTGCAGTTTTCCCTGTTCACCGCGCTGCCGCTTACGGCGGGGGCGTTCCTCGCGCTTCTGTGCTCGCTCGTGTTCTCCCGCGCGCTTTCGGGGCTCGCCGTAGAATGCTGGCCTGCCGCGCGGGCGGACGGCATGGCCGCGGGGCTCTCGCCTGCGAAGAAGCGCGCGGCGATCGTCGTGCCGCTTTGCGCTTTCGCTGCGGCTTCGGCTGCAGGGATGGTCGCGTGCGCTCAGGCCGTCGGCGCCCTTATGGCGGTGGCGGGGCTTTTGACGCTCGCGTGGTACCGCCATGTTGCCCTGTCTCGCTTCGGCGGGGTGACGGGGGATTTGGCCGGATGGTTTCTGCAATGGGCCGAGCTCGCGATGCTTGCCATGCTGGTGGCGGGGGGCATGCTCCTATGATTCTCGTGGTAGGTGGTGCGCATTCGGGGAAGAGGACCTTCGTGCGCGAAAAGCTCGGGTTCGCGGCGGACGATTTCGTCGACACGGCGCAGCTCGCGGCGGGCAGCGTGCACGCGGCTTTTGCCGGCCGCGTCGCGTACCGTGCTGAGGAACTCGTACGCGCGCTCGACGCTGACCGGGCGCTCGAGTGGCTGATCGGCTTCGACGCAGTGATTCTGACCTTGGTCGGCTCGGGGGTCGTCCCTATGCGTGCGGAAGACGCCCAATGGCGCGAGCGCGCGGGGCGCCTGGGATGCGCGCTCGCTGCGCGCGCCGACGTCGTCGTGCGCATGACGTGCGGGATTCCCCAGGTCATCAAAGGAAACCTTGCCGATGCGCCTCGAGGGACGCTGGGCGCGGGTGCGCCTTTGGAAGTCATCTTCGTGCGCCATGGTGCCACGGCGGGCACGGAAGACCATCGCTACAGCGGGGCGGGCACCGACGAGCCCCTGTCGAGCGCGGGCGAGCGCGCGTTGCGCGACCTCGCGTGCGATCGTGACGTGTTCCGTGTTATCACGAGCGGCATGGCCCGCACCGACCGGACGGCACGCATTCTCTTCCCGAACGCGGAGCTTATGGCGTGCCCCGGTCTGCGCGAGATGGATTTCGGCGACTTCGAGGGGCGAAGCGCCGCCGAACTTAAAGAGGATGCGCGTTACCGCGCCTGGGTAGACTCCTGGTGCGAGACGCGCTGCCCGCATGGCGAGGGCAAGAGCGATTTCACCCGCCGCGTCGTCGCGGCGTTTCGGGAGGCGTGCGATTCGGAGCGCGCCCAGGGGAGTGGGCGCGCCGTCTTCGTCGTTCACGCGGGTACCGTGAAAGCGCTGCTCTCCGAGCTAGCTGTCCCGAAAATGGGATACTTCGACGTGCATACCGAGCCGGGCGGCGCATGGGCCGCCACCTGGGATGGGCGCTGCCTTCGCGACGTTCGCCCCGCTTCGGGGGGCGATGCCCGGTGATGACGATTCTTGCCGTCGCCGCCGGGTTCGCGGCCGACCTTGCCTTCGGCGACCCGCGTTGGCTTCCCCATCCCGTCGTCGCCATGGGGCGCGCGATCACGTGGGCCGAAGACCGCCTGCGGGGCGCATTCCCGCAAACGTCCGCGGGCACGCGCGCCGCAGGGCTTGTGCTCGCCGTGGCGCTTCCGCTTGCGTGTTGGCTTTTGACCTGGGGAATCCTGCATCTTTGCGGCATGGTTCACCCCGGCTTGCGCTTTGTGGCCGAGGCATGGGCGAGCTATCAGATTCTCGCGACATGCGAGCTGCGCCGCCAGAGCCTGGCCGTGGCCCGCGCGTTCTCGAAGGGCGGCCTTGTCGCGGCGCGCGAAGCCGTCGGGCTCATCGTGGGACGCGACACGTCTGTTCTCGACGAGCAGGGCGTCACGCGCGCCGCCGTGGAAACGGTGGCGGAGAACGCGAGCGACGGCGTCATCGCGCCACTTTTCTACCTTATGATCGGGGGTGCGCCCTTGGGCATGGCGTACAAGGCGGTGAACACGCTCGACAGCATGGTGGGCTACAAAAACGAGCGCTACATCGACTTCGGTCGCGCCTCGGCGCGCCTCGACGATGCGGTGAACTGGATTCCCTCGCGCTTATCGGCCCTGCTCATGATCGCCGTGTGCCCGATCGTCGGGCTCGACGCGCGCGGGGCGGCGCGCATCTGGCGCCGCGACAGGCGTCGCCATGCGAGCCCCAACTCGGCGCAGACCGAGTCAGCGTGCGCGGGCGCGCTCGGGCTGCGCCTGGCGGGACCCGCGGTGTA
Organism: Collinsella sp. CLA-ER-H11; assembly: GCF_040092445.1. Taxonomy (NCBI): domain Bacteria; kingdom Bacillati; phylum Actinomycetota; class Coriobacteriia; order Coriobacteriales; family Coriobacteriaceae; genus Collinsella; species Collinsella sp. CLA-ER-H11. Next base: position 38,423 of record NZ_JBBNLN010000011.1, on the reverse strand, counting down.
TTTCGGCAAGCTCGTTGAGAAACCGACGATAGGCGACGCGTCCCGCGAAATCGAGTGGGGCGATATCGCCCGGGCGACAAGGCTCATGCTCGCCGCGTCCGTATGCGCGCTCGTCGTCTTCGGCGCCGCGCGCGCGGCGGTCGTGCTCGCCGTGGGGGCGATTGTATGAGGGAAGACCACGCCGCGTCCCGGGCTGCCGGGGGAATCCTGCGCGCCCGTGCGCATGGGGGTAGCACGCAATCGCTCGGCATCGCTTGCGAAGGGGGCGCCTCCGACCTCATTGACTTCTCGGTGAACGTGAATCCGGCAGGCCCCTCGCCGCGCGCCGTTGCCGCAGCTTGCAAGGCGCTTTCTCGAATCGACGCCTACCCCGATAGGGAAAGCCTCGCTCTCGTTCGCGCCCTAGCGCGTGCCCAGGGCATTCCCGAAGATACTATCGTCTGCGGCGCGGGCGCGTCCGACATCATTTGGCGGCTCGCCGCGGCGGTGCGCCCGAAACGCATCGTCGTGTGCGCGCCGACGTTCTCTGAATATGCGGAGGCGGCATCGTACTACGGCGCATGCGTGCAGGAGTTCCCGCTCTCCGAAGCGGACGACTTCGACGTGCCCGCCTCCTTCGCCCGCGCGATCGAGGGGCCGGGAGACGTGGCGTACATCTGCAATCCGAACAACCCGACGGGGCGCCTCGTCGACCCCCGCGTGATCGATGCCGCGGCTTGCCGCTGCGAGCAGGTGGGCGCACTGCTCGTCGTGGACGAGTGCTTCCTCGGATTTGCGCCCGACGCCCGCGAAAGGAGCGTGGACGCACGCGCCGCGTGTTCGCGCCATGTGGCCGTGCTCTCCGCGTTCACCAAGCTCTACGGAATGGCGGGGTTGCGGTTGGGATATCTGATCAGCGGAAACGCCCAACTCATCGAGGGGATTCGCCGGGCGGGGCAGGCGTGGCCCGTCTCCTCGGTCGCCGAGGCCGCGGGCATCGCCGCCCTGGAAGACGTCGAATACGTCTCGCGCACGCGCGATGTATTGGCGGGCGAGCGAGCGTGGCTTTCCCACGAGCTCACCTCGCTCGGGCTTTCCGTCGTGCCGTCGGATGCGAACTTCCTTTTAGTCCGCACGCCGGCGAAAGACATCCCCGAGCGCCTGTATAAACAGGGGGTTTTGGTCCGCACGTGCGACTCGTTTTCGGTACTGTCCCGTTTCTGGTGCCGCGTCGCGGTGCGCACGCGCAAGGAGAACGCCCGGCTTGCGATGGCGTTCAGCCGCGCGCTTCGGGCGGAAGGCGCATCGGGTGAAGACGAACCCGACGAACGGGGCGGCGCTTCTTGCAGCAGCGCTATGGCGGGCGCGGATGGCCGAGGCTCGGCGAAGGAGGTCGATACCCGTGGGTAGGGCGAAGCCCATCATGATCCAGGGCACCATGTCGAACGCGGGGAAGAGCCTGCTTGCGGCGGGGCTGTGCCGTGTGCTTTCGCAGGACGGCCTGCGCGTGGCTCCCTTCAAGAGCCAAAACATGGCGCTCAACAGCGGTGTCACGGCCGATGGGCTCGAGATGGGGCGCGCCCAGATCATGCAGGCCGAGGCGTGCGGCATCGCGCCCGACGTGCGCATGAACCCCATCCTGCTCAAGCCCGAAAGCGACCACCGAAGCCAGCTCATCGTGGCCGGCAAGGCGCAGGGAGCCTTCGCTGCGAGGGACTACTTCGCGCGAAAGAAGGCGCTCATGCCGCAGATTTTGGAGGCGTTCGATTCGCTCGCGGAGGAAAACGACGTCATCGTCATCGAAGGCGCCGGCAGCCCCGTCGAAATCAACCTTGCCGAAAACGACATCGTCAACATGGGGCTCGCGCGCGCCGTGTCCTCCCCCGTGCTGCTCGCGGGCGACATCGACCCAGGCGGGGTGTTTGCCCAGCTCTACGGCACGGTCGCGCTCCTTGCGCCCGAGGATCGCGCGCTTTTACGGGGGCTTGTGGTGAACAAGTTCCGCGGCGATGTGGAAATCCTGCGCCCGGGTTTGGCCCCGCTCGAGAAGATGTGCGGGGTTCCCGTCGTGGGGGTCGTGCCGTATCTTACGCTCGACCTGGACGACGAGGACTCGCTTGCGCCGCGCCTATCTGCCCGCGAGGCGCGCGGCGTCATCGACGTCGCCGTCGTGCGCCTTCCGCATCTGTCGAACTTCACCGACTTCGACCCGCTTTCGCGCGTGCCCGGCGTGGGCGTGCGCTACGTTTCCTCGACGACCGATCTGGGCCGACCCGACCTGGTGGTGCTCCCCGGCTCGAAGACCACGCTCGACGACGCGCGCTGGCTTGCGGCTAGCGGCATCGGAGCCTGTGTACGCGCGCTTTCGGGCGTGGGCACGCCGGTGCTCGGCATATGCGGAGGCTACCAGCTTTTGGGAGACGAGCTTTCCGATCCGCACGGCAGGGAAGGCGCTGGCACCGCGCGCGGGCTCGGGCTCATCCCTGTAAGTACGGTGTTCAAGGAGGAAAAGCGCCTCGCCCAGTCGGAGCTGCGCATCACGGGCGCCCAAGGCGCGTTCTCGGTGTGGAACGGCATGACGGCGCGCGGGTACGAGATTCACGACGGCGAAACGACCGTCTCCTGCGCCCCTGCGGGCACGATTGGCGGCAAACCAGAAGGCGCGGCCTGCGGAAACGTGTTCGGAACCTATCTCCACGGCCTGTTCGACGAACCGGGGGTGGCACTCGCCCTCGCGCGCTCGCTCGTGCGCATGCGCGGCCTGCCCGAGAGCGTCGTGGGTGCTGAGGGCGCGGTGTCCGCGGCCGATCATCGTGCGCGCGAGTTCGACCGCCTGGCCGACTCCGTGCGCGGGGCGCTCGACATGGAGTATGTCTACCGCATTATCGAGGAGGGCGTATGATCCACGTGTATCATGGCGACGGCAAAGGCAAGACCACGGCGGCGATGGGCCTCGCCCTTCGCATGCTCGCCGCAGGCCGCCGCGTCGTCGTCGTGCAGTTCCTGAAAGACGGCGAAAGCGGGGAGGTGCGCCTGCTCGCCGAGCATTTCGGCGTGCCCGTGTTCGCGGGGAAGGCGTCGGACAAGTTTACCTGGTCGATGACGCCGGAAGAACTTGCCGCGACGTGCGAGCTGCACGATGGGAACCTCGCTTCAGCGCTCGCCGAGCTCGAGGGCGCGCAGGAGGGGCTGCTCGTGCTCGACGAGGCGCTCGACGCGCTTTCGAAGGGGCTTGTCGACGAGGCACTCGTGGACCGCGCGCTCGATATGTCCGCGCGCGGCGTCGAAGTAGCGCTCACCGGGCGCGCGCCTTCCCGCAAGATCGTGGAGAAGGCCGACTACATAACCGAGATGCGGTGCGAGAAACACCCCTACACTCAGGGGATATGTGCAAGGGAAGGAGTGGAGTACTAGATGGATTCCAAGGAGATGGCGCCCGGCGACATCGAGCGGCGCAGCTTCGAGATCATCACCGAAGAGCTCGGCGGCCGCACGTTCCCGCCGCTCGAAGAGCCCGTCGTGAAGCGCGTCATCCACACCACTGCCGACTTCTCGTACGCCGATTCCCTCGTATTCACCCATGACGCCGCGCACTGTGCGCTCGACGCACTGCGCGCAGGGGCCACGGTGCTCACCGACACGAACATGGCGCTCGCAGGCATAAGCAAGCCCGCGCTCGCGAAGCTCGGCTGCAAGGCCGTGTGCTACATGGCCGACCCGGATGTCGCCGCGGCTGCGCGTGCCGCGGGCACGACTCGCGCCGTTGCGAGCATGGACAAAGCTTGCGGCATCGAGGGTCCGCTCATCGTGGCCGTCGGTAACGCCCCCACGGCACTTCTGCGCCTCGCCGAGCTCATGGACGCGGGGAAGATCGCGCCCGCGCTCGTCGTTGGGGTGCCGGTCGGGTTTGTGAACGTGGTCGAGGCGAAAGAGGAGCTACTTGCGCGACGCGTGCCGGCCATCGTCGCGAGGGGTCGCAAGGGCGGCTCGACCGTGGCGGCTGCCATTATGAACGCGCTGCTCTACCAGATCACGCGCCCAGGCGGCCCGAAGTGACGGCGCCCGCATCCGCGCCGGCGCTGCGCATCTTCGCCGGCACCACCGAGGGCCGCCTTCTGTGCGAATGGGCGAGCGGGGCGGGCATCCCCGCCCGTGCCTACGCGGCAACCGAGTACGGAGGCGAGCTTTTGGGCGAGCTTCCGGGCATCGAGGTGCATGCGGGCAGGCTCGACGAGGCCGACATGGAGCGCGAGCTTTCCGGCGCGCGCATCGTCGTCGACGCCACGCACCCCTTCGCTACGCTCGCAAGCTGCAACATCCGGGCCGCTTCGCTCGCCGTGGGTGCACGATGCCTGCGCCTTGCGCGCCCGGTCGAGGCGCTGCCCAAAGGCGTCGTGTCGGTCGCGTCGATCGCCTGCGCGGCGCGTTTTCTCTCCGAGAACCCGGGTCGCGCGCTTCTCACGACGGGGAGCAAGGAGCTTGCTCCCTACACACGCGTCGCCGATTTCGCGGAGCGCTTCTTCGTGCGTGTGCTCCCGCTGCCCGGTGTTATAACGAAGTGCATCGACGCGGGGTTTTCGCCGTCGCACGTCATCGGCATGCAGGGGCCCTTCACCCGCGAGCTCAACGAGGCGATGCTTCGGCAGGTGGGCGCCCAGTGGCTTGTGACCAAAGACTCGGGAACCGTAGGCGGCACGGCCGAGAAGATCGCCTCCGCGCGTGACGTGGGAGCGCGCTGCATCGTGGTCACCCGTCCCGCCGAGGGAGGCGGGGCCCTTTCGCTGCGGGAAGTGGAAGACGCGCTCTTACGGGAGTTCGCGCGCTAGGCGCTCGCCGCGCCTGCGCGCACTCCCGCCCGCGAGGAGGAGCGCCTCGAGCAAGCTCGAACCGTACAAGACCGTCATCCGCCAAAAGCTCGAGGACGACGCCCGGAACTGGCGTAAGCAGCCCTTCAATAAGTTGCGGTGAAATAGTGTCTGTTTTGCTGCTAGATAGCATATCCAGTCCCTAATTCACCGCAACTTTTTGGTGGTGGCTTACTGGTAGCGAAGGCACTCCACCGGGTCGAGCTTTGCCGCGCGGCGAGCGGGGTAGAAGCCAAAGATTACGCCGATGCCGACGGAGACGCCGAAGGCCAGCAGTACCGTGGCGATTGAAAAGCTCGGCGTGATTTGCCCGCTGGCACCGAGCTCGCTGAGAACCCCTGATCCTGCGGCAAACATCGCGAGGCCCCAGGCCAGCAGATAGCCAATCAGGACACCCAGCAGGCCACCGGTGACGCACAGTGCCGAGGACTCGGCCAAAAACTGCGCGGTGATATCGCGACGACTGGCGCCCAGGGCACGGCGAATACCGATCTCGCGGATGCGCTCGGTCACGTTGGTGAGCATCATATTCATAATGCCGATACCGCCGACAAGCAGCGAGATGCTGGCGACAGCACCCATGATAAGCGAGAACGCGCCCATAAAGGAGTTGAGTGCATCGATGGCGCTTTTCATGGAGGTCGCCGATACACTGTCGTACTCATCATCCTCCGCGATGCCCTTCATCGCGCGCACCTTGGACTCGATGGTCTTGCAGAGCTCATCCATGTCCGTGCCCTCGGCGGCAAGTGCCGTCACGCTGGGGAATGAAGGGTTCTCGTCGCCAAACAGCCCGGAGATGGTTTCGCGTGGCATATACAGCGTGAGCGAGCCCATGGAGTCGCTGCCGCCATCAATCACGCCTACAATCTGCACCTCGCCGTTGGACACCTTGATGGTTTTCCCCAGCGCATCCTGTTCGTTGCCGTAAAGCTGATCGGCGCCGCCGCGGCTGATGAGCGCCACGCGCGAGCCTGATTGGGACTCGGCCTGGGAATAGGTGCGCCCCGCAACGAGCTTGCTGGCCCCCACGGCGTCGAGCATGTTGCTATCGACACCCTGTGCCATGACGGTATAGCTTTTATCGCCGGTCTTGTACTCGGTATAGGCACTGTCGACAATGCCGATCTGCTCAATCTGCGGCACCAGTTTTTGAAGTTTCTCGATGTCCGACTCGGTGAGTTCTTGCGACGAATAGATTTGCACCATGCGTGCCGCATTGAGGCCCAGACTGTTGACCAGGCTGTTTTGGATGCCGCCGATGAGCGAGGTCATTGCAATGACTGAGGCGATGCCGATGACAATGCCCAGGATAGTGAGCAGGCTACGCCCCTTGTTGGCCTCGAGCGAGTGAAGGGCTTCCTGGATGAGATCGCGGGCGCTCATGCCATCTCTCCTTTCGGCGGGTTGGCGGAGGCGGAAATCATGGGCAGGCTATCCACGGCGCTGCGCAGGGTCCGCGGTGCATGTGGAATATACGCGCCATCGTGAATGCGACCGTCGCGGATGGTCACGGCACGGTCGGCCTCGGCGGCGATGCCGGGGTCGTGTGTGATAAGCACGATGGTTTTGCCGCGCTTCTGGAGCTTATGGAAGGTCTCCATCACAAGCGCTCCGGTAGCGGAGTCCAGGTTTCCCGTCGGCTCATCGGCCAGGATGATGGGCGGGTCATTGACGAGGGCGCGCGCGATTGCGACGCGCTGCATCTGGCCGCCCGAGAGCTCGGATATGCGGTGGTCCCAGTGGTCGACGGGCAGCGTGACAGCCTGCAGCGCGTGAACGGCGCGCATTTCGCGCTGGCTACGGGGCACATTGGTGTAGGCCAGCGGCAGCATGACGTTTTCGATAACCGACAGGCGCGGCAGCAGGTTGAAGCTCTGAAAGACAAAGCCAATGCTCAGGGCGCGGACTTCGGTGAGCTCGTCATCATCGAGCTCGGCCACGTTGAGCCCTTGCAGGTAATAGTCGCCCGCCGTCGGTTTGTCCAGGCAGCCCAGGATGTTCATGAGCGTTGACTTGCCCGAGCCCGAAGGGCCGGTAATGGCGACGAACTCGCCGGGTTCTACCGCCAGGCTCACGTTGTGCAGGATGTGGGCGCAACCCGCCTCGCTCTCAAAAATGCGGTGCACGTTGCGGATGTCGATAACGGGACGCATTACATGCCCTCGTCGTCAGACATGCTGCCCGAATCCGTGCTGTAGCCGCCGTCAGCCGTTGCGTCCGCTCCGGTGTCCATGACGAGGGTGTCGCCATCGCGCAGCTTGGTAACCGGCACGTTGGGGTTGATCTCGTTGCCCTGGTCGTCGCGCTTTACCTGTGTCTTGCCGACTACGGCTTCGTTGTCGTTTTGCGTCACGTCGGTCACCTTCACGCGACGGGTATGCTTGCCCTCGTCATCGGTTGCCACGTTGACGTAATAGTGTTCGCCGTCTTCGGTCATGAGCGCCATCGTCGGCACCATCACCACGTCGTCGAGCTGCTCGGTCACCACCGATACCTCGGCCGTCATGCCCGGCTTCAGGCGCGCGTCGGGCGCCTCTATGAGAATGTCGACGTTAAAGGTTACGCTGCCGCCGCCACCGTTGGCGGCGTCGGAGTTTGCCACCGAGGCGATGGCCGTGACCGTTCCCTGGCTTACGATATCGGGAAACGCGGGATACGTGACGTTGGCACTCTGCCCAACGGCGATCTTGGCGATGTCCTTTTCGCCCACCTGCACGGTCACCTTCATCTTAGATAGGTCGGCGATCTGCATGCACTGCTTGCCGCCGCTCGTATCGCTTTCGCCCATGATCATGCCGCCTGTTACCGTGGCGCCCACCTTGGCGTTGAGCTCCACGATACTGCCCGAGCTCGGGGCCGTGACCGTACGACTGGCCGCCTTGGCGTTCGCCTGATCGAGGTTTGCCTGGGCCGATGCGAGGCTGCGCTGCGCGGCCGATACGGCGTTCGTGTCCGCCGATGCGGCGGAGACGCCAGCCGCTGCGGAAGCTCCATCGACGTCCGTCGTTGGGGTGGCCTGAGCGGCAGCTGCGGCTTTCTTCGCATTAGCGAGGTCTTCTTGAGCGGCAGCAACTGCACGCTGCGCCTCGGCAACGTTGCGATCGAGCTCGTCGTTTTTAATGGTCATAAGCACGTCGCCCTCGTTGACGGATTGGCCCGCCTGCACGTTGATCGAATCGACCGTACCGTCGACAGAAGGGGAGACCACTGAGGACGAAATGGGTTTGAGCTGGCCTTTCGCCTCGACCGTTGTGGTAAACGTGCCCTCGGTCACCATGTCGGTCACCGGCCCGTTGTTGCCTGCGGGCCGTGCGTTGATGGCTAAGGTCACGACAACGGCGATGAGCACAATGGCGGCCACGACGCCGACCGCAATGCCGCGTCGGATGAGCTTTTTGCGTCGACGTTCGGCACGTTTTACCTTGAGCTTGGCATATGCCTCTTCATCGGAAATCTCGGTCGCATCGTTCGCGCGTCCGCTCTGCTTATCGGCATGTACGTTTGTAATCAGAGGAATCGTTTCGGTGACATCTTCGAGCGTGTGCTCGGTATCATCCGGGCCCGGGGTGGTCGTGGGGACATTCGGCATAGCGTCTCCTTTATAGAAAGTACCTCGATAAGTATATGCGCCCACCGGTTGGGGCGGGCGCATAGGACGGTTTCTTTCGGAACTGTTAGATTGGTCGCTGCGGTTCCACGTTGTAGGAATGCGCGCGTTGCACTACGAGTGGACAACCACGCACAGGCCGACTTTGATGCAGTCGTGAAGTGCCTTGGCGTCTGCCAGACGCAGGTTGATGCAGCCGTGGCTGCCGCACCATTTGTACGACTCGGCGTTATCGAAGCTCTTGTCGTTTTGCCAGGTGGCATCGTGGAAGCCGATCATATTGCCCTCGAACGGCATCCAGTAGCTCACCGGGCTTTCGTATTTGGGCTTACCGGTCTCGGGGTCCTTGGCTCCGATCAGGGTGCTGCCGCCGTCGTTGCTGTTGATCTGCCACACGCCCTCGGGGGTGGCGTCTTCGCCCGGTTTGCCGGATATAAAGTTGGCCTCCCAAACGATATTACCGTTCTCGTCATAGTAGCGCGCGTGCTGCTCGGACAGGTCGACGTCGATATACGCCTTCCAGTCGGGCTCTCCCTTTGCGGTAAAGGTGTCGGCCTTCTGGGAGTACTTGATCTCGATTTCGCCGGTCTGCTTGTTGTTAATGGCGTCCTCGACCTGCTTGGCGAGCGAGCTGCTGTCGATGGACCAACCAAAGTCGCCGCCTTCGACGGCGCACTGCTTGCCATCGGCGCGCGTCCACCAGCGAGTGGAGCCCACGGTATTAAAGCCGTTGGCGGGCTCGGCTGCCCAGCTGCTGATCTGCGACGTATCGAGCGTGGGATTGGCCGGATCGGCAAAGCTGATCCACTGCAACACGGAGCTGCCATCAACCTTGCCGGCATCCTCGCCGTTGAGCTTGAGGGTCACGTTGACGCCCAGGAAGTTGTTGGCGGCATCGCATGCGGCCTGAATCTGATCATCGGTCAGCGTTCCATTGAGCGGCTCATAGGCATCGTTGCCGAGCTTGGAAAGATCTACGGTCTCGGCCAGCGAGGCAAGCTCGAGCTCGGCATACTTAATGACATGCTCGCGGTTGAGTTTTTCGTTGGAGCGCGCCTTCTCGACGGTAAACTTGCCGGCCTGCTCGTCATAGGAGCTATTGGCCTCGAACGTGCCCGAACGCCCCTCGTTAAACTCGTCGATGGCGGCGCCCAGATCCTTCTCAAACTTCTTTTGGTCAAAGGTATCGGAGAGCATGGACAGGTCGACGTCTTGATCAAGATCGACTTCGTTGGAGGTAGCGGTTGTTTTGGCCTTGCCGCTTAAGGATTCCACAAGGCGGACCGGCCATACAAAGGCTTCGTTGTGGCTGATAATCTCTTTTGCGGCAGCTTCGCCATCGACGATGGGCTCATCGGACTCGGGCTGATAGGTCCAGCTAAAGTCATCGCCTGTCACGGTGAGCTTATAGTGCTTCCATGCCGAATTGACCTTGGTAGCGGCAGACGAAGCGTTGGAGAACGAGACGTCGACGCCGGCAATGGTGGTGTTGGGGTAGGCTAGCTGCGAAAACGCTACGATTCCTACGATATAGACAATGACGATAAGACCCAAGACGACAAAGAGTGTCGTCTTTTTGCCCGACTTATTGTTGCCGGCGGACTTGCGCGCGGGGCCGCGATCGCCTCGGGCGTGCGTGGGGGGCTGCTTGGGCGCATTGCCGTTTGCCTGGCGCTGCTGACGTTGTTGACGCTGCTGTCGCTGTTGGTTCGGGCGTTGGGGCGCGTTTGCCGCACCACGCTGCTGACCGTGGCTCGGCGCGATAGGACGCGGTGACTGAACGCCGCCGGTGTGCCTGCTCGGCTGCTGCGGATCGGGAATCAGTTGAGTTCGATCGTTTTGCGACATCGTATGCATATCCTTCGATTTTCGCCTTGCGGTTCATCGTGTTTTTACTGGGCTTGCATTATAGCGATTGCCCTGCTGTTTGTGGTACGGAAACGGTGGCATTCGAAAGAGCTGGGACAAATGTCCCACCTTTGAGTCGTTCTTAGTCGCTATCCGCACACACCGCATTTTGCACAGGCCGAAAGTGCGGCCGGAGCCTGCGCGATGCCGCCCTTTGCCGTCTCGCGCAGCGTGGCTGGCAACGCGTGGCCCACCGAGAGCATTACATGTGCCATCTGGTCAAACGGCACCAAGCTCTTAATGCCTGCGAGGGCGAGTTGTGCCGAGCTAAAGGCCGCTGCTACGCCGATGGCGTTGCGGTTTTGGCAGGGCACCTCCACGAGGCCACCGACGGGGTCACAAACGAGGCCCAGCAGGTTACTCAGCGCGATGGAACTGGCGTCGAGCGCCTGCTCGGGCGTGCCGCCGAGCATCTGCACCAGCGCGGCGGCTGCCATGGCGGCGGCGCTTCCCACCTCGGCCTGGCATCCGCCCTCGGCGCCGGCGACGCAGGCGCTCGTGGTGAGGTTGAGGCCGATGGCGGCTGCGCAGTAGAGCGCGTCCATGACCTGCTCGTCGTCGAGCTGCAGGCGATCGGCGAGTGCAAGCACGCAGCCGGGCACAACACCCGCTGAGCCTGCCGTGGGGGCGGCGACGATCACGCCCATGGTGGCGGAGCGTTCGAGCACGGCCATCGCGCGGGCCACGGCATCGGTCTGAACGGGGCCCATCAGGCTTGCGCTCAAATCGTTGCGGCCGGTGGCTTCGACAAGCTTGGCCTCGCCGCCGATAAGCCCGCCGAGCGAACGCTGCGGATTGGCGATGGGGGCCGTGGTCTCCTCGCGCATGACGTCGAGCACGCGGCGCATGGCAGCGACGGCGTGGGCCTCGCCGGTCAGACGCGCCTCGCGAACGGCCATGACGGCGCCGATGCTGAGCCCCAGTTCCTCACACGCATCGAGCAACTGCTCGCCGTCGTCGAAGATTTCCTTGGCCGAGACGCCGGGGGAGAGCGACGAGGCAGAACCGGGGAGTTCGATAAACGTTGCGTAATCGACATTGTCGAGCTTGCGCAGCATGGGGACGACGGTGTCGTCGGGCGCGCCGTCGGTCTCAAAGACGGAGTAGGCCTGGCCGCCCACTTCGGTGCGGTAGGTGCGGCAGAAGGCGATGTTTACATGGGCGTAGGCGAGCAGGTTGGTGAGCGCGGCGAGTACACCGGGGACGTCCTTGTGCGCCACGAAGAGCGTGGAATACATGCCCGAGATGTCGACGCCGACGCCGTTAATGCGGCTGATGCGCATCTTGCCGCCGCCCAGGCTCTCGCCGCGGACCTGTGCCGTGGCGCCCGTGTCGTCGACCATGTCAATGTCGACGGTGTTGGGGTGGATGGACGCGTCGTCGCCCTTGATGTCAAAGTGATATTCGAGGCCCTGCTCGCGTGCGAGGTCGAAGGCCTGCTTGATGTTCTCGTCATCGGTGTCGAGGCCCAGTATGCCCGCGACGAGCGCACGGTCTGTGCCGTGGCCGCGGTAGGTGTGGGCGAAGGAGTTCCACAGGCCAAAGGTGACCTTGGTGATGCGACCTTCCAACAGGCTGGCGGCAACTTGGGCGCAGCGGAGGGCGCCGGCGGTGTGCGATGAGCTGGGGCCGACCATGACGGGGCCCAAGATCTCGAATGCCGAGGTCGTAGCTAGTGTTTGCGGCTTGCCTGCCATGGGTGCTCCTTTTCTATCCCGTCGTTCCGAGGGCTTTGGTATTTGGTCGCCTGCTCTACAGTCCTGGCTCGCACGGAGGCCACATTAAGTGGCCTCCGGCTCGTGCGGAACTCGCGACCGACCAAATACCAAAGCCCTCGGAACTAAGGATACATGGTAGAGGCGCGTGTGCTGCAAAATTCATTAGCTGGTGACGCAGCGTGGGCTCATATCGAAGCATCTTCACCACCGTTTAAATAAAAAGAAGTACCGGTTGGGAGCGGTACTTCTTTTTTAAGCGCTTATGTCGTTGAAACCTTGGCGGTTCTTAATTACAGGCCGCAGGCTGCTTTGAGTTCTTTGACTCGGTCGGTTTTCTCCCAGGTGAAGTCGGGGTCTTCGCGGCCGAAGTGACCGTAGGCTGCCGTCTTTTCGTAGATGGGGCGACGCAGGTCTAGGTCGCGGATGATGGCACCTGGGCGCAGGTCGAAGGTCTTCTCTACGGCCTCGACGATCTTGTCCTCGGCAACATGCGCGGTACCGAAGGTGTCGACCATGATTGAGAGGGGCTTGGAAACGCCGATGGCGTAGGCAAGCTCGACTTCGCAGCGGGCGGCCAGACCGGCGGCGACCACGTTCTTGGCGACCCAGCGCGCGGCATACGCGGCGGAGCGGTCAACCTTGGTGCAGTCCTTTCCGCTAAAGGCACCGCCGCCGTGACGACCGTAGCCGCCGTAGGTGTCGACGATGATCTTGCGGCCGGTGAGGCCCGTGTCGCCCATGGGGCCGCCCACGACAAAGCGACCGGTGGGGTTCACGTAGATGTCCGCGTTATCCCACGGCATGTTCTCAGCGGCCATGACCGGGGTGATGACGTGCTCGATGAGGTCGGCCTTGATCTTGCCCATGTCCTCGATCTCGGCAGCGTGCTGCGTGGAGATGACGATGGTCGTGACCTCGACGGGCTTGCCTTCCTCGTAGCGCACGGTGACCTGGGTCTTGCCGTCGGGACGCAGATAGGGCAGGGTACCGTCGTGGCGCACGGCGGCCAGGCGCTCGGCCAGGCGGCTTGCCAGGTAGTGCGGCATGGGCATGAGGGTCTTGGTCTCGTTGGAGGCATATCCGAACATCATGCCCTGGTCGCCGGCACCGATCAGGTCGATCGGGTCGGTGGTAGCGCCGGTCTGGGTCTCGAAGGACTCGTCAACGCCTTGGGCGATATCGGGCGACTGCTCGTGGATGAGGCTCATGACGCCGCAGGTGTCGCAGTCAAAACCGAACTTGGCACGGTTGTAGCCAATGCGGCGGATAACGCCACGGGCGATTTCCTGAACGTCTACGTAGGCCTGGGTGCGAATCTCGCCGGCGACGATGACGGTGCCGGTGGTCACGAGGGTCTCGCAGGCGCAGCGGACGTTCTCCACGTTGGCAGGCACGCCGTTGGGGGCGATGTAGCCCTGCTCCTGGAGCTCTATTTCTTTGGCGAGGATTGCGTCGAGGACGGCGTCGCTGATCTGGTCAGCGATCTTATCGGGATGACCTTCGGTCACCGACTCCGACGTAAAAACAAAGGACCCGTGTTGGGGCGGGATGGAACGAAGTTCTTCTGACATGATTGTCCTTTCAAAAACGTGTCCCGGCGACCGTTACCATTCCGCCGGGCTCTCTATGCAAGGGCACATCATAGCGCGTAAATCAAACATTCACACCCTTTCCGCACCTACTCATTGGGGACAGACATAAATGACCAGCCTTGCCTAAGTGCCGACAGGTTGCCCAAAGAATGGTCATTTAAGTCTGTCCCCAATGAGTAGGTCGGTGCCCTTTGTGCGGAGGTTGCTTTGATGCTTTATACTGGTGCGGTTAGACATCCATCCTGCAATCGAGGAGATTTCCATGGCATCAGACGTTCGCGTCCGCTTTGCACCCTCACCGACGGGCAAGCTGCACATTGGCGGCGCCCGCACCGCTATCTATAACTGGGCTTTCGCCCGTGCTAACGGCGGCACGTTCATCCTGCGCATCGACGACACCGACCCCACCCGCTCCACCGACGAGAACACGCAGATCATCCTGCGCGCCATGCGTTGGCTGGGCCTGGACTGGGACGAGGGTCCCGAGGTGGGCGGCGATTTTGGCCCCTACGCCCAGACCGAGCGCTTGGACCTGTACAAGCAGGCCGCCCAGAAGCTTTGGGACGAGGGCAAGGCCTATCCCTGCTTCTGCACCAAGGAGCAGCTCGACGCCGACCGCAAGGCCGCGCAGGAGCGCAAGGACCCCTTCCAGGGCTATCAGCGCCGTTGCCGCGATCTTGATCCCGAGGAGGCCCGCCGCCGCATCGAGGCCGGGGAGTCCTACGTCCTGCGCATCAAGGTGCCCGAGGACCGCGGCGACGTCGTCATCCACGACGCCGTCCACGGAGAGGTGACCTTCGACGCCAAGGAGCTCGACGACTTTGTCATCTTCCGCTCCGACGGTACGCCCACGTATAACTTCGCGACCGTCGTCGACGACGCCATGATGAAGATCACCCACGTCATCCGCGGCGACGACCACCTGTCCAACACCCCGCGTCAGGTCATGGTCTACGAGGCCCTCGGCGCTCCCGTGCCCACGTTCGCTCACATCTCCATGATCCTGGGCGCCGACGGCAAAAAGCTCTCCAAGCGCCACGGCGCCACCTCGGTGGAGGAGTACCGCGACGCCGGCTACCTGTCCGACGCCTTTGTCAACTACCTGGCGCTGCTCGGCTGGTCGCTCGACGGCGAAACCACGATCATCCCGCGCGATGTCCTGGCCAGCAAGTTCTCGCTCGACCGCATCTCCAAGAACCCGGCGACCTTCGACCCCAAGAAGCTCGACTGGGTCAACGCCGAGTACATCAATGGCATGTCCGATGCTCAGTTTGCCGACGAGATCATGGTTCCCGAGCTGCACGAGGCGGGTCTCATCGAGGGTAATGTCGAGTACGGCGAGGATTGGATCGACGCGCTTGCCGCCATCGTTAAGCCGCGCACCAAGATGCCGGCCGACGCCGTGACCGTCGCCGCTCCCATCTTCGCTACGGCCGAGACGCTCGAGTATGACGAGAAGTCCGTCAACAAGGGCCTGGCCAAGGAGGGCATGGGTGCCATTCTGGATGCCGCCAAGGGCGCGCTCGAGGGCGTGGACGAGTGGACGGCTGCCAACATCGACGCTGCGCTTGAGCCGTTGCCCGAGCAGATGGACCTTAAGAAGCGCGTGGTGTTCCAGGCCGTGCGCGTCGCCGTTTGCGGCAACATGGTGAGCCCTCCGTTGGGCGAGACCATGGCACTCGTCGGCCGCGACGATTGCTTGGCGCGCATCGACCGCGCCCGCACGATGGCGCTGTAATCGCTGCGCAAACGTATGTATCCGAGCCCCGTTCACCCGAGCGGGGCTCTTGTTTCTGTAGACGTATGGGATAGGAGGTGCTGGGGCCATGGTCGAGCAACTTTCGCTGTTTGGTTCGCCGGAACCGGAGGAAGCTCCGAAGTCCGCGGCTCCTGCCGCCGCCCCGGCGCAGCCCGAGCCCGCACCTGAGCCCATCGCCGCCTATGCGAGCGTGGTTCTCGACATCCCAACGCGTGCGCTGTCCGAGCCGTTTGCCTATGGCATTCCTCAACCTCTTGCTAGCGAAGCGCAGATCGGATCAACGGTCCTGGTCCACTTTGGTAACCGTGCCGCCGCGGGCTATATTGTCGACATTGCGCCTGAGCTGGGCGACCTACAAGGCAACATCGCCCTCGACCCCGCACGCATCAAGCCCATCGAGGCTATCCTCAGCAAACCGCTCTTTACTGTCGAGGCTGCCCGTATCGCACGCTGGATGAGCCGCGAGTATGTCGCGACGCTTTCCGAGTGCCTGCGTTTGTTCTTGCCCCCGGGTGGAAGTCCGCGCGTGGTCAAGGGCGATGACGGCGTGTGGACGGTTGAGCGCCCCGCCGTCAAGCCTATCCAAAACCGCTGGGTCATGCTCACGCCCGAGGGTTTCGACTACACGCCGCCCAAGACAGCGGTTCGCCAACGTCAGCTCATCGAGGCGCTCCAATGCGGCCCGGTCACGACGCGTGACCTCAACCTGCTCTATAACAGCATGTCGGCGACCATCAAGGCGCTTGAAAAACGCGGTATCGTGGTGGTGGAAGAGCGCCGTGCGTGGCGTGGCTGCAGCGAGCAGACCACGCTGTCCTCGGCGAGCGGTAAGGCGCCGGTGGCACTCACCAACGGCCAGCAGCAGGCGCTCGCGCAGATTGAGCGAGCTCGCCTGGATGCACACGGCGACGTGGTGCTCGTCGATGGCGTCACCGGTTCCGGCAAAACCGAGGTCTACCTCTCCGCCATCGAGCGCGTGCTGGCAGCCGGCCGTTCGGCCTGCGTGCTCGTGCCCGAGATCTCGCTGACGGCCCAGACCGTCGGCCGTTTTCGCTCGCGCTTTGGCGAAACGGTTGCGGTCTTCCACTCGCGCCTTTCGGCCGGTGAACGCTTGGACCAATGGGATATGGTCGCCAGCGGTGCCGCGCGCGTGGTCGTGGGCGCCCGCTCGGCGCTCTTTTGCCCGCTCAGCGACTTGGGCCTTATCATCATCGACGAGGAGCACGAGACCAGTTACAAGCAGGGTTCCAGCCCGCGCTACCATGCGCGCGAAGTGGCGGCCGAGATGGCGCGTCGCTATCGCTGCCCGCTCGCGCTGGGCTCGGCCACGCCTTCTGCTGAGGCCCTCGACCGCTGCCGCCGTGGCACGTATAACGGTGCCACCTGGACGCGCGTCGAGATGCCCGAGCGCCCGGGACACGCCGTGCTGCCGACAGTCCGCATTGCCGACCTGCGCCGCGAGTTCTCGCACGGCAGCCGCTCTATGTTCTCAAAACCGCTGATGGAAGGCCTGGAGCGTGTGGTCGAGCGCCGCGAGAAGGCCGTGTTGCTGCATAACCGCCGTGGCTTTGCGCCGTTCCTTATGTGCCGCGAGTGCGGCTGCGTCCCCACCTGCAACCACTGCTCCACCGCGCTTACGTATCACGAGCGCACGCACACGCTGCAGTGTCACACATGCGGTTCGTCTTGGCGCGTGCAGCCGTATCCCGCGCCCACGAGCCGTTGCCCCAAATGTGGCAGTCGCTACCTGGCAAAAATGGGCTTGGGTACGCAGCAGATCGAGGACGCACTGCACCAGATGTTGCCCGAGGACGTCGCCATTATTCGTATGGATGCCGATTCCACGCGCGGCAAGGATGCGCACAAAAAGCTGCTTGAGAAGTTCGATGCCGCCGATTGCGCGGTGCTGCTGGGCACCCAAATGATCGCAAAGGGCCTCGACTTTCCCGAGGTCACGCTCGTGGGCGTGGTCAATGCCGACTTCGCCCTCAAGCTGCCGGACTTCCGCGCAGGGGAGCGCGCCTACGATCTGCTGGAGCAAGTCGCCGGCCGTGCCGGTCGTGGTGATCGCCCCGGCGAGGTCATCATCCAGACCTACCTGCCCGAGGACCCGGTCATTCGCGCCGTCGCTGAGCATGACCGTTCGATCTTTACCGACTACGACCTGGACCAGCGCCGCGACGCGCTGTACCCGCCTTTTGTTCGCCTGGTCAACATCTTGGTGTGGTCGGCGAACCGAGACGAAGCACAGGACTACATCGGGCGCATTGCAAAGCTCCTCAAGCGCCGTTGGCATGCTGCCGCGCCCGACTTTTTGCAGGCGGGGAGTGCCGTGCCGCAGGTGCTGGGCCCGGCTTCGTGTGTAATCGAGAGAGCCAAGGACCGTTACCGCTTCCATCTGCTTGTGAAGTCGCCCGTGGGGTACCATGTCTCTGATGATATCGACGCCTGCCTCAAAGAGGTGGGCTCTGTGCGCGGCGTGAGCGTGAGCGTTGACGTCGACGCCTATGATTTGATGTAACAACCCGAAAGGATGGCCATGGAAGCCAACGGAATCGTACTGTCGCCCGACCCTCGTCTGCGCCAGGAGTGCGCCGTCATCGAGGAGATCACCCCGGCGATCGAGACGCTTGCCGAGAAGATGAAGAAGATGATGTTCGAGAACGGCGGCTGCGGCCTGGCTGCCCCGCAGATCGGCGAGCTCATTCAGCTCGTCACCATCGACTGCGACTACAGCGACAAAAACGACTACGACCCGTACGTGCTCATCAATCCCGTGATTGTGGAGCAGAGCGACCATCTGGTGCCGTTTAGCGAGGGCTGCCTTTCCATTCCTGGTATTAGCTGCGAGATCGAGCGTCCCGACCATGTCGTCGTCGAGGCGTACGACCTGGATGCCAACCTGATTCGCTATGAGGCCACGGGCGATCTGTTCTGCGTGTGCCTGCAGCACGAGATCGACCACCTACACGGCAACACCATGTTCGAGCGACTGAAGCCTATGCAGAGGCTCAAGGCTGTCAAGGAGTACCAGGACGCCCTGGCCCGCGGCGCTCGACCGGGCGAGACGGAGTAGGTTTGTCCGTCCCCGGGGCGCCCGCCTATATCATCCCGTGCTCAAACATTCTCGCTGCGCTGCGAAACTGCGCGCGGGACGATATAGGCGGGCGCCCCGGGGACTACGTTGACGCTGCTTGTCTCGCCCGGGTGCCGTTGGGCCAGGGAGGGGCGTCTTCGCTGATAATTGCTTTGTTGGAAGAGCTGCTTTTATTGCGGCTCTTTCTTTGGTTTTGGGTATATTTGTTCTTGTTGAAATGTTATTGCGGATGGGCTGGTGACTTGGCTTTCCGCTGTTATTTGTAGCCGTCTCGGCTTTGGTTGAGGGGAGACGTTCTTTATGCGTATTGTGTTTATGGGTACGCCTGATTTTGCTGTGCCTTCGTTGACTTCGCTCGTCGAGGCTGGGAATGAGATTGCGCTTGTTGTTACTCGTCCCGATGCTGTTCGCGGACGTGGTAAAAAGTTGGAGCCGTCTCCTGTTAAGGCCAAGGCGCTTGAGCTTGGTCTGCCGGTTGTTGAGGCTAATCGTATGACGCCTGAGGTTGTTGAGGCGCTCCAGACTGCCCAGGCTGACATTTTCTGTGTGGCTGCTTATGGCTGCATTTTGCCCGATGAGGTGCTGCATATGGCACCGCTCGGTATTGTGAATGTTCATGCGTCCTTGCTGCCTCGATGGCGTGGAGCCGCTCCCATTCAGCGTGCCATTCTTGCTGGTGATGAGGTTGCTGGCGTTTCTATCATGCGCATCGGGCATGGCGTGGATACTGGTGCTTATTGTGCTCAGGCTTCCACGTCGGTTGCCGGTAAGCATGCTGAGGCACTGACTATGGAGCTTGGCGAGCTGGGCGGCAAACTGCTTGCCGATACGCTTCCTTCTCTTGCCGATGGCACCGCCGTGTGGACTGAACAGGATGAGGCGCTCGTTACCCATGCTGCCAAGATTTCCAAGCTGGAGATGCGTCTGGATCCGCAGATGGCTGCGCTCGATTGCGTGCGTCATGTGCTCGCTTCGTCCGATACTGCGCCTGCTCGTTGCGTGATTGCCGGCAAGACCGTGCGCGTGCTCGATGCTGCGCCGGCTGATGTGTCGCTTGGCGAGGGTCAGGTTCTCATTAAGGCCAAGCGTGTTTTCCTTGGCCTTTCCGATGGTGCGGTTGAACTGCTCGAGGTTAAGCCCGATGGCAAGCGTGGTATGGCCGCTTCTGCTTGGGCTGCTGGGCTGCAAGGCGCCGATCTTTCGTGGGGTGTTCTGTCATGAGCAAGCTGTCTCCCGCGCGCAAGCTTGCGCTCGATGTGCTGATGGAGGCCGATCGCCGCGGCATGTATGCGCGCGACGTGCTGTCCTCTCGCGCATCGGCCAAGGCTATTGATCAGCGCGATTCCGCTTTTGCCGCCCGCTTGGCACTTGGTGTGGCCGCCACGCAGGGTATTTTGGACGAGCTGCTCGACCAGTTTCTCGATAAGCCTAAAAAGGTTGCGCCGCGTGTTCGCATGGCGCTTCGTATCTCGGCTTTCGAGATGCTCTATTTACATACGCCTGGGCGCGTTGCTGTAAGTCAGGGTGTTGAGCTGGTTCGCTGCGGCGCTAAGTCCGCCGCTGGCTTGGCCAATGCCGTGCTGCATAAGGTTGCGGACAATGTTGAGGACTTTGCCACGGCGTCCGATGTAGATGAGTCTGAGCGACGCCTGGTTCGTCTGTCGCGCCTGATGGGTCTGCCGCGTTGGCTGTGCGCTCGCATTATGGCATCGTTCGACACGCCTGAGGGTGCGCTTAACTTTGCCGGCAATCTGGCCCCCGCGCCGCTGGCCCTGCATGAGAACGCCTTTGCGACCAAGCCCGATCCGTATGTCTCGCAGCTCGTCGCGCCCGTTTTCCCGGGCTGCCATGCCCCGGTAGATGCGCAGGTCACGGTTGCATCGGGTGTGTTTGAGCGTGCTGCCGCGGTGGCATCTGATCTCAATGCGCAGCTTATCGCCACAGCTGCCACGCGCCCTGGAAGCTGCCTTGAGATTGGTGCCGGTCGTGGCACCAAGACCTATGTGATGATGTGCCAGGCCAAGCGTGCGGGCTATGAGCGTCAGCATACGGCGCTCGATCTGCATGATCGCAAATGCGATCTGAATCTCGCTCGCCTGCACAAGGCCGGTATTCAGGGCGTTCGTACGGTTTCGGGTGATGCCTGCGAGCTTGATGAAGTACTGACGTCGTTTGATGCCATGCTTGGCAAGCCGGTTAAGTTCGATACGGTCTTTATCGATGCGCCGTGCTCTGGCACCGGCACCATGCGTCGTCATCCCGAGATCCCGTGGCGCCTAACTGAGAATGACGTTACGACCGAGTTGCCCAAACTGCAGTTGATGATGCTCAAGGAAGCAGCCGCACGCGTGGCTGCCGGCGGTGAACTTATCTATGCCACCTGCTCGGTATTTGATGAAGAGAACACGCAGGTCGTAGATGCCTTCCTGGCCTCTCCCGAGGGCGCCTGCTTTACCGTGGCGCCTCTCTCCGAGGCACAGATTCTGCAACTGCCTGATTTCGAGCAGGCCAAGAAGCTCGTTTTCGTACGCCAAAACGACCGAGGTCTTTTCCAAAGCGTGCCAGTAAACGCCGACTCCTACGACGGCCACTTCTGCGCCCGCCTGATTCGTAAGTAACTAATATGTTGCGGTGAAATAGGGATTGAATAGCGGCTTCTGCCCACCAAACAGTCCTTATCTCACCGCAACTCATAGAGCCACCTATAGCGCAAAGAATCAGCCCCGCGATCGATGTCGGTCGCGGGGCTGTTTGGTTTCTAGTGGCTGTGCGGGCAGTTGGCGCAGCAGCCGCTCGTGGCGCTGGTGCTGGAGCCGCCGCTTCGCTGGTCGGTGTTGTAGAAACCGCTGCCCTCAAATTTTATGCCGCTGGCTGAGAACGTCTTGGCCGCCGGGGCACCGCAGCTGGGGCACACGACCTCGGGGGTCTCGGACATGGGATGCTCAACCTCAAACACGTTGCCGCAGCTCGAGCACTTGTAATCGTAGCGCGCCATAAATACTTCCTTTTCAGCACAAAGCGGGCAGATTACTCTGCCCGCAAAAATTCAAACGTCTGTAACTGTACCCTATATCGGGGGTTTTATCACGCTTCGCCCCAGAATCTATGGTTGTTGCGCAGGAGCCGCGCGGTTTTGCCCTCGGCGGCTGCAATGTCCGCCTCGTCAGCCTGCCAGGTCCAGTTGCCCGTGGCCACGCCCGGCACGTTCATGCGTGCGTCGTCGCCCAGCCCCAGCACGTCCTGCAGCGGCATCATCACCAGGGGAGCGTCGCTTGCCAGTGCGTCGCTCATCAGCTTGGCCGCCACCTCAACACCGCTCGGTTCATCGCCGCCCGCAAAAGAACGCGTACACCAGCCGGCGAGCGTCGACGTGTCGTGCGTCGAGGTGTACAGAATCTTGCCGGGCGTGGGATGCACACCGCAACGAACGTCGTAGTCGCTAAACTCCAGCACGTCCATGCCGGGGAAACCGCAGGTCGATGCCATGGCGCGAACACCGGGCGTCAGATAGCCCAAGTCCTCAGCGATAAAGTTGAGCGGACCCAGCTCGTCATAAGCGGTCTGGAACAGGTCCTTGCCCGGTCCCGCCAACCAGCGACCTTCGGCGCAAGCCTTGCCTGCGGGGATACTAAAGTAACTGTGGAATCCCAGGAAGTGATCCAGGCGCACGCGGTCGTAGAGCGAAAACGCACGACGCAGGCGATCCATCCACCAGCTATAGCCGTTCTGCTTCATGTGGTCCCAGCGGAACGTCGGGTTGCCCCACACCTGGCCCTCGGGCGCAAAGTTGTCGGGCGGCGCGCCGGAAATCTCGATTGCCTTGCCGGTATCGGACAGCCAGAAGTTCTCAGGTTCGCTCCACGCGTCTGCCGAATCGTCCGACACGTACATAGGAATATCGCCGATAACCTCGATGCCCTTCTTGTGCGCATAGTTCATGAGCTCGCACCAAGCCAAGTCAAAGCGGTACTGCATGTACGCCTGAAGCTCGGCCTCGTTGTGGAAGCGCTTGTCGTCGATCAGATGCTCGTTGTAGCGCGCGACATCTGCCGGCCAATCGTGGCGCGACTCGCCCTCAAAGTACTTTTTGACGGCCATATAGACGCAGTATTTCTCGAGCCAATCGGCATTGCGATGCTTAAACGCGGTGTACAGCGGGTCAGCATCCTCGCCGCCGCGGGCCTTCCAGGTCTCAAAGTCGGCTGCCAGCTCCTCGTGGCTCTCGGGTAGGAGGTCGATATTGCCTGCAAAGGCCGAAGGACCGGCGTAAGGGGAGCGGAAGAAGTCCGTGGGGTTGACGGGAAGAACCTGCCAGTAGCGCATGCCCATGGCGGCCAGATGGTCGATAAAGCGACGCGTGGGCGCACCGATCGTACCGGGTTTGCCGTCGTCGGTCGGCACCGATGTGATATGGCACACAACACCCGCACCGTGATCGAGCGGCTCCTGCAGGCGCTGCTCGGCGTGGTGATAGATGATCGACGAACCCAGTGGGTACAGGTCGAGCGTGACCGTACCGTTGTGGATCTCGCACTCGTGACCGCTAATCACATCGCTCGCGCATTCGCCGAGCGCCGGAATCGTCACGCGGTGTGAATTGCGCAGGCTGCGGTTGATGATGACGGTCGCGGACTCGCCGTCTTTACCGGTACGGTTGTAGGCCAGCACCTCGTCATTGAGCGCGAAGGCCTTGATTTCACCGTCGATCATAAACGGCAGCGCGCGGCGCACAGCAGATGCATTCTTGACGATCGCGAACGTATCGAAGTCGTGCAGGTCTTCCTTGGTCGGCATGGTGCGGCGATTACCCGGATCGGTGAGTCCCTCCAAGCCGTACTCGTCACCGTAATAGATTGAGGGAACGCCCGGGAACGTCATCTGCATGAGCGTCGCCAGCCAAAAGCGGCTCTTGGCCAGGCCCATGGAGTTCTCGTCCAGGCGCCATTTGCTGCGCTCACTCTCGGGCAGCTGCGACTCGTCAGGGCCGCCGCCGAGCACCGAGATAATGCGCGGACGGTCGTGGCTCGAAAGCAGATTAAGCGCGCAAGACAGGGCCTCACGCGGATAGTTCTCGCGCAAGGTCTCGATATCCTCGGCAGCTTGGTAGGCGTTTTTGTAGCCCATCAAAAAGCCGATGACCATATCGCGGAAGGGGTAATCCATGGCCGAGTCGAGCTCAGAGCCTTGCAGATAGCGACGCAGATGACCGTAGCTGATCTTGTTGGAGGCATCTTCCCAGACCTCGCCGAGCAGCAGCGCGTCGGGCTTCTCGGCGAGCACAGCTTTTTTGATCTCAGCTAGGAAATCGTCGGAAAGCTCGTCGGCCACATCCAGGCGCCAACCGTGAGCGCCGGCGCGCAGCCATTTGCGGATCACGCCGTCCTTGCCCAGGAGCCTCTCGCGTACCAGTTCGGAGCTCTCATTGATGGCGGGCATATTGCCCACGCCCCACCAGCAGTCGTACGAGCCGTCCTCGTGGAAATAAAACGCATCACGCCACGGCGAATCCTCGCTCTGCCACGCGCCCACGCCGGGGTAGTTGCCGTAGCGGTTGAAGTAGATCGAATCGTCGCCCGCGTGGTTGAACACACCGTCCAGAATGATGGAAATGCCCAGCTTCTCGGCCGCCTCGCACAGCTCGGTAAAGTCCTGCTCGGTGCCCAGAATCGGATCGATCTTGGTGTAATCGGCGGTGTCGTAGCGGTGGTTGCTCGCGGCTTCAAAGATGGGGTTGAGGTAGATGGCCGTAAAGCCCAGCTCGGCGATGCGGGGCAGGTCTTCCTGAATGCCCTTGAGCGATCCGCCGTAAAAGTCCCAGGTCTTGATGGAGCCGTCCTCGGCGCGCTCGTACACAGGCGGCTCGTTCCAGTCCTCGACCATGCGGCGCTGAATGCCCTTACGCGGTTTTTCGACCTCGGCCAGCGTGCGCTCGCGCCAGTGCTCGTCGCGGGCATAGCGATCGGGGAAGATCTGGTAGACCATACCGCGCTCGTACCAGGTGGGACGGTTCTCACGGTGTTTGTAGACGGTGACCTGGAATGACGGCACCTCAGCGTAGTCGTAGGTTACGCCTTCGCCGCCGGTGCGGCCCTGTGGTGCGCCCAGGCGAACCTCAGGCTGGCCTTCGATATTGCAGATAAAGCTGTACCAGATAAGACATGGTTCAGTGCACTTGAGTTCTACGCTAAATATGCCGTCGCCCTCGTGCGTCATGGGATACAGAGACTCACCGATATCATCGACCCAGGTACGCAGGGTAAGCGTTGCCTGGTTGGGGTCGGCATCCTCCAAAATCACCGAGAGCGAAACGGAAGTTCCAGTGGTCACAGCGCCAAACGGAGCACGAAACTGCGGCAGACGGCTGTTGTGAATCAATCTCATAATTCGGTCCAGTTCAATAGAATCACGGCCTGCGGGCCATGGCTTTACGCACAGGATATAAGTATATCTGTTGTACACAGGCTGTATAAACAACATCCGTTTACCATCGGCGAACGGTTGTCCTAGAAAATCGTTTTACCAACTATCTACAGAGAAGGGGCGCCCGGTTGGAGCGCCCCTTACTTAGGGTTTGATAAGGTTTTAAATCGTCTGTGGGCTAGCGGCGCTTACGGGTGGCCGTTGCCTTGCGGACGGACGTCTTCTTCGTCGGCGCCTTTTTCTCGGTTGCGGCGGCGGGGGAGACCGGGGTCTCCTTGGCGGGCTCGGTCTTGGCCTTTACCTTGGCCTTGGGCTCCTCTTTGGAAGCAGCAGCTTTGGTCGTGGTCTTCTTGGCCGTCGTCGTGGCGCGCTTGCGCGTGGTCGTCTTGACAGCCGGCTTGGCCTCGACGGTTGCCTCGGCCTTGGACTCTGCGGGCTTCTCCTCGACTTTGGCGGCCGGCTTTGTGGCTGCCTTGGTCGTGGCGGCCTTCGTGGTCGTCGACTTCGTTGCCGTGGTCTTCTTGGCTGCCGTTGCCTTCTTGGCGGCCGTGGTCGTCTTCTTGGCAGCGGTCTTTGTCGGAACCTTGGCGGCCGGCTTGGCCTCAGCGACCTCGGCCTTTACCTCGGGAGCAGCCTCGGCTTCGGCGGCCTTCTTGGCAGCGGCGTTCGTGCGCTTGCGCGTGGTCGTTGTCTTGGCAGCCGTTGTTTTAGTCGCGGCAGACTTGGTCGTCGTAACCTTCTTAGTGGTCGTCTTGCGGGTCGCGGTCTTCTTAGCTGCGTGCTTTGCAGCGGGCTTAACCTCGGCCTCTGCCTCAGGAGCAACCACAGCCTTCACCTCAGGCTCGGCTTTGGGCTCCTCTGCGGCCACCGGCTCAGCTGCAGCCTCAGGCTCGTCGACAACAGCCGCTGGCCTCTCAATCTCCGGGTGCATAAAGAAGTACAGGTCCAGATACTTATCGGCCGAGCGCGTCCAGCTAAAGTCCTGGCTCATGGCCTGCGTGACCAGCTGGTTCCAGGCGTCGCGGTTATCCCAGAACAGGCGCGCCGCACGGAATACCGCGTCGCCCATCTCGTCGCCGTTAAAGTTGCTAAACGAGAAGCCCGTGCCCTCGCCGGTAAACTCGTTGTACGGGATCACAGTGTCCTTCAGACCACCGGTCTCGCGAACAATCGGCAGGGTGCCGTAGCGCATGGCGATAATCTGCGACAGGCCGCAGGGCTCAAACTTCGAAGGCATCAGGAACATATCGGCGGCGGCATACATACGCTGCGACAGCGCAGGATCGAACTCGATGCGTGCGGCCATGGTGCCGGGGTACTTGTCCTGGAAGTAACGCAGTCCGTCCTCGTAGTCGCGGTCGCCGGTGCCCAGCACCGCCACCTGCACGCCGCCGGCCAGGATGCGGTCGAGCGCGTACATGACCAGGTCCAAGCCCTTCTGGCGCGTCAGACGCGTGACCATGACCATAAGCGGACGGTCGTCGCGAACCTCGAGCCCCAGCTCTTCCTGCAGCTTGGCCTTGCACACAGCCTTGCCGGAACGGTCCTCAACCGTGTAGTTGGCGGCAATGCGCTTGTCGGTCGCCGGGTCAAAGCCCGCCACGTCAATGCCGTTCAAAATGCCCTGCAGCGCGTACGAACGTTCGCGCAGAACGCCGTCCAGGCCCTCGCCAAATTCGGGCGTCTGGATCTCGTTGGCATAGGTGGGGCTCACCGTGGTGATGGCGTCGGCATAGCGCAGGGCGCCCAGCATGTAGTTGATGCTGCAAGCGTCGCAACGCAGCTGCGAGGCGGCTGCCGGAATGTGCGCCACACCCAGGATGTCCTCCATCACGGTGTCGCTAAACTGGCCCTGGAACGCCACGTTGTGGATCGAGAACACGGTCTTAACGCGGTCATACAGCGGCAGGCCCTGATAGAATTCGCGCAAAAACACGGGCGCCAGCGCCGTCTGCCAGTCGTTGCAGTGCAGGATGTCGCACTCAAAGCCGGCCGGCAGGTGCTGCAGGCTCTCGGTGATAGCCTTGGAGAAGAACGCAAAACGCTCGCCGTCGTCAAAGAAGCCGTACGGATAGTCGCGCGCAAAGTAGCGCTCGTTGTCTATGAACATATAGGTGACGCCGTCGTGCTCGAGCTTCTCGAGTCCGCAGTACTCATTGCGCCAGCCCAGGCTCACGTAAAAGTCGGAGAAGTGCTCCATCTGCGCCTTGTACTCGTCCTTGATGGTGGCGTACTTGGGCACCATCACGATGACTTCAGCGCCGGCGCGCACAAGCGCCGCAGGCAGCGAGCCCGCCACGTCGCCCAGGCCACCGGTCTTCACAAACGGTGCGCACTCGGCCGAGGCAAACACGATCTGCATCTTTTTGCTGGAATCAGCCATATTGTCTCCCATGTTGTAATTCGAGAATAGCCGCCTGGCGCTAACCGGGCGGCTATTCTACATGTTACGAGCGATGTTGCGGTACCAACGTTAACGTACGATGGTGGTGTCGGAAGTTAACGGAGCCTTGCCCAGCACCAGGATGTTCTCGGGCGTGCCGCGAAGCTCGGTGTTGGTGGGAACCACGTTGTTCTTGTCCAGGATGGCGTTCTCAACGCGGGCGCCGCTCTTGATGATGCAGCTCTGGTTGATAATCGAGTTGGTCACCGAGGCGCCTTCCTCAACCACAACGCCGCGCGACAGGATCGAGTTGCGCACGGTGCCCTTGATGATGCAGCCGGCCGAGATGATCGAGTTGCACGCGTGGCTGCCGGTCGCGTAGCGCGAAGGCGGCACGTCGTGGGCCTTGGTCAGGATCGGGCGCTCGGGGTCAAAGAGCTGGTCGGCCACGGTCTGGTCGAGCAGGTCCATGCTGCGGCGATACAGCGACTTCTCGCTAAACACGCCCACGACCTCGCCCTTGTACTCGTAGCTGCACACGTCGATGTTGCCAAAGTCGCCCTGGAGCGCCTCGAGCAGGTCCAGATAGTCGGCGGCCTGGTAGTGGTCGATGATCTCGAGCAGCGTCTCGCGGTTGACGATGCAGCAGTCCATAGAGGCGTTGTCGCCGTACACGACGCCGGCGCTCACGCCCGTCAGACGGCCGTTCTCGTTGATCTGCAGCTTGGTCTCGTCATCGACGTTGCGCGTGGCCTTGCAGTACACCACGGTCATCTGGGCACCGGAGTTCTCGTGCGCGTCGATGATGGTGTTGAGGTCCATATTGAAGATGATGTTGGTGCCCATCATCACAACATAGGGCTTGTCCGAGCGCTGGAACAGCGTCTTGTTGGAGATGATGTCGCGCAGCAGGAAGCGCATGCCGCCCTTGGTGGTGCCATACGCGTTGCCGGGCACCATGAACAGGCCGCCCTTCTTGCGGTCCAGGCCCCAGTCCTTGCCCGAGCCCACATGGTCGATCAGCGAGCGGTAGTTTCCCGGCATGACGACGCCGACGGTCTTGATGCCGGCATTCATCATGTTGGACAGCGGGAAGTCGATCAGGCGGTAGCGGCCCAAAAAAGGAACGGACGCGATGGGGCGGTCCTTGAGCAGCACGCTGCCGTAGGTCGAAGAGTAGTTAGCGGTGATATAACCGATGGCCTTGCGATTGATCATCGGATCATTCCCCCTTCCCGATAACGACGTCATTTCCAACGACGGCCGTATCCTTGGTGGTATCGACAGAGCCGAGCTTCACGCCCTCTTCGACCGTGGAGTTCTCGCCCAAAATAGCGCGGCAGATGTGCGCGCCGCTCTTAACGTGCGCACCCGGCAGCAGCACGGAGTCCTCGACCACGGCGCGCTCCTCGATGATGACATCGGTCGAAAGGATCGAGTGGCGAGCGGTACCGTAGATCTTGCAGCCGTTGGAGACCAGGCAGTCGTCCAGGCGACCATCCGGGCCAATGTAGTGCGGCGGACGCGTGGTGATGTTGGACATGATGGGGAAGTGCTTGTCAAACAGATCGAACTCGGGGTTGTTGCCAAGCAGGTCCATCGAGGTCTCGTGGAAGCTGGCGATGGTGCCGACGTCCTTCCAAAAGCCGTGGAACTCGTAGCTGTACAGGCGCTTGCCCTCGCCGAGCAGCTTGGGGATGATGTCCTTGCCAAAGTCGTGGCTCGAGCGCTGGTCCAGAGCGTCCTCCTCGAGCGCCTCGATCAGCACGTCGGCCGAGAAGATGTAGATGCCCATGGACGCGAGATTCGAATCGGGCTTATCGGGCTTCTCGGTGAACTTGGTGATGCGGCCGTCCTCGGGGTCGGTGGTCAGGATGCCAAAGCGGCTGGCCTCCTCCCACGGCACGGGCATAACGCTTACCGTGAGGTCGGCGTTGTTCTCAATGTGCGTCTTGAGCATCTTGCGGTAGTCCATGCGATACAGGTGATCGCCCGAAAGAATCAGGACGTACTTGGGGTCGTTGGCCTTGATGTAGTCGAGGTTCTGCGTAATGGCGTCGGCCGTGCCCGCATACCAGGCGCCGCCGGTCTGCGTCTCGTACGGCGGCAGGATCGACACGCCGCCGTCGCGGCTGTCAAGATCCCACGCCTCGCCGGAGCCCACATAGGCATGCAGCAGGTAGGGGCGATACTGCGTCAGAACACCCACCGTGTCGATGCCCGAGTTGGAGCAGTTGGAGAGCGAAAAGTCGATAATGCGGAACTTGCCACCAAAGCTAACCGCCGGCTTAGCGATCTTTTGGGTGAGTGCCCCCAATCGGCTGCCCTGTCCTCCTGCGAGGAGCATCGCGATGCATTCTTTCTTACTCATCGATTTCTCCTTCTGTCATCGATGTTCCTAAACCCATTAGCGACGGACGCGACGCTCGGTCGCGCCCGTCGAGTAATGCCGTGCTGGCATAGGGGAGCTCGCGGCCTTTAAGCGTGCCAGATCTCGTCGCGGTACTCGCGAATGGTGCGGTCGCTCGAGAACCAGCCGCTCGAGGCGGTGTTAAGCAGCGCCTTGCGGTTCCAGGTCTCCTGGTCGCCGTAGCTGTTCGTGAGCTTCTCCCACGCATCCACGTAGCTGCGGAAATCGGCCATGACCAGGTCTGGGTCGTTGTTGTTCATGAGCTCGTTGTAGATGCTCTCGAAGTTGCCCGAAAGACCCGCAAACGTGTTGTCCTTGAGCTCGTCCATCACGCGGCCCAGACGCTCGCGGTCGCCGTTGAGGGTATCCCACGCAAAGTAGCTGTTGGATGCCCAGAGCTGCTCGACCTCGGGGGCGGTCAGGCCAAAGATGGCCTCGTTCTCGCGACCGGCCAGGTCGGCGATCTCGATGTTGGCGCCGTCGAGGGTGCCCAGCGTAATGGCGCCATTCATCATGAGCTTCATGTTTGACGTGCCCGAGGCCTCCTTGCCGGCCGTGGAGATCTGCTCCGAGATCTCGGCGGCGGGGTAGATGAGCTGGGCGTTGCTCACACGGAAGTTGGGGATAAAGCAGACCTTCATGACCTCGTTCACGCGGGGGTCGTTGTTGATGACATCGGCCACGGAGTTAATGAGGCGGATGGTCTCCTTGGCAAAGGTGTAGCTCGAGGCAGCCTTGCCGCTAAAGATGAAGGTCGTCGGCGTTACGTGGAAGTTGGGATCGGCGATGCGACGGTTGTAGATGTCCATCACCTTCATGATGTTCATGAGCTGGCGCTTGTAGGCGTGGAAGCGCTTCACCTGAACATCGAAGACGGTGTTGGGGTCAATAACCAGACCGGTCTCGGCCTTAACGTAGGCGGCCAAGCGCTCCTTGTTGGCGCGCTTGGAGGCACCCACGGCCTTCAGGAACTCGGTGTCGTCCTTAAACTCCTTGAGTTTCTCCAGCTCAAAGGCGTCCTTGAGCCAGCCATCGCCAATGGCCTCGGTCACGAGTTTGGCATAGGTGGGGTTGGCCTCGGCAAAGAAGCGACGGTGCGAGATGCCGTTGGTCTTGTTGTTGAACTTCTCGGGCGTCAGGGCATAGAAGTCCTTGAGCACGATGTTCTTGATGATGTCGGAGTGGATCTTGGCCACGCCGTTGACGCTGTGGCTGCAGATCACGGACAGGTTGGCCATGCGAATCTCGCCGTCCCACAGAATGGCGGTCTGGCGCAGACGCTCCTGCCAGCCCTCCTGCGTGGTGTCGAACGACTCGTGCCAACGACGGCTGATCTCGTCGATGATCTGGTACACGCGGGGGAGCAGCTTGGAGAACGTGCCGATGGGCCATTTCTCCAGAGCCTCGGGCAGGATGGTGTGGTTGGTGTAGCTCACGACCTTCGTCACGATGTTCCAGGCGTCGTCCCACTCGAGCTTCTTCTCGTCGATGAGGATACGCATGAGCTCGGGGCCGCACATGGCGGGGTGGGTATCGTTGGTATGGATGGCTACAAACTGCGGCAGCAGCTCCCAGTTGGCGCCGTGTTCCTTCTCAAAGGTGTCGAGCAGGCTGTAGATGCCGGCCGAAACAAACAGGTACTCCTGCTTTAGGCGCAGCAGACGGCCGTGCTCGCCGGCGTCGTTGGGGTAGAGGATGGCGCTGATAGCCTCGGCCTCGGCGCGCTCGGCATCGGCCAGGGCGTAGTCGCCGCGGTTGAAGGCCTCCAGATCGAAATGCTCTTCGACCGGCTCGGCGGCCCATACGCGCAGCTTGTTGACGGTCTCGCCGGCATAGCCCACGACGGGGATGTCATAAGGGACGGCCAGGATATCCTGCGTGTCCACCGTGCGGTAGAACGTGCGGCCGTTCTCCTCAAAGCCCTCAACGTGACCACCAAATTTAATGGTCACGGCCTTGTCCTGACGACGGACCTCCCAGGGATAGCCGTGGGTGAGCCACTCGTCGGTAGCCTCGACCTGGCTGCCGTTGACGATCTCCTGCTTAAACAGGCCGTAGCGGTAGCGCATGCCGTTGCCGTAGCCGGCAATGCCCTCGGCTGCCATGGAATCCAGGAAGCATGCGGCCAGACGGCCCAGGCCACCGTTGCCCAGTGCCGGATCGGGCTCCTGGTTCTCGATAACGGACAGGTCAAAGCCCATGTCGTCAAGCGCCTCGGCGACCATGTCGCGCACGCCAAAGTTAAGCAGGTAGTTGTCGAGCAGGCGGCCGATCAAAAACTCGATCGAGAAGTAGTACACGCGCTTCTTGCCCTCGGCGGTGGCGCGGGCGTCGCTCTTGGTGGCAACGGTGCGGGCCTTCTCGGCCACGAGCTTGGCCAGGGCGTTAAAGCGGTCGAGGTCGCTGGCGGCCTCGATGCTCTTGCCGCTAATGCTCATGACGGCATCGCGATAGAGCTCGGTAAACTCCTGCTTGTTGTCGAAGATCTTATTCATACGTTCCTTTCCCCCGGGGATGTTTCTCCCGGAACGGTTATGACATGTATCCTACGCCCCCACGGGGCGGGAAATTACAGTGGTAACGCCTTTGTTACGCTTTCTTGGCAGGAGCCTTAACAGCAGCTGCCTTAGCCTTGGGAGCAGCCTTTTTGGTGGCTGCCTTCTTGGTCGTGGTGGACTTGGCCGAAGCCTTGGCAGCGGGCTTGGCAGCCTTCGCCTTAGCCGGAGCCTTCTTAGCAGCCGCTGTCTTGGGCTTTACCGAGGACGTGCGCTTGCGCGTCGCCTTTTTGGGCTTCTCGACCACGGGCGGCTTATAGCTGCTGGGACCGCGGCGCTTAAGTACCACGCCTGCCAGGCCAGGCACCTTCATTTCGATGGAGTCCATCTGCCCGTTCCAGGGATAGGGCTCGCTCGAGCAGGTATAGGGCTCCTCACCGGCGTATCCGCTGCCACCGAACTCGGGACGGTCGGAATCGAAGATGACCTCCCAATCACCCTCGCGCGGCACGCCCACGCGGAAGCTCTCGTAGCTCGCCGGGTCAAAGTTGATCAGAATCACCAGATCGTCATCGACGTCCTCGCCCTGACGCACAAAACTCACGATGGACTGCTTGGAGTTGTCCGCGTCGATCCAGGTAAAGCCGTCGTCGGTGTAGCCGCGCTCGTATAGGGCGGGCTCGGCGGTGTACAAGTGGTTGAGCGCCTTAATGAACGCCTGATGATGACGGTGGGTCTCGTACTCCTCGGTCAGGAACCACTGAATGGACTCGTAGTAGCGCCACTCAATAAACTGGCCGATCTCGTTGCCCATAAAGTTGAGCTTGGCACCGGGGTGCGTCATCTGGTAGAAAGCCAGCGTGCGCAGGCCGGCGAACTGGCGCCACCAGTCGCCCGGCATGCGGCCGATCAGCGAGCATTTGCCGTGCACGACC
The DNA here is from genome assembly GCF_040092445.1 of Collinsella sp. CLA-ER-H11. Taxonomy (NCBI): domain Bacteria; kingdom Bacillati; phylum Actinomycetota; class Coriobacteriia; order Coriobacteriales; family Coriobacteriaceae; genus Collinsella; species Collinsella sp. CLA-ER-H11. The sequence continues at coordinate 5,252 of NZ_JBBNLN010000011.1, read as the reverse complement.
TCGTCGTGGCTCAGCGGGCAAATAAAGTTCTCGGTAAAGGCGTACATGATGGAGAACGTGAGCAGCCCGTGGTTGCCGGGGCGCCACGGAAAATCGGTCTGCATGTAGTGCAGGGTGTCGTTCATCCAGCCCATGTCCCACTTGTAGTGGAAGCCCAGGCCGCCGTCCTGCGGCGGATAGGTCACGAGCGGCCACGCGGTGGACTCCTCGGCCATCATCATCACGTCGGGGTAGTGCGCCTCCACGGCGCAGTTGACCTGGCGAATGAACGCGCTGGCGTCCAGGTCCTCCTCGGTACCGTACTTGTTGAACTTCTTTTGGCCGGGATCATCGATGCCAAAGTTGAGGTACAGCATACTGGACACGCCGTCCATGCGAATGCCGTCCACGTGGAAGTTCTCGAGCCAATACAGCACGTTGGAGACCAGGAAAGAGCGGACCTCGCCGCGGGCAAAGTCAAACTTGTGTGTGCCCCAGTTGGGGTGAATCTCGTGCTCAAACAGCATGTGACCGTTAAAGGTGGCAAGGCCATGGGAGTCGGCGCAAAAACCGCCGGGCACCCAGTCCATGATCACGCCGATGCCCGCCTCGTGGCACGCATCGATAAAGTGCATGAGCTGCTGCGGGTTGCCGTAACGCGACGTGGCGGCATAGTAACCGGTCGTCTGGTAGCCCCAGGAGCCATCGAAGGGGTGCTCCATAAGTGGCATGACCTCGATATGCGTGTAGCCCATGTCACGCACGTAGTCCACGAGCTCCACCGACAGGTCGTCGTAGGTGTAGAACTCGCCGCGTTGCGCGGGGAAGGGGTCCATGGGACCGGGGTAGTTGCCGTACTCGTCCGGCTCGCCCTGTGGCGCGTCGCCGTGGCGCTTCCACGAGCCAATATGCACCTCGTAGATGTTGAGCGGCTGCGACATATGGTTGTGGCCGGCGCGGCGCTTGAGCCACGCGGCGTCGTTCCACTGGTAGCCATCGAGGGTCCACAGCACGCTCGCCGTTCCCGGAGGGCACTCGGCCTTAAAGGCGTACGGATCGGCCTTGTAGAGCTTTTCGCCCTCGTTGGTCTCGATGAGATATTTATAGAGCTGGCCTTGCTCGGCGCCAGGAATAAAGCCTTCCCAGATAGCGCTCGTATGCACGGGCACCAACGGGTTGGCTTGCTCATCCCAGTCGTTAAATTCGCCAATGACGTGGACGCTCTTAACGTCGGGCGCCCAAACGCAAAAACGCCAGCCGCGCGTGCGCTGCTGCGTGTCGGGATGCGCGCCCATCTTTTCCCAGCTGCGCTCCCACGTGCCAATGCCAAACAGATAGACATCGTCCTTGGAGAGCTCCGGTGCGTGCGGAGCCGGTTTGCGGGTTGCGGGCTTTTTAGCCGTTGGCTTTAGCTTTGTATCGCTCACGTTTGATCCCATCATGACGCGGCAGCGTGTTGCCTTGGTGACTAGATGCGAAAGGTCCAAGGCTGCACGAATCGAAGGGACGGCGAAGTTTCTGTGATTCGTTCCACCTCGCGTGCTCGGTGGAACTTTCGGCAGAAACTACGATAACACCTGTGCGTTAGTTTTATGGACGAAAGCAGATTTGCGGGGGCGTTTAATCGGTAAGCGACATGTTTATACCACTGGCAGATTTGACGTGGTAAAACTCTTGACAGTTTTACCAATTTGGGTTTCAAAATTGTTTGGCTGACGTTTGGTAAAACGTTTTTAGCAGGATGTTTACCATTTGATATCGAAAGGTTCGTATATGTCCCATACCGCCGCTCCCAAGGTTGCTTTTATTTTCGATTGCGACGGCACGCTGGTAAATAGCACCCCCGTTTGGGCTTATGCCCAGCCCGAGTTATTGCACCGGCACGGTGTCGACGTGACGGTCGACGATTTTGCCCAGTTTGAGCATTTGTCGCTGGAGGATGAGTGCCAGGCCTACCACGACACGTGGGGCATTGGTACGAATGGAGAGGAGCTGTATCGCGAGCTGGGCGAGATTCTGATCGATGGCTACTCCAAGGTGCCGCCACGCGAGGGACTCTTGGCATTTTTAAAGCAGGCGAAGGCGGCGGGCATTGCAATGTGCGTGGCTACGTCCACGCCGGCCGAGCTGGTGCAGTCCGCGCTTGCGGGTGCTGGCCTTGATCGCTATATGGAATTTATTACCACGACGGGCGAGGCGGGGCGCTCCAAGCAATTCCCCGACGTGTACGAGCTGGCGTTGCGTCGCCTGGAGGAGCGCCATGGGAACAAGTTTGAGCGCGCATGGGTGTTTGAGGACGCCGTCTTTGGCCTAAAGAGCTCTGGCACTGCAGGCTTTAAGCGCGTGGGTATTTATGACCCGCACGGTCGCATGAAGCGCGATGAGGTGCGCGCCAACTGCGATATCTTTATCGACAGCTACGAGGAGCTTGACCTGGCCCGCGTGCTTTCGTTTGAGGGATAGGCGAGGACCGTGGCTTGCAAAGTATTGGTGGTCTGCGGCTCGCCCGTGGTGGCGAGTGCGGATCTGTTGCGTAGGCTTGCAGGGGAGTGCGACCACGTTGTCGCCGTGGACCGCGGCCTGGATGCCCTTCTAGGTGCCGGCCTGGGCTGTGACGTTTATGTGGGGGATGCCGACACGGTGAGCGATGCGGGTCGTGCGATGGTCGATGCCGCCACCGACTTTGAAGTTGAGCGCCACGACCCCTACAAGGACTATACCGATCTGGCGCTGGCGCTCGATTCCGTTCGCCGTCGCTGGCCGGGTGCCGAATTGGTTGCGACCTGCGCTACGGGCGGCCGTCCGGACATGGCGCTTTCCGTACTGGGGCTGCTTGCAGGCTATGAGGATGCCCCTGTCTGGATTGCCGAGGACAATGTGGTCGCCCGCGTCCTTCACGCGGGTGAGTCGTGGACCATCGAGGGCGCCGAGGGCAAGACGTTCTCCATCATCGCCATAGCCCCCAACACCGAGGTAAGCGAGCACGGCCTCGAGTGGGAGCTAGATCACAGCCCCCTGGGACTACTGGCTGACACCGGCATCTCCAATGTCGTTAGGGGTACGGCCAGGATCCAAGTCCATCAAGGTGTTGCGATCGGTTATTTGCTGGCGTGAGGGTTTTATCATGACGGGGCTGAAATGGCTAATTTTGGGAACGCAAAAAAGGGTATGAAAATAAGTGGGTGGAAGTTATTAAACGATTGTTTGGTTTCCGCAAACGGGATTCTGTTTAATCCAACCACTTATCTAACAACCCGCTCGTATACAAATTTAACCACATGCTTAACAACTTTGCTTTTTGATTAAAGGCCTGAAGTCCACCACGCCTTGGCGGGAAAGTCCTTTCCCCGTTGAGTATTCTCGATCGCGCTCGGGGTTTTCCTCGACGAATTTCCACACACCCTTTGCTATGAGAGAGATGAGCCCTTCAAGCTTGACGACGCAATCGAACTCGCAGTCCTGTTGGCTTCCATGGCCGATTCCTTTATGCCCATAACTCGCGATTATCCCGCGCGCATCGCCCTGTACGCAAACCCCGATGGCTTTGTAGGGGCTATACGCTTCGCCCCTTCCCTCGATGACCGACGACCCCGCATGGATCACCGCGCAGCGAAGCTGATAGAGATCCGATGCCGTAAAGATGCCTCGATTCTCTATCGTCTCAAACCCCTCTTTTATCTCATCTGGGCGCTTCTCGCCCTTGCGCGCATTGGTCATTTTTCTCCCATCATTCGGGAGCCCCAGGTACTCCTTGCACCATTTTCGGTAATCCGTCCCGTCGATGTTTGCGCATACGTCTGGGATGGTCACTACGAGAGTCAAAGCGGCGAGCAGCAGCCCTGCGTCGAAGGCTTTTTCGCACTCTTCAACAAGTCTGCTGGGCGTACGGCAGACGACGGTAGGGAACCCGTATTCGTTGTCGCTGCATTTTAAACACGTAGAGGGCATGGGCTCCCAATCGGCAATTGCTGTCATGCTCATAACACATCGCCCGTTTCTGTGTCGTTTCTCAGACCTGTCCTCGGTTCGATGAACTCATCCACCATCTCGTCGTTTCGGTCGCGCTCGGTCACGAAGAGCGGCCCCGGGACGTCGATGCGCGGGCCAATCGTCAGGCCGTGCTCGCGATGATGCGATCGAGATGAGGCACGGCAATCCCAGTAGTGTAGGCGGGGCGTAGCACTTCGCGCACGTAGTTGACGATACCCAAAATCTCGTTCACGTAGTCGAACGCGAACTTCTCGGCCGTGGTCGGTCCTCCCTGGCAAAGACGTTTTCAACCAGAGATTTTACAACTTCAATGAGTTGCTCCGCTTTAAATCCAACCATTGGCTTAATAAAATGGTAGGAGACTTTCTTCAACCAGATAACTAATAAACCCAACAAGTTATTTTCATACCCGCCAAAAATAGCTAATTCAGTCCCATCCCAGGAAAAACCGTAAGATAAGACAATCAATCAAAATTCCCCCTTGCATCAAGCAAAACATTCCCCTATAGTATCTCCTCGTCACGGGGGCGTAGCTCAGCTGGGAGAGCGCTTGACTGGCAGTCAAGAGGTCAGGGGTTCGATTCCCCTCGTCTCCACCATCGTGAATGCAAAGGCCTTCGGTATTCCGAAGGCCTTTTTTCATGCCAAAATACCTTGCGCCGTAAACCCCTCCTACGCCAACAAAAAGTTGCACAATTTATTTCATATGTCTGTACATAGTTTGTTACACAAACGCGATTATCAGTGTAGATCGCCGTTCCATTTGGGCTTCAGGAACGCCCCTAATCACCGCCACTACCTTAATAACCTGCATCAATGTGAACAACATCGCAAAACAGCCCCCTTGAAAACGCTAAATGAACGAAATGTTGTCCAGTACTGCCCTAATCAGTTTCGTTACCAGCTTGTGCTAGGATACTTACCGTTACATGGGTTCAACTGTGCTTACGGCTCCAGCAAGTCGCAAGGTGCAGGGTCGATCAGCATCCGGCCGTAACGGCGGTGCCAGATACACCACGAGCTCCAATATAGATGTCATGCGACGTTATTTATTTGCATTGATGTAATTCCAAGATGCATTTAATAGGTTGCGTGTCAAAGCGTAGCAGTCCTACAGCTGTTTGCGTGCGGTCCAGTTTTGTACCCGCTTGACTGGTGGAGTGGGTATGATGAATTGGACACCTAGTTAAGAGCGAAAGGTGTTCAAGATGACCCAAAGAAGAAAGCGATACGACAGGCAGTTCAAGGTCTCGGCGGCAAAGGTGGTCCTGTCCGGGGAAATG
>NZ_JBBNLN010000010.1:0-58121 GCF_040092445.1 Collinsella sp. CLA-ER-H11 | reverse complement strand
ATTTCCCCGGACAGGACCACCTTTGCCGCCGAGACCTTGAACTGCCTGTCGTATCGCTTTCTTCTTTGGGTCATCTTGAACACCTTTCGCTCTTAACTAGGTGTCCAATTCATCATACCCACTCCAAAAGCCTCCCATTTCTCATGTCCAAGAAATGGGAGGCAGTTCATTGTGCAGGACCGGGTTTCTTGCTATCGCGTCAAAAGCACCATAAAGGGGACAGTGTCCCCTTTATGGTGGTTACCAGGGTGTTCTGGCTGTTGAAGACTCGATGGCTTCGTGGCGTTTGAGCTCGCGGCGCATGGTTTGTGAGTTGAGCCAAGCTGCTTGCCAGCCGCGGATGGGGTAGTGCGTCTGGTCGAGCTCAAACTGCGTATAGCCGCAGGCGTTGATGATCGTCGTTCCACACACATGCTGACGCTCGCGCTGAAAATCGCAACCGTAGCTTTGGTGCACATGCCCGTGCACCATGTAGTCGGGATTCCAGGATTCGAGTGCTGTGTTAAAACACTCGAATCCTCGATGAGGCAGATCGTCCAGATCACCCATACCGGCGGCGGGTGCATGGGTAAGCAGAATGTCGCACCCGCCGACCATCCTAACCTTACGCGACAGCTTACGCATGCGCTTGGACATCTCGCGTTCGGTGTACATGTTGGCGCCGTCGCGATAACGCATGGACCCGCCAAGGCCCGCAATGCGAATCCCTCGGTACGTGTACACGCTGTCCTCTACGCAGATACATCCACCCGGTGCATGACGTGCGTAGCGGTCATCGTGATTGCCGCGCACGTAGATGAGCGGTTTGTTGATGACCGTAACCAAAAACTCAAGATAGTCCGGGTCCAGATCGCCGGCGGACAAAATCAGGTCGACGCCCTCAAAGCGTTCCTTGCGAAAGCACTCCCATAGGCATCGTTCTTCGGTATCGGCTATGGCAAGGATTTTCATAGGGCGCGGACCTTCGGCTCATCGTCGAGCTGCGGAATGGTGCCTACCACGTTATCCGCCAGCCAATTCATCTCGACAATCTGCGTGCTCGGCAGCGGAGGGAAGCCTTCGATCTGTACCACGCCGTTCTGGCTGTGGAGCTCGCCGCCAAAGGGGTTGATGGATCCCTCGACAATGCCGTTGCGGAGCAACTGCACGAGTTTGCGCGTCTGGTAGGGTAGGCCCGGAGCGTAACGGATGTCGATAACGCCGGAGCTCATGCCATACCAGTAGTTGACGGCGCGCACTTGGTTGTCGTCGCTGGTCTCGTCCCACGTGCCGTGAAGAAGGCTGCGAACGATGAGCTCGTAGTAACGGCCCCAGTTCCATACGGGCATGGCGATGCCGGTGACTTTGCCGTCGACCAAGCGGTGAAGCCCGTAGGCCGTTGGGTCTTCGAGCGACTTTGACATGTCAGCGCCGGTCATGACGCTCACACCTTCGCGGCACATGGTCTCGGCAAGGCCTCCGGCGGGCACATCGCCCCAGGTCAGGATGATTTGCGCACGGGGGTCGAGCAGCGAGGCGCCAATCGCAAAGGCGTTGATCTCGCTGAGTGCGCCCGAGGCGAATACCGATGCGTGGTAACCGATGCGGTGGTTGTCCGCCATGCTGGCGGCAAGGGCGCCCAGCAGAAACTTGGCCTCGTACATCTTGCCAAAGTACGAACGGACGCTTTGATGGGGAAGGCCGATAGAGCAGTTGAGGAACCGAACCTGGGGATACTCAACGGCAGCCCTGAGCGTGTATTCCATCAGGCGGTGCGAGGTCGAGAAGATGACGTTTGCTCCATGTTTGACAGCTGTTTCCACGGCGGCGTAGAACACATCCGGATCGTGACAGTCCTCGAACGCCTCGGTGCGCACGATACCGTCAAAGTGCTCATCGAGATACTGACGCCCTTGGTCGTGCAGGCTGTCCCAGCTCGACGTCGCACAGGGGAACTCATGGATAAAGGCGATGCGCAGGGGGTTGGCCGTCGAGTAGACGGTCTTGCCCATAAAGAAGTTGAGCACGCCAGCGGTGGACTTGGCGGGCGTCTCCTCCTCGTCGACGCTCGGTGCTTCGACAAGATCGACCTTGTCCTCGTCATTTTTGCCGGCAATGACCAGCTCGCGCCAAATCTTGCACAGGCGGTTTACGACGATATCCGTCGGCGTATCCAGCAGGCGGTCCTGGTTGTACACATTGAGGTACACGAGCATGGCGTCGGCAGGCGTAATGTCCAGGTGGTCGCCGCCTGCGCGAAGGTAGGCGCGCTTAAAGAGCAGGAAGGTGTGGCGCAGGTAGTCGACCTTTTTCTGCGGCCATTTTTCGATAACGTTCTGACCGAGCATCTTGGCGAGCGTTTCGTAGCTTCCCTCACGCGAGAAGTCGATCTCGTATAGGGGGCAGACGCGCCAAAACGCGCAGAATTCGCCGTACAGGCGGCTTTCGACGGAATCACATGTGCTGGGGTAGAGACGGGTGACCCTGGCCGAAACCGTTGGAGCGTCCAGGAATTTGAGGACACTGACGCGTTTGTTGCCTTCCTGGACATAGAACCGATGCATGAACTCGGTGACGATGATGGGGTCGCGATAGCCCTCGGTTACCTGGATGTCGTAGAGGTTGGACCACTTGCGGGCGAACTCGGTGCTAAACGGAAGCAGGGGCATAAAGTTACACGAAAAGGCGGACTGACGGCCTTTGGTGACCGTGCCGACGACCATTTCGAGCGGAATATCCCGCAGGCCGACATTCTCTCGCTGACCTAAGGGGAGCTGAGCAACCAAGCTATCGAGGTCCGTAAGGTATGGATGCTCGCTTTGGCTGATGGCGCGACGGCGTCCCTGCTCGCCGCGCTTGCGTGCTTGACGATAGGCCTCTTCCATGGTGTCTACTCCCTTAGTCGTTTAAACAACGATATGAACCATGGTACCACGAATGAAAACCACTACAAAGATGCCTGTCCCCTTTGCGGTGGTTTAGGCGATGATGGGGGCGATGGCGCGGATGCAGGCGTCGGCTGCCGTGAAAGTAGTGCTGTCGTCGCTGACGATAAAGATGATCTTTCCTTTGATGCCAAAGTCGCCGATTTCGCTAAAGAGTACGTAGGGCTCCTTGTCAAAGCCCGAGATGGGCGAGACGGCCGTTTTGGTTGCGCTCGTGAGCTCATCTGCCAGCACGTCAAGGGAAGCCCACTTAGACGTGTCCTTTACGGCAACGGGCACGGCCACGCGCCCAAAGGGCATCAAATGCACGAGCGTGTTCTTGGAGATGTTGGAATTGGGCACAATGATGGTCTGTCCGCAGGCATCCTCAATCGTTGTATGGCGCCAAGTGATGTCTTGGACCACGCCGGATACGCCGCCGACCTCGATATTGTCGCCGGGTTTGATGATGCCCATAAAGGTCACCTGCATGCCGCCGATAAGGTTTGATAACGTGTCCTGAAAGCCGAGCGAGATGGCGATGCCGCCGACGCCAAGAGCGGCGACGAGCGCGTTTGCGTTAATGCCAAAACAGTTGTCGAGGATAAAGCTGCCGCCAATCATCCAGATGACGGCGCGCGCGATGTTGATGAAGATGCTCGATGCCGGAAGCGGGTTATCGTCTCGGTTAAGCAGATGGTTCAGGGTCTTGGATACGACCTTGGCGGCGACGGCGGTGCCTATCGCCAAGATGACGGCCCAGATAATGTTGTGGACCCACCGTTGCTCAAAGAAATGAAGAATCGGCTCAAACAATTCCATGTAGGGAAAACCTCCTAATGATCGTTCAACCATGATACCCACCAAGAAGCCCGTCCGATCAAATTCGGACGGGCTTCTGTGCTCGATATAAGGTTTACGCGGCGGGGCTGTAAGACCCGGCGGTGTAGCTTAGCGTCGACGCTTCCAGATAATGCCGAGCATGATGACGATGATGCCGCCGATAAGGCACGCGCCAACTACTGCCAGCGTGCGGTCTCCCGTTGCGGCGAGCTTACCGGTCATCTTCTTGGTGATGACCTTCGTGGTCGTCGTGTCCGTCTTAGGCGAGGGCTTAGGCGTCGGGGCCGGTGTGGGCGTGGGGTCCACGGCTGCGGAGCCGAAGCCGATGGTGCCGGCGAGCCCGGCCATCTTGCTCTCCCAGCCGTTCTGCCCAATCAGCGCCCTCAGCGCCGCCTCGCACGTGCCCCACTCGGTGTACTTGGTGGCGTGTGCAAAGGTGGGAAAGTCGGTCGTGTTGGTGATGATGTAGTTGTTGGTGGCGACGGTATAGGTCTTGGCGGGGTCGAGCGTGCTGCCGTCTTTGGTGAGTGTGGCACTCACAATGCGCTTGCCTTCGGGCTGCGTCCAATCAATCGTCACGTTGATGCCGCCAAAGGAGAGAACGCTGCCAGAGTCATCGCGCCACTTGTACTTGTCTTGCGCCTCCTGCTCGGTGTGACCGGCCGCCACATAAGCCTGCTGAAGCTCGTAGCTGTCGTTGCAATCGTCGCTGATTTGTAGCGAGTGCTCGAGCGCTGCGAGGAAGTCCGCGCCGGTCATGGTCCAGGTCTCCACGGTGTTGCCGTAGGGCGAGATGGCGATGACGTTGCCGGCGGTCACGTTGCCCGCCGCGATGCCGCCGCGGATGCCGCCAGCGTTTTCGATAGCGAAGTCCGCGCCCGTCAGGGCAAGATAGGAGCCGCAAATCACGTGGCCGATGGTCTGGGCCTTGGTGGTGTCGCCCTCCTTGCTGGGACGGAAATCGGTGGTGCGCACCATTTCCCAGCCATGCGTGCCTGCGGCGTCCTCGCCGTAGAAATAGTTGGTGGTGGATGTGCCGAGCACCTTGTTCGATTCGTTTTCAAAGTCCTCGTCGAGCGGCTTGATCTTGTTGCGGACGGCTTCAAGGCGGCTTTGGTAGTCGGAGCCCTTGTCGGGGTCTGCCAAAAGGTCGTTGACGTTCTTGGCGGTGTAGAGCTTCTCGTCGCTGCCGTCTGCAGGGACCGTGACCGTGTCATCGTCGGTCGTCTCGGTGCCATTCGTGTCGTATTTGTACGGAATGGAAAGCAGTCCCACCTCGGCAAAGGCACTGCCCGCCTCGACAACGTGGATTGTCTTGCCGTCGGCTCCCGTCACCTTCTCGTTAAGGTTGATGTGCTCGTGGCCTGCGATAAGGGCATCGACGCCACGGAGTCGCGTGGCAAAGGTCTTGGCGTCGAGCGTGTGCGCGATACACACAACAACATCGCAGCCCTCCTTGCGCAGCTGCTCTGCCTCGGCATTGATGGCGTTCGCGGCACTCGAGAACGACGTACCCGCGACCAGGTCCGCGCGCAGCGAGGATTCCAGCGACTCATCCATGGCACCCACGACGCCGACCTTGATTTTGTAGTCGAATGTGGAGTGATCCTCGCTATCCTCCCAGGTGCGATCGAGCGTCTTCGTGATGCTCGAGCTCCATACGCCGCTCGTAGACTTTGCGTTCGCGTAGAGCATGGCGAAGGGCGTGCCGGTGGTGCTGTAGCCGGTCATGGTGCGGAGTTTGTCCGCGCCGTAGCTCCAGTCGTGGTTGCCTGGCGTGGTCGCGTCGTAGCCGTCGGCGTAGAAGGTGTCCATGAGCTCGGCGATGCTCTTGCCCTCGCTCATGGTGGCGAAGGACTGCCCGTGGAAGGTGTCGCCCGCATCGAGCAAAAGATCGGGGGCGCTGTTTTGGGCGCTATAGAGAACCGCCAGTCCGTCGAAGCCCACAGTGCCGGTGCCCTTGCTTGCGTTGTAGCTGTACTTGTAGCTGCCGTGGATGTCGTTGGTGTGCATGACGGCCACGGAGCCGTCAATAGCGGCGGGCAGGTTCCCCGCGAAAGCGAGACTTGGGATGCCTGCGAGCGCGCCGGCAAACAACGCGGTGGCTAACGCAAGGCGGGGGAGTCTTTTCATGGCAGTTTCCTTAGTCCTTAGCCAGAATGTCTGGTTGAATATCGGATTATCGACATAATATGCGAAAACCGCCGCAAGGGCGCCTGTCCCTTAGCGGCGGTTTTGACGTTTACGCAGATAAAACCTGCCAAAATAAACCTGTCCCTTTTTGGTAGGTTTAGCTTAGCAGCATGCGGTCGTTGGCGAGCTCGCCGCCCGAGACCTCCTCGAATTTCTGCAGCAGGTCGGCTACGGTGAGCGACTTCTTCTCATCGCCCGCCACGTCGTAGATCACGTGGCCTTCGTGCATCATGATCAGACGGTTGCCCAGACGGATGGCGTCGTTCATGTTGTGCGTGACCATGAGCGTGGTCAGGTGGTTCTCGTCGACGATCTCCTCGGTCAGGTTGAGCACCTTAGAGGCCGTCTTGGGGTCGAGGGCCGCGGTGTGCTCGTCGAGCAGCAGCAGGCGCGGCCTGGTGAGCGTGGCCATCAACAGGGTGAGTGCCTGGCGCTGTCCGCCCGAGAGCAGGCCGACCTTGGCGTTGAGACGCGTGTCCAGACCAAGGTCCAGGCGCTTGAGCAGCTCAACGTACTCATCTTTCTCGGCCTTGGTGACGCCCCACGAAAGGCCGCGACGCTGGCCGCGACGCTTGGCGAGGGCCAGGTTCTCGGCAATCTGCATGTCGGCTGCGGTGCCGCGCATGGGGTCCTGGAACACGCGGCCCAGGTACTTGGCACGCTGCGACTCGCTCAGACGCGAGATATCGTTGCCGTCGAGCTCGATAACGCCCGAATCGAGCGGATATACGCCGGCGATCATGTTGAGCAGCGTGGACTTGCCGGCGCCGTTGCCGCCAATCACGGTTACAAAGTCGCCGTCATTCAGGGTGAGGTCGACGCCGGTGAGCGCGCGCTTCTCGGTGACGGTGCCCTTGTTAAAGGTCTTTTTGACGTGCGAGAGCTTAAGCATCTGCCTCATCCCCCTTCGTGTAGGAGCTGCGGAGCTTATAGCGCTCCCAAACCACGGGCACGCACAGGGCCACGGCGACGATCACGGCGGAGAGCAGTTTCATGTCGTTGGCGTCCATGCCCATTTGCAGCACGATGGCGCGGATAAGGAAGTAGACCACGGAGCCAAAGACGGCGGAGGCAAGACGGACGCTAAACTGCGTGAGGCCGCCGGGCAGCAGACGGCCGAGCACCTCACCGATAACAATGGCGGCAAGACCGATAACGATGGCACCGGTGCCCATACCAATGTCGGCATACTTCTGGCTCTGGCAGATGAGCGCGCCCGAAAGGCCGATGAGGGCGTTGGAGAGCACGAGGGCGATCATCTTGGTGGAGTTGGTGTTGACGCCCAGAGCGCGGATCATGTACTCGTTATTGCCGGTGGCGCGCAGCGCCGAGCCGATCTCGGTGCCAAAGAACCAATACAGGATGGCAACGATAGCCACGGCGAGCAGGATGCCCAAGATGATGGCAACGGTGGACTGCGGCAGACCGGTCATATTGCTGACGGCCGAGAACACGGTGCCTTTGGCAAGAATGGGCGTATTGGACTTGCCCATGATGCGCAGGTTGATGGACCACAGGCTGATCTGGGTGAGGATTCCGGCGAGGATCGCAGGAATCTCAAAGACGGTGGTCAAAATGCCCGTGACGGCGCCCGCGATGGCGCCGGCGCACATACCGGCCAGCACGGCGAACAGCGGGTCGACGTTGTTATTGACGATGAGCACAGCGCAGACGCAGCCGCCGAGGGCAAAGCTGCCGTCGCAGGTCATATCGGGAATGTCGAGCAGGCGGAACGTGATAAACACGCCAAGCACCATAATGCCCCAGAGGACGCCCTGCGAAACGGCGCCCTGCAATGCAATGAGCATGCTTCATACCTCCTAGAATAGGGTGGACACGTGATTTTCCATAATAGCGGTAACAATGTATAAAAGAGCTGCGGACAGACGTTTTGTTTTACCTGAAACAAGCAGGGCGGACGCCGGTCTACAGCGCCCGCCCCTGTGGCTCAGATATTGAATAACGCGGCTGTGGCGCGCGTGCGGGCCCTAGACGCGTTACCGCGCATGGCGCTACTCGTCCAGAGCGGAAAGGTCGATGCCCAGAGCCTCGGCCATCTCGTCGTTCTTGACGACGACCAGGTCCTTGCTCGAGAGATGCTTGATTGGCATATCCTCGGGCTTGGCCTCGCCCTTCAGGATCTTAACGGCCATCTCGCCCGCGGCGTAGCCCAGGTCCTCATAGTTGATGGAGAGGGTGAACAGGCCGCCGGCCTTACACATACCCTCCTCGCCAGTCACGAAGGGGAGCTTGTTCTCCTTGCAGATCTGGCCGACCTGCGAGGCACCCGCGGCGATGGTGTTGTCGGTGGGGGAGTACAGCGCATCGACCTTGCCCACGGCAGACTCGACGACGGACTGAATCTCGTTGGAGCTCGAGACGGTGAAGTCAGTGTACTGGAGGCCCAGCTTGTCGAGCTCCTTCTTGGCGGCCTTGATCTGGACGTCGGAGTTGGACTCGGCGGTGCAGTAGAGCAGGCCGACCTTCTTTACGTCGGGCAGGACCTTCTGCATCATCTCGAGTTGCTCGGCGACCGGGGTGAGGTCGGAAGCGCCCGTGACGTTGGTACCCGGCTTGTCGTTGTCCTGGACCAGGCCGGAGGCGGCGTAGTCGGTGATGGCGCAGCCCACGATGGGGATATCCGCCGTGGCACCGGCAGCAGCCTGTGCGGCGGGCGTGGCGATGGCGTAGATCAGGTCGACGCCATCGCCCACAAATTTGTCGGCAATGGACTTACACGTGGACTGGTCGTTCTGGGCGTTCTTCTGGTCGATCTTGACCTTAAGGCCGCTCTCCTTGATGGCCTTGACAAAGCCGTCGTTGGCGGCATCGAGTGCGGAGTGCTCGGTGAGCTGCAGAACGCCGATGGTGTAGTCGGAACCGGCGGCAGCAGAGCCGGAACCGGAGTTGCCGCCGCATCCGGCGAGCGGGGCGAGCGCGAGCAGGCCGGCGGAGACCAGAAGGCTCCTGCGGCTGATGGTGATGTCCTTCATATCATTACCCCCAGTATAAAAATGGCTGGAAACACTGCACTGGGACAAAGTGCAAGTGGAACTATAGTAGCGCTGATGTCCATTTTTACAACAGCCTGGCGGGTTTTTTAATACAGAATCGGATGGGCGGTACGGGTAGTCGAATGGGCGGCGGAGAGCCTTATGCGGCGGAGGAGGCGTCGTCCTCGTCTAGGGCGGCGAAGAGCTTCTTGCCGTCGAGGAGACGTGTGGTGACGTTTCTCATTCGGCCAATCTCTACAGTACGCAACGTGTCATCGGCGCCTCGGGCGTCGTAGACCGTTCCCAGCAAATACGAGATGCCGTCTCGTTGCTTGATGGCAAAGGGACGGAGTGTCATCCGTGCTGCTTCGGTTTCGCCACGTGTCGTAACGCTCGAAATATCAAAACTCACCGTGGTTCCGTGGTCGATGGCCTGCTCGACGAGCTCGCACGTGTCGATGCGCTTGATGGGCGTGCGCGTTGCCTTGGTAGCCTTGCTGCCTGCGCTTGGAGCGGGTTCGGGTGTATCGAGGTAGCCGCGAACGTCGGCGCTCGCCATGGCAACTAAGTGCTGCGCTATGCTCTTGCGGATAGCGATAGGCGTGGAGCGGTTGCGCATGACCATACCGTGGAGCCGGATGATCTCTTCATCGGTGAGCGGGCGGGTAAGAAGTTTGTAGCCCACGCCGCGTTTGTACTCAATTTCGTATCCGGCATGGCGAAGCGCGGAGATGGCGGTGTAGATGCTGCGCCGCGCCGCCGAGATGGGCATGCGGGCGGGGTCGTCGGGATGGGCGAGGCGCCGGATCAACTCATCGGAAAGCATGGCCTTGTCCTCGCCGGTGTTTTCGCTTAATAGTTGCAAGATGCGAACGGCGCGATAGGCTGCCATCGAGGCGGCGCCTCTAGTCGTGGTGTCGTAGGTTTCAACAGCGGCTTCGGTCATGGTGCCCACGTCCTTTCCGTTTTGGGTGGCGACGGTATGGAGCCTAGGACGTGGGGCTTTCCCAGGGGCGCAGGGCGCTCTGGGCGGTCGGTAGTCGTCGGCAAACGGCGGGTCGAGTTTTCAACAGTCCTGCTCAACTGACCAAAAACTTGCCAAAAGCTTGACGGATGCTGTCGAAAAAAGCGTCTCTCGACCGATGTCGAGAGACGCTTATGCGATGAGCGTTGGTGTGTGGCGACGCGAGCTAGCGTCCGACAATTAGAAGTCGGCGTTGCCCACGGTGCGCGGGTGCGGCAGGACGTCGCGGATGTTACCCACGCCGGTCAGATACATGACCAAGCGCTCGAAGCCCAGACCGTAGCCGGCGTGCTTGCAGGAACCGTAGCGGCGCAGGTCAAGGTAGTACTTGTACTGCTCGGGATTCATGCCCAGGTCCTTGATGCGGGCCTCGAGCAGATCCAGGCGCTCCTCGCGCTGGGAGCCGCCGATAATCTCGCCGATACCGGGAACCAGGCAGTCGGCGGCGGCGACGGTCTTGCCGTCCTCGTTCATGCGCATGTAGAACGCCTTGATCTCGGCCGGGTAGTCGGTCACAAAAGTCGGTCGCTTAAAGTGCTCTTCAGTCAGGAAGCGCTCGTGCTCGGTTTGCAGGTCGATGCCCCAGCTGACGGGGTAATCAAACTGGTGGCCAGCAGCGACTGCCTGCTCCAGGATTTCGACGGCCTCGGTATAGGTGATGCGGGCGAAGTCGGAGTTGGCCACGTGGTCCAGGCGCTCGAGCAGACCCTTGTCCACAAACTTGTTGAGCATATTGAGCTCGTCGGGGCAGGTTGCCATGACGTCCTTGAGGACATACTTGAGCATGGCCTCGGCGTTATCCATATAGTCGTTAAGGTCGGCAAAGGCCATCTCGGGCTCGATCATCCAAAACTCGGCGGCGTGGCGCGTGGTGTTGGAGTTTTCGGCGCGGAAGGTGGGGCCAAAGGTGTACACGTCGCCAAAGGCCATGGCAAAGTTCTCGGCATTGAGCTGGCCGGACACGGTGAGGCTTGCGTGCTTGCCAAAGAAGTCCTGGCTCCAGTCGACCTCGCCGGACTCGGTGAGGGGCGGATTTTTGGGGTCGAGCGTGGTCACGCGGAACATCTCGCCGGCGCCCTCGCAGTCACTCGTGGTGATGATGGGGGTGTTGACGTAGACAAAGCCCTGCTCCTGGAAGAAGCGGTGGATGGCGGCAGCCGCGACAGAGCGGATGCGGAACACGGCGCGGAACAGGTTGGTGCGCGGGCGCAGATGCTGCTGGGTGCGCAGAAACTCGACGGTTGCGCGCTTCTTCTGCAGCGGGTAATCCGGGGCGCTGACGCCCTCGACCTCGATGGAGGTGGCAGAAAGCTCGAAAGGCTGGGGCGCATCGGGGGTCAGCTTGACGGTGCCGGTGCAAATGAGTGCGGCCGAGACGTTTTGATGGGCGATCTCGTCGTAGTTGTCGAGTGCCTCGCGGTTCATGACGACCTGCAGGTCGCGGAAGCAGCTGCCGTCGTTGAGCGTAACAAAGCCAAAGTTCTTCATGTCGCGGACGGACTTAACCCAGCCGGCGACGGTGACAGTCTGGCCGCCGAGCGACTCGGCATCGGCATAGAGCTGCGCGATTTTGGTGCGGTTCACGTATCCTCCCATAACGGTTGAATGATAGTTATCCATACAGTTCGATATTCTAGCAGCTCGGCTCATTTGGGCTATACAGATAAGGCATTGGCGGGATGGTTTTTCAAACGAAAAGCGCCCGCGGCCAAATGGTCGCGAGCGCTCGACGAGGTGCCTTTTGGCTGTGTGGCGTGGGGCCTGGCTACTTGGTCTTGGCAACCAGCAGCGGGTCGCCCAGCTTGACGAGCGGGTTGCCGCCGATAAGCGTTCCAGACTCGCCGACATGGTCGATGCTCTTAAGACGATCGAGCTCGGAGACGATGACGGTCACGATGTCCTCGTGACCAGCGGCCTTAATGGCCTCGCGGTCGAAGCTGATGAGCGGCTGGCCTGCCTTGACCACATCGCCCATCTCGACAAAGCGGGCAAAACCCTTGCCGTTCATTTCCACGGTGCCCAGGCCAACATGGATGAACACGCGAAGACCGTCCTCGGTGATCATGCCAATGGAGTGGTTGGTGACAGTGGTGGCGCCGATGCGGCCGTTGGCGGGCGCATAGATGGTGCCGGTAATGGGCTCGATGCCATAGCCCTGGCCAAGCATGCCCGAGGCGATCGTCTCGTCGGGAACCTCGTCCAGGTTGACGAGCACGCCGTTGACGGGGGCATAGATGACGCCTTCGCGGGTGGCGAAGCTTGCTGCGGGCGGAACGGACGCCTCGCCGGTCGAGGTGAAGGTGGACTTAAGCGAATCGAGCAGACCCATAGTTGCCTCCAACTTAAATAGGCGCATATCGCGCGTTTGGTTTGCCGGAAACGTTTCACATGTGTTTCGCGGCTTGGTCAACGCCCCTATTCTACGCTGCTCAACGATACCTCTGAACTGGGATTATGTGATATATCAGTTGAAGGGAAACTTATTGCCGGAGTGTTTCTACGCCACGGGTTCAAGTGGGGTACGCTTGAAGGCGAAAAACAAGGGCGCATAATTTGCGCGAAGGGAGCACATATGATTGTCGAGAACCATGCGCTGTGGGGCGAGGAGCCGACCGAGGATTATCCGGCGACGTTTACGTATTTGGGTGCCGAGCCGTTGCCCGATAAACCGAATGGCCGCCGCCCCGCGGTGATTATCTGTGGCGGAGGCGGGTTTACACATATCGCTCCGCACGAGCAGGACCCGGTGGCGTTTGCATTTTTGGATCACGGTTACCAGGCCTTTGTGCTCAACTATGTCACGAGCTCTACGGGTGACGTGAGCTTTCCGCACCCCCAGGCAGATCTTGCCAAGATGGTCGCCACGGTGCGCGCCAACGCCGACGAGTGGCATGTCGATCCTAAGCGCGTGTGCGTCGTGGGATTCTCGGCGGGCGGCATGATCTGTGCCTCGCTGGCAACGCAGTGGAAGACCGGCCCCTTCGCGGCACTTGCCGGGGCACGTCCGGACGACATTCGTCCCGATGCCGTGGTGCTGGGCTATCCGCTGCTCGACTTTGCCTATGTGCGCGACATGCAGACGCGCGATCCGCGCATTGACTTGCGCGTGCCCAAGACGGGCGGCAAGACGGGGCGCGATTTGCTCAACGACTACCTGTCGATGGTGACGGGTGGCGAGGCAACTGACGAGCATTTGGCCGATATCTGCCCCACCACGCATGTTTCGCGTCAGATGCCGCCGACCTTTGTGTGGGGCGTGTCCGACGACAAGACGGCGCCGATCGCGCAGGTCTACCCGTTTGCGCAGCGCATGGCCGAGGAGGGCGTTGCATGCGAGATGCACGTCTTCGACCAGGGTGGTCACGGCCTTTCGCTCGGCAACGCCAACACCGCGGTCGACAACGAGGACAAGCAGGTTTCCGTCCGTCCCTGGATCCGCCTGGCCTTCCGCTTCCTCGAGCGCCATCTGTAAGAGTCCCGGCATCCAAGCCCTTCAATAACTTGCGGTGAAATAGTTCCTATCTGGGGCATCAACCAGCCCATCCAGGAACTATTCCACCGCAACTTCGTTTTTGATGCCCCGTCCGGAAACTGCGTCCCAGTTTTGCCTTTCAAGGTGGGACGCAGTTTCCCATAGGGCCTCGACTGGGAAAGCGCGTCCCGTTTCGAGCGGGGATTCCGGGATGCATTTTCCGTAAGAGGCCTGTTTGGGAAACCATATCCCGTTTCGAGCCGGAATTCTGGGATGTAGTTTCCCCGAGAGGCCTCATCGGGAAACTATGGCCCTGAACTCTCCTGCCTGTCCCCATTGCGCCAATTTGCTGATTGAACATCGTTGCATGTTCGCGCTATCATGCATGGTTAAAATTGGTTAGCCATGGCAAACGGTTAGCCATGGTAAACAAAATGCAACGCCCTGTGGGCGCCGGGGGAGGAACACGGACGTGAAGCTCGATACGCTCGAGATTGGAAAGGACGCCGTTGTCGCATCGGTGACATCGGACGACCAGGCACTCCGACAACATATTTTGGACATGGGCCTAACACCGGGCACCGAAGTCACCATGATGAAGTACGCCCCCATGGGCGACCCGCTCGAGATTCGCCTGCGTGGCTACGAGTTGACGCTGCGCAAGGACGATGCCGCACGGATTGAGCTCGTGGGTGTTCACGACACAGATACGGGTCCGCGCGCTAACGCCGCAATCGGCACGACGGAGCACCCGGCACTCGGCGAGGGGACGTATTCGCCCCGTGCGGCAAAAACGGCCGTGCCCGAGGGCGCACCGCTTCATTTTGCCCTCGCCGGCAACCAAAACTGCGGTAAGACCACGCTGTTTAACCAGCTGACAGGCTCCAATCAGCATGTCGGTAACTTTCCCGGCGTGACGGTCGACCGCAAGGATGGCACTATTCGTAACCACCCCGAGGCGAGCGTTACCGACCTGCCTGGCATCTATTCGCTGTCGCCGTACACGGGCGAGGAGATCGTGAGCCGTCAATTCATCCTTGACGAAAACCCCGACGCCATCATCGACATCATCGACGCCACCAACATCGAGCGCAATCTGTACCTAACGCTGCAGCTTATGGAGCTCGATCGCCCCATGGTTATCGCGCTCAACATGATGGACGAGGTGACGACCAACGGCGGTGCCATTGACGTCAACCTGCTCGAGAGTCTGCTGGGCGTGCCAGTCGTTCCCATTAGCGCCGCGCGCAACGAGGGCATCGGCGAGCTGGTGGACCATGCCCTGCATGTGGCGCGTTTCCGCGAGCGCCCCGGCCGCCTGGACTTCTGCGCACCCGATGGCCCAGACGGCGGTGCACTGCATCGCTGCATCCACGGCATTGCCAACCTTATCGAGGACCATGCCGCGACGGCGCACATTCCCGTGCGTTTTGCGGCGACCAAGCTAGTTGAGGGCGACGAGCTGGTAACCGAGACGCTTCACCTGGACCGTAACGAGCTTGATGCCATCGAGCACATCATTACCCAGATGGAGGGCGAGGCCGGCACCGACCGCCTTTCCGCGCTGGCCGATATGCGCTTTAGCTTTATCGGCGACGTGTGCGGGCGCTGCGTCGTCAAGCCGCACGAGAGCCGCGAGCACGTGCGCTCCGTCAAGATTGACCGCATCCTGACGGGTCGCTACACGGCCATTCCGGCGTTCTTGGTGATCATGGGCCTCGTCTTTTGGCTGACATTTGGCGTGATCGGCGCGGCGTTGCAGGGACTCATGGAGGACGGCATCGCTGCCATCATCGCCTCGGCCGATGCGGGTCTCAAGGCGTTCGGCACCAACGACGTGGTGCGTTCACTGGCTGTCGACGGCGTGCTTACGGGTGTGGGCAGCGTGCTGACCTTCCTGCCGATTATTGTCGTGCTCTTCTTGTTCCTCTCCATTCTGGAGGACTCGGGCTACATGGCGCGCGTCGCCTTTGTCATGGATAAGGTGTTGCGTCGCTTTGGCCTGTCGGGCCGCAGCTTTGTGCCCATGCTCGTCGGTTTTGGCTGCACCGTGCCGGCTATCATGTCGACCCGTACACTCCCATCCGAGCACGACCGCAAGATGACGGTCATGCTCACGCCGTTCATGAGCTGCTCGGCCAAGTTGCCGGTCTACGGTCTGCTGTGCGGGGCGTTTTTCCCACAGGCAACGGTTCCCGCCATGGTCTCGCTCTATCTGATTGGCATTGCGGTTGGCTGTATCGCGGCTTTGGTGCTCAACCGCACGGCATTTAAGGGCGACCCAGTGCCGTTTATCATGGAGCTCCCCAACTACCGCCTGCCGAGCGTCAAGACGACGGTGATGCTGGCATGGGATAAGGCCAAGGATTTTATTACCAAGGCCTTTACCATTATCTTTGCCGCTACGGTGGTCATCTGGTTCCTTCAGACGTTCGATATCCGCTTTAATGTGGTCGCCGATCAGTCGCAAAGCCTGCTTGCGGGCCTCGGCAGCATCATCGCGCCGGCGCTGGCGCCGCTTGGCTTTGGCGATTGGCGCGCATCCACGGCGCTCGTCACCGGACTTATCGCCAAGGAGAGTGTCATCTCGACCCTCACCGTGCTTTTGGGCGCGACCTCACCCGCGGCACTGTCGACCATGTTTTCGCCGTTTACCGCTTACGTGTTCCTGGTCTTTACGTTGCTGTACCCGCCCTGCGTGGCGGCCATCGGCGCCGTCAGGAGCGAGTTGGGCGCGCGCTATGCCGTGGCCGTATTCGCGTTTCAGGTCGCCGTTGCCTGGATCGTGGCGTTTGTCGTGCATTCGGCGGGCATATTGCTGGGGTTGGCTTAGTTATGAATTGACGACGCAACCTCTGTGTATCGAATTGTTTTCGGCCCCGCTTCTGTACTGACGGATGCGGGGCCGTTGCTATATAATCGCCTCCGCTCAAAACGATTGGAGACGTTATATATGACTCAGGCAAGGCAAGACGGCATCACGCTCAGGCAGTGGCTCCCACTCGTCGGGCTCACCTGCTGTGCGTTCGTGTTCAACACGTCGGAGTTTATGCCCATCGGCCTTTTGACTGATATCGCCGCGTCGTTCTCGCTCACCGAGGCCCAGGCGGGCATCATGATCTCGGTCTATGCCTGGGGCGTCATGCTGCTGTCGTTGCCGCTCATGGTGTTCGCTTCGCGTTTCGAGTTTAAGCGGATGCTGCTGGGCGTGCTTGCCGTGTTCTCGCTCGGTCAGTTCCTGTCCGCTGTGGCGCCGACCTATCCCATCCTGGTCTGCGCGCGCCTGGTGGTCGCTTGCGCACATGCCGTGTTCTGGTCAGTCGCCTCGATTATGGCCTCGCGCCTGGTCGACACTCGCCACGGCGCGCTCGCCATCAGCATGATCGCCACGGGCTCGTCCATCGCGCAGATCTTTGGCCTGCCTCTCGGTCGCGCCATTGGCTTGGCCGTGGGCTGGCGCATGACGTTTGCCGTGGTCGGGGGCCTCTCAGCCATCGCGGTCGTCTACCAGGCAGCGGTGTTCCCGGCCATGCCGGCGGGTGAGCGCTTTACCGTCAAACAGCTGCCCGAGCTGCTCAAGAACCCGCTCCTCATCGCGCTCTACGCAGTCACGGTCTTCATGGCGACCGGCTATTACGCAAGCTACAGCTATATCGAGCCCTTCCTGGCGCAGGTCGCGCACGTCGATGCGGGCGCCATCACCATGACGCTGACGGCGTTTGGCTGTTCCGGCTTGGTGGGCAGCTGGCTGTTCAGCCGCCTGTTCGACGGGCACCGTTTTCCGTTCCTTGCTATCACGCTCTCCGGCGTGCCGGTGGCCCTGCTGCTCATGGGGCCGGCCGCATCGTCGCTCGTGACAGTGCTTGCCGTCTGCGCACTGTGGGGTTGCTGCGCCACGGCCTTTAACGTGGCGTTTCAGGCCGAGCTCATCAAGCACACGCCGGCAGATTCGTCGGCCGTCGCCATGTCGATCTTCTCGGGCCTGTTCAACCTCGGTATCGGCACGGGTACCGCGATCGGCGGAGCCGTGGTTTCGGGTCCCGGTATCGCCTGGATCGGCTTTGTGGGCGGGGCGATTGCCGTCGTGGGCGTCATCCTCGCCATCACCGTGCTGTTTCCGGCCATCCGCCGCGCCAAGCCCGTCGCCTAATCACGTCCCCTCATCAGTTGCGGTGGAATAGTTCCTGTTTAAGGCTTCTGAAGGCCCAGACAGGAACTATTCCACCGCAACTTATTTTGGGGGAGAGGATACAAGCTGGGCATACAATGGATGTCGTTGTGTTGAGCTTACCGGGAGGCTGTTATGTGGGCATACGAGACGACGTTCTATCAGATCTATCCGCTGGGCTTTTGCGGGGCTCCGCGCGAAAACGCCGCGCCCGTTGCCGAGGGTGAGCTCGCCCAGGCTGCCAACGCCGCGCCCAACCCCGATGCTCCTATCATGAAGGTCGCCCAATGGGCCGACTACATGCAGGAACTCGGCGTTGGCGCTGTGCTCATCAACCCACCGCTCGAATCTGATAGCCACGGCTACGATACACGCAGCCTGCGCCATATCGACCGTCGCCTGGGTGGGGACGCCGACTTTGCCGCCGTATGCGACACGCTGCATGCCCATGGCATCCGCGTGGTGCTCGATGCCGTCTTCAACCACGTCGGCCGCGGTTTTTGGGCCTTCCGCGATGTGCAGGAGCGCAAGTGGGACTCGCCGTACAAGGACTGGTTCCACATTAGCTTTGACGGCGATTCCTGCTATGGCGATGGCTTTTGGTACGAGGGCTGGGAAGGCCATTTTGAGCTTGTGAAGCTCAACCTGCAAAATCCCGCTGTGGTCGATTACCTGCTCGAGTCCGTGCGCCGCTGGGCCGAGGTCTTTGGCGTCGACGACCTGCGCCTGGACGTTGCCTATATGCTCGACCGCGACTTTATGCGCCGCCTGCACGCCTTTACCCGTGAGCTCAAGCCCGACTTTGTGCTGATCGGCGAGACGCTCCACGGCGACTACAACCAAATCGTCAACGACGAGATGCTCGACTCCTGCACCAACTACGAGTGCTACAAGGGCCTGTACTCCAGCTTTAACTCGGTCAACATGTTCGAGATCGCCCATTCGCTGCACCGCCAGTTTGGCGGCGATCCGTGGTGCATCTACCGCGGCAAACATCTGCTGTCGTTTGTCGACAACCACGATGTGCCGCGCCTGGCAAGTATCCTCACCGACAAGTCGTGTCTGCGTCCCGCCTACGGCATGCTCTTTGGCATGCCGGGCATCCCGTGCGTCTACTATGGCAGCGAGTGGGGAATTGCCGGCGAAAAGGGTGGCCCCGATGGCGACTGGGCGCTGCGACCTGCGCTCAATGAGCCTGCGCCCAACGAGCTGACGGCGTTCATCACGCAGCTTGCGCACCTTCGCTCGGCCGACGACGCGGCTGCCCGTGCTCTCAACTACGGTGCCTATCGCAACGTGGTGATCCAGAACAAGCAGCTGCTGTTCGAGCGCGCCTGTGACGGCGCGACGGTACTCGTGGCGGTGAATGCTGTGGGTGAGCCTTACACCTTTGGCGCCGGCGAGCTCAACGGGTCCTTCGTCGACCTGCTTGCCGACGATGCGCCCACGGTCGAGCTGACGGGTACCCTTGAGCTTGCACCCTACGAGGTGCGCTATCTGTTGAGAGCCTAGCCCATGGCCGTATCTGACGAGGGCTATCAACATATTGAGCATGGGTTTGAGCCCGTGTTTGACGAGCACTCGCGCGTTTTGGTGCTCGGGTCGTTTCCCTCGGTGCTTTCGCGCGCCAATTCCTTTTATTACGGCAACCCTCAGAATCGCTTTTGGCGCGTGATGGCCGCGTGCCTCGGTGTGCCTGTGCCGCCCAACGAGGGCGACCCTTTGGCAAGCGGTGGGCCCGCGACGCTTGATGCCTCCATTGCCGCCAAGCGGTCCATGCTGCTGAACGGCGGCGTGGCCCTGTGGGATGTGATCGAGAGCTGCGACATTAAGGGTTCGAGTGACGCCAGCATCAAAAACGTCGTTCCGGCGCATGTCGAGCGCATTACCGGCGCAGCTCCTATCGAGGTCGTTGTCTGTAACGGCGGCACGGCAGGGCGGCTCTACAAGCGCTATCTACAAGAGCGCACCGGGCTGCCGGCCATCGTTCTGCCGTCGACAAGTCCCGCCAATGCGGCATGGCGCCTGGAACGCCTTGTCGAGCGCTGGCGCGAGGCCGTTGACTGGGCTGTAATTTAATTTAGATTTTTGTTTGAGCGTGGGCGCCCAGACGTTTCAGAACGCCTCGCCAGATCGGCGCGGGCACGGCTGGCTCGGCGCAAACCATGCCGTCGGCGTCGACGTTGGCGGCATTGCCGCCGCCAAGTCGCTGTGCATGCTTGACGGAGCAGCCCATGCGCACGGCGCCCACGAGCTTGTCCATGGCCTCAGAAAACGGTCGCCGCAAGAGTCCCATGCGCGGAGAGCGACGAAGCGCCGCAATGCCGCTGCCGGCGCAGATGGCAACGCCGCCACACCACAATTGGCCATGGCGCTCACATGCCTTGTGCAGGCGAACGGCGGTCCCACGCGCCTGCTCAGTGCCCTCTTGTGCGGCTCGAATCGCGACATAGACGCGCGTTCCCGTACCGCCAAAGCGCTCAAGCGCCTGCTCGATGGCTGTCAACGTCTCATCGTCAGCCACATCTTCAATGGCCAGCACGATGCCATCGGCAACGCTGCCGGCGTCATTTGCCTTCAAGTCGACCGGGCGGGGGAGTGCGGTGCCGGAAAGTTGAGCATAGGCGGCGATGGCATCCTGCAGGTCCCAGAGCAAAAACTCAAGATCGGCGCTATTGGGAATGCTGATATACGCAATGGTTTGCAGCGTTTTTGGTACATCGCCGCGCGCGGTCGTCTCCATGCCATCTCCTTTCCGGCTCGTTTCCGTTTAGGTTACACCGTCTGGTGGCGCCCCGCCGCGCTATCCTAGTGCAACCCTTACGAAAGGAACGCCATGCGTCTGTCCATGAATACCTCGCTTGCCACGCTCAAGCCCTCCGGTATCCGCCGGATTAACGCGCTCGCCGCCCAGCATCCGGGGTGCATCGCGCTCGCGCTCGGCGAGCCCGATTTTCCCACGCCCGATGTGATTAGCGCCGAGGTGACCGCCGCACTGGACCGCGGTGACACGCACTATCCGCCCAACAACGGTCGCCCCGCCCTGCGTGATGCACTGTCCAAATATATGGATGACGCGGGCCTGGCGTTTTCCGCCGATGAGGTCATCCTGACCGACGGTGCGACCGAGGCACTGTCGGCAACATTCATGGCTATGCTCAACCCCGGCGACGAGGTCATTATCCCCACGCCGGCCTTTGGCCTGTACGAGAGCATCGTCGTGGCCAACCACGCCAAAGCAGTCTTTTTGGATACGGAGCCCGCGCAATTCCAGATCGATGAGGAGGCGCTTCGTGCTTGCGTGACGCCGGCGACCAAGGCCATCGTCATCTGCTCGCCCAACAATCCTACGGGCTGTATCCTCAACGCGGCTTCGCTCGACGCCGTGGCGCACGTGGCGGAGCAGACGGGCATCTACGTGGTCTGCGACGACGTATACAACCGCCTGGTTTATGTGGATGGCTACGAGCGCTTTGCCCAGCGTCACCCGGAGCTTCGCGATCAGACGGTAGTCATCGAGAGCTTCTCCAAGCCCTGGGCCATGACCGGCTGGCGCCTGGGCTGGCTCGCAGCAGCGGCACCCGTCATCGCCGAGATCGCCAAGGCTCACCAATACCTAGTATCGAGCGCCGTCTCCTTCGAGATGGACGCCGCAGCCCGAGCCCTCACCGTCGACCCAACCCCCATGCTCGAAGTCTATCGAGCCCGTCGCGAACGCGTACTCGCAGCCTTAGACGCCATGGGCCTCGACGTAGTAGAGCCCGCAGGAGCCTTCTACACTTTCCCGAGCATCAAAAAGTTCGGCCTAACCAGCGAAGACTTCTGCATCAAAGCCATCAAAGAGGCAAACGTAGCCCTAGTCCCGGGCGACTGTTTCGGAACCGAAGGCCACATCCGCCTCAGCTATTGTGTTTCCGACCAAGATTTGGACGAAGGCCTAAATCGCCTGTCCACCTTCATTTCAACCCTGTAGCCATCAGGGACGCAACACATCAGCCTACCGACCCAAGCATTATGAGTGAGGGCGTCAGCCAACGAAAACCCGGGCTGCCCAAAGTCAACGCAGGCACGCGCCGCCGAAGGCCAGGCGCAAGGGTTTCGTAGATTCCGCACGAGCCGAAGAGCACTTAATGTGCTCTTCGTGCGAGCCAGGACTTGACCGAGCGAAAACCTTGCGCCTGGCCTTCGGCGGCGCGTGCCGGATGGTGGAATTGTGTGCAGCCCGGTTTTCCGTTGACCGACGCCGGGGTCCCCGCCATAATACTTTCGGTTCACGCACGAATCCGCTGCCAGAGACAGCCGGTGCAAACGGGCATCGCCCGCGAGCTTAATGGGATATCCCGCCAGCCGAGGTGGTCGAGTAGATATGTCTTCTCGCCCCCGTCGCTCATGCAGCGCGGGGGCTTTCTTTTTGGACATGCCCCCGTCACGTCCTTGTGGCGGACCGTGCCCGGAAAGAATTCGAGGAGGTGTAATTCATGCCCCAGCAGTACAAAATCGACAAGGTTGCAGAGATCGAGTCCCGTATCGCCGAGAACGCCGGTCTGTTCGTCGTCAACTACAACGGTCTGACGGTTAAGCAGGCTCAGGAGCTGCGTCATCAGCTTCGCGAGTGCGGCGCCGAGATGAAGGTCTACAAGAACAACCTGGTCAAGATCGCTCTCAAGAACCAGGAGCAGCCCGAGCTCGACGAGATCCTCGCCGGCCCCGTCGCTTATGTGTTCTACGAGTCCGAGCCGGTCGAGGCCGCTAAGGCCCTTAAGGACTTCTCCGCTCAGTCCAAGGGCGTCCTTGAGATCAAGGGCGGTATCTCCGACGGCAAGGCCGTTTCCGCTGATGATGTTAAGGCTATCGCCGAGCTGCCCACCAAGGATCAGCTTCTCGGCCAGATCGCCGGTCTCATCTCCGGTTTCGCTCGCGACATCGCTGTCTGCGTCAACGGCGTTTCCTCTGGTCTCGCTCGTTCGATCCAGCAGGTCTCCGAGCAGAAGGCAGCCTAGTCGCTGTTTTCACCCGCGGCGGCAACGCCGCACCCCTGGCGCATTCGCGCCGTGTTTTAACTGATCTCCGTGCATTCGCACGGAAACCGAAAGGACTTAGAAATGGCTAAGCTTACCACCGATGAGATCATCGATGCTCTTAAGGAAATGACCCTTCTCGAGGCTTCTGAACTCGTCAAGGCTATCGAGGACACCTTCGGCGTTTCCGCCGCTGCTCCTGCCGCTGTTGTCGCCGCTCCCGCTGCTGGCGCTGCTGAGGCCGAGGAGAAGACCGAGTTTGACGTCGTGCTCGAGGGCTTCGGCGACAACAAGATCCAGGTCATCAAGGCCGTCCGTGAGCTCACCAACCTTGGCCTGAAGGAGGCCAAGGAGGTCGTCGAGGGCGCTCCCAAGGCTGTTCTCGAGGGTGCCAAGAAGGAGGACGCCGAGGCTGCCAAGGAGAAGCTCGAGGCTGCTGGCGCTGCTGTCACCCTCAAGTAATCAGGCTTTCTCGCCAGATTTCTTTGCAGACGGGGTTCGCATTGCGAGCCCCGTCTTTTTTGTTTTTCGGTCCCTCGGCATCGGTTGCTTAAACTGCCATATTCTGTGATTTGCGTCGTATCGGGTGCCCTGCCGTTGGGCAATAAAATTGCACCATTCGAGCAATAATTTGCGTTGACCTGCTGAAGAATTGTCTCTGCCTTGTAGCGACATATAGTTCCAGCGGTAAGATGCTTGGGTATCGCAATTTGGTCTGCGGCTGTGTGCCGCACGCATGGGGCGCTTTTGCGCCTGCGAAAGGATCTTTGAATAACATGAAGGCAATCATCCCCGCCGCCGGTCTTGGCACGCGTTTTCTGCCTGGCACCAAGTGCACGCCCAAAGAGATGCTGCCGGTGCTCGACAAGCCCGTCATTCAGTACGTCGTCGAGGAGGCGCTCGACCCCGAGGAAGTCGACGACGCCATCATCGTTACATCTCCCGGTAAGCCCGAGCTACTGAACTACTTCCAGCCCGATCGCTCGCTCGAGAACCTGCTGCGCGAGCGCGGCAAGAACGCCTATGCCGATGCCGTCGCCCACGCTGGCGGTATGCCGGTCGACTTCCGTTATCAGTACGAGCCCAAGGGCCTCGGCCATGCTATCCGTTCTGCTGCCGACGCCGTGGCAGGGGAGAACTTCCTGGTTCTTCTGGGCGACTACGTTGTGCCTAATCGCGACATCTGCGACAAGATGCTCGCCGTTTCCAAGGAGCACGGTGGAGCTTCGGTTATCGCCGTCGCTGCTTGCTCGCCCGAGGAAGTCAGCCGCTACGGCGTTATCGCCGGCGAGCGCGTCGGTTCGCTCGAGGGCGCCGAGGACGTTGCCGATGCAGAGCCGGGCGCTGTCTGGCGCATCGGCGGTCTGGTCGAGAAGCCCGCTCCCGAGGCGGCTCCGTCCAACCTGTACATTGTCGGCCGTTATCTGCTGAGCCCGCTGGTCATGGACCTGCTGGCAGATCAGCAGGCCGGCAAGGGCGGCGAGATCCAGCTCACCGACGCCATGGCCCGTTCGCTCGACCGTGAGGCCATGTATGCCGTCGTCATCGACCCGCTGTCGGGCTACGACACCGGCACTCCCTCTGGCTGGATGGCCACCAACGCCCTCATGGCTGCAAGCGATCCCCGCTTTGCCGATGCCTTCTGGGACGCCATCGACGAGCGCGGCGGATTGATGCGCAAGTAAGCCTTCGGACATCGACATTTACGGGCGCGGACCTCGGTTCGCGCCCGTTTTTTATAAGAGCTGCGATTGCCGGCTCTCTGTTCACAGAAAATATATGAACAGATGTTCGATACACACCCATCTACCTGCGTGTTTTCTGTCGAAAAACTTTGCTACTCCAAAAACTCAATCGCGTCAAGGCTTTTCTTGCCCAACGGTCGGTACCTGATAAACTATTAGGTTGCGATAACTGGCGAAGCTATGCCTCGCCAACCCACCGAGCATTTCCGTGAAGGAGGAAAAACCTGGTGACCTACGCATACACTGCCACTGAGCGCAAGCGCGTCAGCTTCGGGAAAATCCCGGAGGCCATGGAGCTCCCCAACCTTATCTCTGTTCAAAGGGAATCCTTTGAGCGTTTTAAGGACGAGGGCCTTCGTGAGGCGTTCAAGGAATCCAGCCCCATCCAGAGCCAGAACCATGTTCTCGAGGTTACCTTCGGCGAGCATCAGTTCGGCGACCCCGCGCACACCGTCGAGGAGTGCCGCGAGAAGGACATGACCTATCAGGCCCCGCTTCTGACCGACGTCCGTCTCACCAACAAGGAGACCGGCGAGATCAAGGAGCAGCTCGTCTTCATGGGCGACTTCCCCATGATGACCGATCAGGGCACCTTCATCATCAACGGTACCGAGCGTATCGTCGTCTCGCAGCTCGTCCGCTCCCCGGGCGTGTACTACAGCTCCGAGATGGATTCGGGCAAGCAGATTTACAAGGCCCAGATCATCCCGTCCCGCGGTGCCTGGCTTGAGTTTGAGGTCGACAAGCGCGACCAGCTCATGGTCTCCATCGACCGTAAGCGCAAGCAGAGCGCCACGATGTTCCTGCGCGCCCTTGGCATTGCCGTCACCAACGACGACATCATCGAGCTGCTCGGCAACTCCGATGTGATCAAGCGCACCCTGGAGCGCGACACCGCCCTCACCCGCGAGGATGCCCTTATCGAGATCTACCGTCGCCTGCGCCCGGGCGAGCCTCCCACCGTGGACGCTTCCCGCAGCCTGCTCGAGGGCCTGCTCTTCAACCCGCAGCGCTACGATCTGGCCCGCGTCGGTCGTTACAAGGTTAACAAGAAGCTCAACCTCACCACCGAGGAAGAGGTCACGGTGCTCACCGACGAGGATATCGTCGCGACGCTGCGCTACCTGCTGTCCCTCGCTGCCGGCGAGCAGGGCTTCAAGGTCGACGACATCGACCACTTCGGCAACCGCCGCATCCGCACCGTCGGCGAGCTCGTCGCCAACCAGTTCCGTATCGGCATGAGCCGTATGGAGCGCGTCGTCCGTGAGCGCATGAGCTCCCAGGACATCGACGAGATCACCCCGCAGTCGCTCATCAACATCCGCCCGATCGTGGCCTCCATCAAGGAGTTCTTCGGTTCCTCGCAGCTCTCGCAGTTCATGGACCAGGCGAACCCCCTGACCGGTCTGACCCACAAGCGCCGTCTGTCCGCACTCGGCCCTGGCGGTCTTGCCGGCCACAAGTCCGGCTCCAGCCGCCGCACCAACGTGCCGACGGCCGTCCGCGACGTCCACAACTCGCACTACAGCCGCATGTGCCCGATCGAGACCCCCGAAGGCCCCAACATCGGCCTGATCGGCTCGCTCGCCCTCTACGCCCGCGTCAACGAGTACGGCTTCATCGAGGCTCCGTTCCGTCGCGTCGAGAACGGCGTTGCCACCGACCAGATCGACTGGATGACCGCTGACGAGGAAGAGAAGCACGTCATCGCGCCGGCCAACACGCCGCTCGATCCCAAGACCAACGAGTTCATCACGACCGATGCCGAGGGCAAGCTTGTCCGCCCGCACACCGTAATCGCCCGTACCCGCGACTTCGACGGCTCCTTCGGCGCTCCCGCCGACGTGCCTGTCGAGGACGTCGACTACATGGACGTTTCGCCGCGTCAGATGCTCTCCGTCGCAGCCACGCTGATTCCGTTCCTGGAGCACGACGACGCCAAGCGTACGCTGATGGGCGCTAACATGCAGCGTCAGGCCGTGCCGCTGGTTCACCCTGCCGCTCCCTATGTCGGTACCGGCATGGAGCGTCGCGCCGCCCTGGACTCCGGCGAGGTCACCCTGGCCAAGAACGCCGGCGAGGTCATCTTTGCCGACGCCGCCAAGATTATCGTCAAGCATGCCGGCGGCATGGACGAGTATCACCTGGCCAAGTACCAGCGCTCCAACCAGTCCACCTGCATCAACCACCGTCCGCTCGTGCGCGTCGGTGACACCGTTGAGCAGGGCGAGCCCCTGGCTGACGGTCCTTCGACCGATCATGGCGAGCTCGCACTGGGTCAGAACCTCACCGTGGCATACATGCCGTGGGAAGGCTTTAACTACGAGGACGGTATCGTCGTGTCCGAGCGCCTGGTGGCCGAGGACCTGCTGACGACCATCAACATCACCCGTCACGAGATCGATGCCCGCGACACCAAGCTCGGCCCTGAGGAGATCACCCGCGAGATCCCGAACCTCTCCGAGGATATGCTTGCTAACCTCGACGAGGACGGCATTATCCGCATCGGCGCTGAGGTCGGCCCTGGCGACATCCTGGTCGGCAAGGTCACGCCTAAGGGTGAGAGCGCTCTGACCGCCGAGGAGCGCCTGCTGCGTGCCATCTTCGGTGCCAAGGCCCACGACGTCCGCGACACCTCCCTTAAGATGCCTCACGGCGCTTACGGCCGCGTCATCGATGTCGTCCGCTTTAGCCGCGAGAACGGCGACGATCTGGCCCCCGGCGTCAACGAGCAGGTGCGCGTCTACGTCGCCCAGCGTCGTAAGATCCAGCAGGGCGATAAGATCGCCGGCCGCCACGGCAACAAGGGTGTTATCTGTAACGTTCTGCCGGTCGAGGACATGCCTTACATGGCTGACGGTACCCCGATCGACGTTATCCTCAACCCGCTGGGCGTTCCTTCGCGTATGAACGTCGGCCAGCTGCTCGAGTGCCACCTTGGCTGGGCTGCTGCCTGCGGTTGGGATACCGAGCAGGCCGACTCCGACAAATACGTCCCCGGTCCGTTCTTCACCGCGACGCCCGTCTTCGACGGCGCCAAGGAGGACGAGATCGCCGAGGTCATCCGTCGTGCCAACAAGAACATGCTCAACAAGGCCACCGCTGCCTTTGGCGATCACATGCGTCCCGAGTTTGTCACCCAGCTTGACGAGCGCGGCAAGACCCGTCTGTTTGACGGCCGCACCGGCGAGGAGTTCCGCGAGCCCATTACCGTGGGTACGTCCTACATCCTCAAGCTCGGCCACATGGTCGACGACAAGATCCACGCCCGCTCGACCGGCCCTTACAGCCTGGTTACCCAGCAGCCTCTGGGCGGCAAGGCCCAGTTCGGCGGCCAGCGCTTCGGCGAGATGGAAGTTTGGGCACTGTACGCATACGGTGCTTCCAACGTCCTGCAGGAGATCCTGACCGTCAAGTCCGACGATACTGTGGGCCGCGTCAAGACCTACGAGTCCATCGTCAAGGGCGAGAACGTTCCTGTCCCGGGTATCCCCGAGTCCTTCAAGGTTCTCGTCAAGGAGATCCGTTCCCTCGCGCTGGACATCGAGCCCATGCACGATGCCGACGAGGACGCCTCCGCCCCTGTGACCGCCGAGGAGACCTCTGCTCTCGACGACCTGGCTGCGCTCGCCGGCGTTGACGCCGACGTCGAAGCCGAGGATGCCGAGACCGCCGAGGCACCCGAGGCTGTCGCCGCCACGACCACTGATAAGGAGTAGTTGACTGTGGCAGATTTCGAAGCTACTGATTTTGACTCGGTAAAGATCTCCCTTGCCTCCGCCGACCAGATCCGTTCCTGGTCGCACGGTGAGGTCAAGAAGCCGGAGACCATCAATTACCGTACCCTCAAGCCCGAGAAGGACGGCCTGTTCTGCGAGAAGATCTTCGGTCCCGCCAAGGACTGGGAGTGCTCTTGCGGCAAGTACAAGGGCATCCGCTTTAAGGGCATCGTCTGCGAGCGCTGCGGCGTCGAGGTCACCTCGGCCAAGGTGCGTCGCGACCGCATGGGTCACATCGAGCTCGCCGCTCCCGTGTCCCACATCTGGTACTTCAAGAGCCCCACGAGCTTCCCGATGAGCCGTATGCTCGACATCAAGTCCAAGGACCTCGAGAAGGTTCTGTACTTTGCCAGCTACATCATCACCGAGGTTGACTACGAGGCTCGCGAGGCCGACGCCGACGACCTGCGCGAGGAGCTCGCCGCCGATCTGGAAGAGATCGATGCCGAGTGCGCCCGTCAGATCGAGTCCCTCAAGGAGCAGGGCGACCCCGAGAACTTTGACGAGTTCTCCGACGAGGAGCCGCTGACCCCCGAGGAGATCGCCTCTGGCATCGTCGACATCGAGGAAGAGTGCAAGGACGAGAAGCAGCTCCGCACGGACGCCTTCAACGCCTTCATGAAGCTCACCGAGCGCGACCTCATCTCTGATGAGCCGCTGTTCCGCGAGATGACCCGTTACTACTCCATGTACTTCAAGGGTGGTATGGGTGCCGAGGCTGTCCGCGACCTGCTCGCTGCCATCGACCTCCCCTCCGAGGCCGAGAAGCTCAAGGCCATCATCGCCGATGAGGATTCCCAGAAGCAGAAGCGCGAGAAGGCCGTCAAGCGCCTTGAGGTCGTTGACGCCTTCCTGAAGGGCGGCAACAGCCCCGCGAACATGATCCTGGACGTCATCCCGGTCATTCCGCCCGATCTGCGCCCGATGGTTCAGCTCGACGGCGGCCGCTTCGCCGCGTCCGACCTCAACGACCTGTATCGCCGCGTGATCAACCGTAACAACCGACTCAAGCGCCTGCTCGACCTGGACGCCCCCGCGATCATCGTGAACAACGAGAAGCGCATGCTCCAGGAGTCCGTGGACGCCCTGTTCGACAACGGCCGTCGTGGTCGCCCGGTCTCTGGCCGTGGCGGTCGCCCGCTCAAGTCGCTCGCCGAGGCCCTCAAGGGCAAGCAGGGTCGCTTCCGTCAGAACCTGCTGGGTAAGCGTGTCGACTACTCCGGCCGTTCGGTTATCGTTACCGACCCCAAGCTGCTGCTGCACCAGTGCGGTCTGCCCAAGACCATGGCGCTGGAGCTCTTCAAGCCCTTCGTCATGAAGCGTCTGGTCGAGCTCGGCAAGGTCGAGAACATCAAGGGCGCCAAGCGCTCTATCGACCGTGGTGCCACCTTTGTGTGGGACATCCTCGAAGAGGTCATCGACGGCCGCGTCGTGCTGCTCAACCGTGCACCGACCCTGCACCGTCTGTCTATCCAGGCCTTTGAGCCGGTGCTGGTCGAGGGCAAGGCTATCCACCTGCACCCGCTGGTCTGCTCGCCCTTCAACGCCGACTTCGACGGCGACCAGATGTCTGTCCACGTGCCGCTGTCCAGCCAGGCTCAGGCCGAGGCCCGCGTGCTCATGCTCTCTGCGAACAACCTGCGCTCGCCGGCATCCGGCAAGCCGGTCAACATCCCCTCGCAGGACATGATCATCGGTGTGTACTACCTCACCCAGGTCCGCGACGGTCTGCCGGGCGAGAACCACGTGTTCGCCAGCTTCGACGACGCGCTGCACGCCTATGACTGCCGCTCCGAGGTCGACATGCAGGCCAAGATCCAGGTCCGCGTGTCCGCTGCCGACGCCAACGTCATCAACGAGGACGGCACCCGTATCTTCCGCGTCAAGAACGGCAAGAACGAGTTTGTCGACTACGACGTCACCGGCAACAAGACCGCGCGCTTCGAGACCTCTATCGGCCGCATCATCTTCAACCGCCAGTGCCTGCCCGAAGACTATGAGTTCATGAACTACAAGATGGTCAAGGGCGACGTGGCCAAGCTGGTTGCCGACTGCTGCGATCGTTACCCCGAGGCCAAGGTCGGTCCGATCCTCGACGCTATCAAGTACTCCGGCTTCCACTACGCCACCCGCGCCGGCCTCACCATCTCGGTGTGGGACGCTCTCATCCCTGCCGAGAAGCAGGAGCTGCTCGATCGCGCCCAGGCCAACGTCGACCAGATCAACGAGTACTTCGAGGAGGGCTTCATCAACGAGACGGAGCGCCACATCGAAGTCGTTAACGAGTGGACCGCTTGTACCGACAAGGTCGCAGCGCTCATGCTCGACATGTTCGACGAGGAGAACCCGCTGTACATGATGGCCGACTCCGGCGCCCGTGGTTCTAAGACCCAGCTGCGTCAGCTCGGCGGCATGCGTGGACTGATGGCAGACATGTCCGGCGAGACGATCGACCTTCCCATTAAGGCGAACTTCCGCGAGGGCCTGCTGCCGCTCGAGTACTTCATTTCGACCTACGGCGCCCGTAAGGGCCTGGTCGATACCGCATCCCACACCTCGGACTCTGGTTACCTGACCCGCCGTCTGGTCGACGTGGCCCAGGACGTCATCGTCCGCGAGGAGGACTGCGGTACGCACGAGGGCGTCACCTACAACCTCATCATCCCCGGCACCACCGACCTTAACACCGACCTCGTCGGCCGTTGCTTCATTGAGGATGTCGTGGCTCCCGATGGCACCGTGCTCTTTGAGCAGGACGGCTACATCGAGAAGGTCGCCGACATCCAGAAGATGGTCGATGCGGGCCTTAAGAAGGTCAAGCTTCGCGCGCTGCTCACCTGCCGCTCCAAGTACGGCGTGTGCCAGAAGTGCTACGGCTGGGATCTTTCCACCCGTCGTCCGGTCGCCATCGGTACCGCGGTCGGCATTATTGCCGCCCAGTCCATCGGCGAGCCCGGTACGCAGCTTACGATGCGTACCATTCACTCCGGCGGCGTCGCTGGCGTCGACGATATTACGCAGGGTCTGCCTACGGTCAGCCGTATGTTCGATATCGTCGGCAACGTCAACGAGAAGATTCTGGGTCGCGAGGCCGAGCTGGCTCCGTACTCCGGTCACCTCTCGATTAAGCCCGAGAAGTCCGAGTACGTGCTGACGCTCACCGACTCCGAGGATCACACCCGTGTCCTCGACGAGCGTCGCGTTCCCGCTTCGGTGCGCTTCATGCCCGAGATCGAGGACGGCTGCGAGGTTCGCGCCGGCGATCAGATCACCAAGGGCTTCGTCAACTTCCGCAACCTGCGCAAGCTGACCGACATCGAGTCGACGATGCACACCTTCGTCGAGAGCGTCAAGGACGTCTACACCAGCCAGGGCGTCGACCTGAACGACAAGCACATCGAGGTGCTCGCACGTCAGATGCTGCGTCGCGTTCAGATCACCAACCCCGGTGACTCCAAGTACCTGCTTGGTCAGTACGTCGACCGCTACGAGTTTGCCGACGAGGTCGAGCGCGTTGCCCGTCTGGGCGGTCAGGCTCCTGTGGCCGAGCCCGTCATCCTGGGTACGCTCAAGGTCGCGTCCAACATCGACTCCTGGCTGTCGAGCGCTTCGTTCATCCGTACTGCCGGCGTCCTTACCGAGGCTGCCATCGAGGGCAAGGTCGACCACCTGCTCGACCTTAAGTCCAACGTCATCGTCGGCAAGAAGATCCCGGCCGGTACCGGCCTCAAGCCGTACGCCAACGCCAAGCTGACGTATCGTACGGCCGACGGCTACGTGGACATCGACGGTCCGGCTTCGCCCAACGCCAAGTCGCTGCCCGAGTGGGCTCCGGTTGAGCTCAAGGACCTGGACGAGCAGCTCCCGCAGCAGCTCGACTGGGCCGGCTACGACGAGTTCGGTGGTGCTGACGGTTCGTTCACCCGCAACGGCCACACCATCTCCGCCGAGAAGGCTCGTCTGTACCTGTTCGACGACCTGGGCGTGTCGCAGCGCTGGACCAACAAGTTCAGCGAGGTTGGCATCGAGACGGTCGGCGACCTGGTTGGCAAGTCCGAGGAGGATCTGCTGCGCATCGATGGCATCGGTGCCAAGGCGATCGAGGAGCTCCGTGACGGCCTCGAGGCCCACGATCTGCTCTACATCCTCGAGAACAACGACGACGTTGCCGACGAGGAAGACCTCTCGCAGCTGCTGCAGATGGTCTTTAGCCCCGACGGTCCGGACGATATCCTGCTGGGTACCTCCGCTCCGACGCATCACGCCGACGCCGACGAGGAGCTCCTGGGCGCCCCGATCGACGACAAGAAGGCTCCCGCCAACGGCGCGATCAACGAGGACATGGCTTCCCTCGACGAGCTGCTCAACCAGCTCGTGGACACCGACGACGCCGAAGAGGCCAAGGACAACGACGAGGAGTAATTTCCTAGCACGTTAACCGTCCTTCCAAAGACCCGTTTCCCAACAGGGAAGCGGGTCTTTTTTTGAAGAGAACCTGCCAAAAAGGGACAGGTTTATTTTGGTAGGTTTTTCCTGCTTGAATTTGAAACATTTCGCCCGACAAGAGCGTATCTAAGGTGAGGGCCTCACCAAGAATTATTAACGTCACCGGGAGGTGATTATGGAAGAACAAGCATTTAGACAGGCGGTTGAAGATCACCGGGATGTCGTGTTTCGAATCGCGTTGACGTACCTGCGTGATCGCGCCGACGCCGACGATGTTGCTCAAGACGTCTTTCTTAAGTTGCTTAAAAGCGATGGAAACTTTGAAAGTTGGGAACATCTTCGTCGATGGCTTATCCGGGTCACGATCAATGAATGCAAATCGCTCTTTCGAAAGCCATGGAGGCGTGTGGAGGATATTGAGAACCTGGCCGAGTCGCTTTCGACAGCGCAGGATGAGACCAAGGCCGTCCTGTCAGATGTCATGCGGCTTCCGGAACGATTCCGTATCCCCATCGTGCTCTATTACTATCTGGGCTTCTCGACTTCAGAGATTGCCGAGTTGCTGCACGTACCAGCCGCGACCGTTCGAACGCGTTTAGCTCGCGGCAGATCGAAACTCAAGTTCATCCTAGAGGAGGGCGACCGTGAAATCCAACCAAATCAAGCAGGCCTTCGAGTCCGTCCAAGCCGATAGCGATCTTGCTGACCGTGTTCTTTATGCCGCTGCTGGTGAGCCGCTTCGCCGAAAGGGTCACGCGAAGCCTCTGTATGTTGCCGTGATCGGATGCCTTGCCGGAGTGCTGGCGACCGGAGGGGTCGCCTACGCCGTCGTCAATTCCAGTTATTTTGCCTCTGCCTGGGGAAACCATGGCAACGGAGAGTCCATTACCTGGACTCAAGGTGGCTCGTCGGGGACTAAATATACCTACACCAGAGAGTTTGGTGATGGTATCGCGCCCCAAAGCTTGGAGGGTTCAGTACAGAAGGTCAATCTGTCCGTCGAGGGCAACGGCTATACACTCGACATTCATGATATGGCTATCGATAAAAACGGTTGCGGTGCCGTGACGTTTACGTTGTCCAATCCAAATGGCGTTAACTACTACAAGCCGGCAGCAGAGACAGGCGAACTTGTTCTCTATGGTGAAGAAGAACAAGGCATCGGCACGCCCAGCATGAACTTCGGCGAGGAATGGGCTGACACACGCTGCACAATTGATAAGGACACATCAAGCGACACGGTCATTAATGGCACGATGTACTTTGCCTCGTGGGATCGCGAGCGAGATTTGCAACATGCGGTTACCTGGAATATCTGCTGGACTGAGGGCGAAGGCGAGGACGCGAAGCCGTTCGAGGCATCGACGCCCGAGTTTAGCGTTGGAGCGTACGTCGATAAAAAGGAACTCCGCTCCGATGACTCGCCTCTTGAGATTAGCCCGTTTTCTATCCAGACACACATCGATGATTTGGGCATTGACGCAGTCACGAAAAAGTTGACCGTTACCTACAAGGATGGATTGGAGCAGATTATCGAAGATGATGCTGCGGGCGCGTACAATTTCTATGTCTCGCTGACGCGCAATAGCGGAGAGAACATCTCGGTGCCGACAAAACTGATCAATGTCGATCAAGTGGTCTCGGTAACCCTTGAGGGCACGAGGTACACATCAACAGGAGAGACCGAAACAGAAGTACCCTTTACCATCGTCTATTCGTAAGATTTGGGCCGCTTCCTACTAGGGGAAGCGGCCTCTTTTGCGTTAAATGGAAACGCCGCCGATTTCCCTATGACAGATGAGAGCAGATTACCGCTGGAGCGCGACGTTTCCCCAGATAAAACCGACCAAAATAAACCTGTCCCTTTTTGGCAGGGAACGTTGCCCCAACGAGCACGTCGGATTCCCGGACCGGGCCGCCCGCTGTTTAAGTTTGTCGCGAGTTTCGCACGAGCCGGAGGCCACTTAATGTGGCCTCCGTGCGAGCCAGGACTGTAGAGCAGCAAACTTAAACAGCGGGCCGCCCGGGCCGGGAATCCGCCCCCGCGCACAGAAAGGGATTCCTTTTGTGTAGGCTTTGCGGAAATATGCCAATTTTGGGATACGCCCGGCGGCGTGGTCTGTTGACGGCACAGCTAACGCCACGTATCCTATCGAACTGCGTGTTTCGTAGGGGGATGCTGACCCCTCGATTCAAGCCGTTGCACTTTACAGAAAGCTGGAATCATTCGAGAAGGAGTACGCTTTGCCTACTATTAACCAGCTGGTTCGCCAGGGCCGTCGTTCCGTGCCCAAGAAGTCCAAGAACGCTGCTCTGCAGCACAACTCCCAGAAGCGCGGCGTGTGCACCCGCGTCTTCACCACGAGCCCCAAGAAGCCGAACTCGGCTCTTCGTAAGGTTGCCCGTGTTCGCCTCGTCAACGGCATCGAAGTTACTGCTTACATCCCGGGTGAGGGCCACAACCTGCAGGAGCACTCCATCGTGCTCGTCCGCGGCGGTCGTGTCCGTGACCTCCCTGGTGTCCGTTATCACGTCATCCGTGGCGCCTACGACGCTGCTCCGGTCCAGAACCGTATGCAGGCCCGTTCCAAGTACGGTGCTAAGCGCCCCAAGGCTAAATAAGCCAGATAACGTTTTGATACTTTCGCCGTGTGCCGCCTAAGCGCCGCACGGTAGACACTTAAGGAGATTTCACATGCCGCGTCGTGCAGCAGCTAATCGTCGTGAGGTTCAGCCTGACGCCGTTTACAACAACCGCCTGGTGACTCAGCTCATCAACAAGGTCCTTCTTGACGGCAAGAAGGCCACCGCTGAGCGCATCGTTTACACCGCTTTCGAGATCGTTGCCGAGAAGTCTGAGGGTGGCGACGCTCTCGCTACCTTCAAGAAGGCTATGGACAACGTCAAGCCCACGCTCGAGGTTAAGCCCAAGCGTGTCGGTGGCGCTACCTATCAGGTCCCGATGGAGGTCAACTCCCGTCGTTCCACCGCTCTGGGTATCCGCTGGATCGTCAACTTCTCCCGCGCTCGCAAGGAGAAGACCATGGCCGAGCGTCTCGCCAACGAGATTCTCGACGCCTCCAACGGCCTGGGCGCTTCCGTCAAGAAGCGTGAGGACGTCTTCAAGATGGCCGAGGCCAACCGCGCGTTCTCTCACTATCGTTGGTAAGTTAAGGTAAGGAACTAACATGGCTAAGCCTAAGTACAAGCTTTCCGATACCCGTAACATCGGCATCATGGCCCACATCGATGCCGGTAAGACCACCACGACCGAGCGTATTCTTTACTACACCGGTAAGACCCACAAGATCGGTGAGGTCCATGAGGGCGCTGCCACCATGGACTGGATGGTTCAGGAGCAGGAGCGCGGCGTAACCATTACCTCCGCTGCTACCACCTGCTTCTGGAACAAGGACGGTAAGGACTACCGCATCCAGATCATCGACACCCCGGGCCACGTTGACTTCACCGCCGAGGTCGAGCGCTGCCTGCGCGTCCTCGATGGCGCTGTCGCCGTCTTCGACGCCGTTGCCGGCGTTCAGCCCCAGTCTGAGACCGTTTGGCGTCAGGCTTCTACCTTCAACGTCCCCCGTATCGCCTTCATCAACAAGTATGACCGCGTGGGCGCTGACTTCTTCAACGCTATCGAGACCATGAAGGATCGTCTCGACGCTAACGCCGTGGCCGCTCAGGTCCCGATGGGCGCCGAGGACAACTTCTGGGGCGTCATCGACCTCGTTACCATGACTGCATGGGACTTCAAGGCCGACGAGAAGGGTATGACCTACCCCGAGCCGATGGACGAGATCCCGGCTGAGTTTGCCGACATCGCTGCCACCAAGCGCGAGGAGCTCCTCGACGCTGCTGCCAGCTTTGACGACGAGCTCATGGAGAAGATCCTCATGGAGGAGGACTTCACCGTCGAGGAGCTCAAGGCTGCTCTGCGCAAGGGCGTTCTGGCCAACGAGCTCAACCTCGTCTTCGTGGGCTCCGCCTACAAGAACAAGGGCGTCCAGGAGCTGCTCGACGCTGTCGTCGACTACCTGCCCAGCCCGCTCGACGTCGAGGCCGTCACCGGTACCGATCCGGACACCGGCGAGGAGATCCAGCGTCATCCTTCCTTCGACGAGCCCTTCTCCGGCCTGGTCTTCAAGATCATGACCGACCCGTTCGTCGGTAAGCTCACCTACGTCCGCGTTTACTCCGGCCGCGCCGAGTCCGGCTCCTACGTTGTCAACGCTTCCAACGGTCAGCGCG
Organism: Collinsella sp. CLA-ER-H11; assembly: GCF_040092445.1. NCBI lineage: Bacteria > Bacillati > Actinomycetota > Coriobacteriia > Coriobacteriales > Coriobacteriaceae > Collinsella > Collinsella sp. CLA-ER-H11. Next base: position 21,280 of record NZ_JBBNLN010000010.1, on the reverse strand, counting down.
AGCGCCTCGGCCGCATCCTCGAGATGAACGCCGCCGAGCGTATCGACCGTGACGACGCTGCCGCCGGCGACATCGTCGCTTGCGTCGGCTTCAAGAACTCCACCACCGGCGACACCCTGTGCGCCGAGGGCAAGGAGATCGTCCTCGAGAAGATCGAGTTCGCTAAGCCCGTTATCGACGTTGCCATCGAGCCCAAGACCAAGGCCGAGCAGGACAAGATGTCCCTGGCTCTGACCAAGCTCGCCGAGGAGGACCCGACCTTCCAGGTGTCCACCAACCACGAGACCGGCCAGACCATCATCGCCGGCATGGGCGAGCTGCACCTCGAGATCATCGTCGACCGTCTGCTCCGTGAGTTCAAGGTTGACGCTAACGTTGGTAAGCCCCAGGTTGCCTACCGCGAGACCGCTGGTCACGACGTCGAGAAGGCTGAGGGCAAGTTCGTCCGTCAGTCCGGCGGTCGCGGTCAGTACGGCCACGCCGTCATCAAGCTCGAGAAGATGGAGGAGGGCTTCGGCTACGAGTTCGTCAACGCTATCGTCGGCGGCGTCGTGCCCAAGGAGTACATCCCGTCCATCGACAAGGGCATCCAGGAGGCCCTGAACACCGGTGTTATCGCCGGCTTCCCGGTCCTCGACGTCAAGGTCACCCTGTTCGACGGTTCTTACCACGAGGTCGACTCCTCCGAGGCCGCCTTCAAGATCGCCGGTTCCATGGCTATCAAGGACGCCCTCAAGAAGTCCGATCCGCAGCTGCTCGAGCCGATCATGGCTGTCGAGGTCGAGACCCCCGAGCAGTACATGGGCGACGTTATGGGCAACCTCTCCGGTCGCCGCGGCAAGATTGAGGGCATGGAGGATCGCAAGAACAGCAAGCTCATCCGTGCCAAGGTGCCGCTGGGCGAGATGTTCGGTTACGCTACCGACCTTCGCTCCCAGACCCAGGGCCGTGCATCCTACACGATGCAGTTCGACTCTTATGAGCCTGCGCCCAAGTCCATCGTGGACGAGGTCATGAGCAAGAACGCCTAAGTTCGAGCTCCCTGTTACGTAATCCTGCGAGAACATCTCTCGCACTCTTTGGAGGTTTAAGTTGGCTACCCAGAAGATCCGCATTCGCCTCAAGGGCTATGATCACGAGGTCGTCGATCAGTCCGCGAAGCTCATCGTCGAGACCGCTCAGAAGACCGGCGCTCGCGTTTCCGGTCCTGTCCCCCTGCCCACCGAGCGCAACCTGTACACGGTTATCCGCTCGCCGCACGTGAACAAGGACTCCCGTGAGCAGTTCGAGATGCGCACCCACAAGCGCCTCATCGACATCCTCGACCCCACCTCGGGCACCGTTGATTCGCTCATGCGTCTCGACCTCCCCGCTGGCGTCGACATCGACATCAAGCTCTAAGCGATATCGCTCATAGCTTAAAGGGCCCCGCTGCCGTTACGGTAGCGGGGCCCTTTTGTTTTGAGTTTAGATTTTGGGATAGCGAATTCGTCTGCCGAGCCGGCGGCTGCGGCGCCCTATTCGCTCAGGGGGCGCAAGGATGCTTCTTCGAAGTGGAAGACGCACAAGCCGCTCTCGGTCTCAATGCATGCGCGGCCGCAATCGTCGACCGTTCTAAATATGCCTCGTGCCAGCTCGTCTCCAGCGGGGGAGCGGGCGATAACGTGCTTCCCGATCCAATTGAGGTGAGCGATATATTCGTCGTGGACGGGCGCGAGCGGACCGGCGTCTTCTTCCTTGGCGTTGAGGCGCTCTGCCCAGGTATCTACAGCGTCTATAACTGCGTGATAGACCTCATCGAGGAGCATGTCGACGGTGGGAACGCTCTCGTTGAGGTCCGAGAGGCCAATTGCCGCCAGGCCGCCATCGGGCACCTCTTGGGGCGTGTAGTTTACGTTGACACCAATGCCGCAGACGGCGAAAGGTTTGCCTTCGTTATCGCGTGCGGCCTCGACCAGAATGCCGCCGAGCTTGCGTCCTCGCGCGACCAGGTCGTTGGGCCATTTGAGGCCAATCTCGTTTGCAAGACCCTGCTTTTCGAGTGCTTCGAGCACCGCTAGGCCGCTGACGGCGGCAAGACCAGAGTACTTTGCGGGATTAACGCATGGACGCAGGACAATCGAAAGCAATAGGTTGCCGGCGGTTGAATCCCACTTGTGGCCGCGCCGGCCGCGTCCTGCCGTTTGCGCGCGGGCGGCAAGTCCTGTGCCGTGCGGCGCACCCTGTTTTCCTGCCTCGAGCAGGTCATCGTTGGTCGATCCGGTTACGTCGACAATCGTTAATTGGGCATCCATAGCGGCTGCTACCTCCTTATTGAATAAGTGAATGACGCAATGGTGTCGAGAGATAGACACAATGTGAAGCCTTTGTCGCATTTGGACAATTTAATGTTAACACGTCAACAAAGACTGAAATGCGTTATCCTCTCTTGGTCGATGTAAACACGTCAACAACTCAAAGGAGGTTAGTGATGGGTTTCACGATTCTTGGAACAGGCTCGGCGCTTCCTGAACGCAGTGTTTCCAATGACGAGCTGTCTGAGTTCCTCGATACCTCGGATGAGTGGATTTTTACCCGCACGGGTATCAAGAGCCGCCACGTCTGCACCACCGAGTCACTTGACGACCTTGCCGTAGCGGCGAGTGAGCGGGCACTCCAGGTGTCCGGAATCGACGCGAGCCAGCTGGATCTGATCGTCTGCTCGACGACGACGGGTGACCACCTTGTTCCTGCCGAGGCGTGTGCCGTTGCTGAGCGACTTGGCGCGACGTGCCCTGCCTTCGATGTCTCGGCGGCTTGTGCCGGCTTCGTATTTGCGCTCGATGTCGCCGAGGGCTATATCGCCCGCAGCCGTGCCGAGCGCGTGCTTGTTGTTGCTGCCGAGCAGATGACGCGCGCGCTCGACTGGACCGACCGTGCCACCTGCGTGCTTTTTGGCGATGGGGCAAGCGCCGCAGTGATTGAAGCTGGGGGAGACAACCCCCTTGCCGTTGAGCTTTCGACGGCGCCCGACGTCGAGACGTTGCGCGTTCCCGGTCTGGTCGGTACCTCGCCGTTTAAGGCTTCCGCAGATAGCGCGAGCGTGCTGTCCATGAATGGCCGCCGCGTGTTCAAGTTCGGCGTCAACGCCATCTGCGACACGGTCCATAAGCTTGCGATCGATGCGGGCATTTCGGTCGAAGACATCGATCATTTTGTATTCCATCAGGCTAACGAACGAATCCTGAGCCAGGCGGTCAAGCGCCTGGGCGTGCCGGACGAGCGCGTGGTTCGCACGTTGCGCGAGACCGGCAACATTTCGAGCGCATGCATTCCGCTTGCCCTCGACCGGCTGGCAAACGCCGGTGCACTTCACACAGGCGACACCATCGCCTTGGTTGGATTTGGCGCCGGTCTGGATATAGGTGGCTATCTGCTTCGTTGGAAGTAGTCGCACATAGGAAATAAAAACGCCCTAGGGCACAACCAAAGGAGAACTACCATGGCAGATCAGAAGACCTTCGAGCGCGTTTGCGACGTTATCCGTGAGACCGCCGGTCTTGACGATGTCGAGATGAAGCCCGAGTCCACGCTCGAGGAGATTGGTCTCGACAGCCTGGGCACCGTCGAGATCCTCGTCGCCGTCGAGGACGAGTTTGGCATCCAGCTCGATACCGAGGAGAACCCCAAGACGGTCGGCGAGTTCGCCGATACGGTCGAGGCGGCATTGGAGAAGTAGAGATGCTCAAGACTCCTCTCTGCGATCTGCTCGGCATCGAAAAGCCCGTGTTCCAGGGCGGTATGGCCTGGATTGCCGATGCCTCGCTGGCGTCCGCAGTGTCCGAGGCGGGTGGCTTAGGCATCATCGCGGCCATGAACGCCGACGCCAACTGGCTTCGCGACCAGATTCATGAGCTGCGCGCCAAGACGGATAAGCCCTTTGGCGTCAACGTCATGCTCATGAGCCCGTTTGCCGACGAGGTCGCGCAGGTCGTGATTGACGAGCGAGTGCCGGTCGTCGTGACGGGCGCCGGCAATCCCGCCAAGTACATGAAGGCGTGGAACGAGGCGGGCATCAAGGTCATCCCGGTCGTTGCCTCGGTGGCGCTGGCGCGCCTCGTGGCACGTCGTGGAGCCACGGCGGTTGTTGCCGAGGGTACCGAATCGGGCGGCCATATTGGCGAGACCTCGACGATGGCGCTGGTGCCGCAGGTCGTCGATGCGGTTGACATTCCCGTCGTGGCCGCCGGCGGTATTGCCGACGGCCGCGGCGTGGCGGCCGCCTTTATGCTGGGCGCCGAAGGCGTGCAAGTGGGTACGCGCTTTCTGGTCGCAGACGAGTGCACCGTCTCGGAGCAGTACAAAGAGATGGTCCTGAAGGCCAACGACACTTCGACGCGTGCGACCGGTCGCTCGACGGGACATCCAGTGCGCGCCCTCAAGAGCCCCTTCACCAACGCCTATGCCAAGAGCGAGGGTTCCGGCGCGAGTGCCGAGGAGCTCGGTGCTATGGGAACCGGTGCGCTGCGTAAGGCCGCCAAGGACGGCAACTACGAAGAGGGTTCGTTTTTGTGTGGACAGATTGCCGGCATGGTCAACGAGCGCCAGAGCGCACGCGAAATCGTTGACGACCTGGTCGATGGCGCCGAGCACGTCCTGAAGGGTGCGTGCACATGGGTGGCGTAGCGTTTTTGTTTGCCGGCCAGGGTGCCCAGCACCCCGCGATGGGCGTCGACTTGATCGAGACATCGCCGGCGGCCGCCGAGGTGTTCGCCATTGCCGACGAGGTGCGCCCGGGGACCAGCGAGCAATGCCGGAGTGCCTCCAAGGAGGAGCTCTCGCAGACCGAGAACACGCAGCCGTGCGTGTTCGTTCACGACCTAGCAGCGGCTGCCGCCCTGCGTGAGCGCGGCGTGGTACCTGCCGCCTGTGCGGGATTCTCGCTGGGCGAGGTCGCCGCGCTCACCTTTGCGGGGGCGTTCGATACGCGAGCGGGCTTTGAGCTCGTGTGCGAGCGCGCGGCGCTGATGGCCGCGGCTGCCGAGCGCCATCCGGGCGGCATGCGCGCCGTCATCAAGCTCGATGCGGCGCAAGTCGAGGGCCTGGCAAAACAGGCCGGCGAGGACTGCTGGCCAGTCAACTACAACAGCCCACAGCAGACGGTTGTGGCCGGAGCGCCCGAGGCGCTGCAGGAGCTCGACGTCCTAGTAAAAGAGGCTGGCGGCCGCGCCATGAAGGTCGCGGTGTCGGGTGCATTTCATAGCCCCTATATGGCCGAGGCGACCTGTGGCCTTGCCGCATATATTGAGGCCGGTCACGCGCCGTCCCCGTTGCTCATTCCTGTTTTGGCAAATATGACAGCGGCGCCCTATCCGGCGGATCCCCAGACGGCATCGGATGTCTTGGCCAATCAGGTGAGCCATGCCGTACGCTGGGTCGATACGCTGCATGCTCTGCAGGATCAAGGCATCGACACATTTATTGAGGTCGGCCCCGGCAAAACGCTGTCCGGCCTGGTCAAGCGTACGCTGAGCGACGTTCGTGTGTATTCGTGCGAGACGGCCGAGCAGGTCGCAGCTATTGCCGACGAGCTCGCATAGTCCACAGGGCTGTAACCCGAAAGGAATGACATGGGCAACTTGAACAATGGCGCGCTCGAGCGCAACGACTCACGTCGCGTGGCACTGGTCACGGGCGGCTCGCGGGGTATCGGCCGCGCCTGCGCTATCGGTCTGGCGGAGGATGGCTACGATATCGCCGTCGTCTATGCCGGCAGCGTCGATGCGGCGCGCGAGACGTGCGACGCCTGCGAGGCGGCTGGCGCCACGGCGCGCTCATATCAATGCGACGTGGCCGACCCCGCTGCCGTCAACGCGTGCGTGGAAGCGGTCCTCAACGACTTTGGCTCCATTTGGGCGCTCGTCAACAACGCTGGCATCACCCGCGATGGCCTGCTCATGCGCATGGGCGATGACGCCTTCGATCGCGTGCTCGATGTCAATCTTAAAGGAACGTTTAACACGACGCGCGCGCTCACCAAGACCTTTATGCGCCAGCGCGGCGGCTGCGTCGTCAACATGAGCTCGGTCGTGGGCCTGATGGGCAATGCCGGGCAAGCCAACTACGCTGCCTCCAAGGCGGGCGTGATCGGCCTGACCAAGGCGGTGGCGCGCGAGCTTGCGCCCCGCGGCGTACGAGTGAACGCGGTTGCCCCCGGGTTTGTCGAGACGGATATGACGGCAAAGCTCTCGGAGAAGGTGCGTACGGTAACCGAGGAGCAGATTCCCCTTAAGCGTATGGCGCGCCCCGAGGAGGTGGCCGGCGTAGTGCGCTTTCTGGCGAGTGATGCGGCTGCCTACATTACGGGTGAGGTCGTGCGCGTCGACGGCGGAATGGCGATGTAGAAACCAGGGCCGAAGAACGGCTTGGATGAGGAGACCATGATGGAACAGAGAGTTGCAATCACCGGTATCGGTGCCGTGTCGCCGCTCGGCAACACCGCGCTTGCCACCTGGGCGGCAATGTGTGCTGGCACGTGCGGCATCGGCCCGATCACGCACTTCGATACCGATGCGTTTGCCGTCAAGGTGGCAGCCGAGGTCAAGGGCTTTGACGGCAACGAGTACTTTGGCAAGCGTGACGCCAAGCATCTCGACCCCTGCGTTCAGTTTGCGATGGCGGCTTCGGACGAAGCCATGCACGATGCGGGCTTTGATGTCGAAGGCGCCATCGATCGCGAGCGCCTGGGCGTCTACGTGGGCTCGGGCGTGGGCGGCATGACGACGCTCGTCGACAACGTCCATACGATTGCCGAACGTGGGCCCCGCCGCGCATCGCCCTATATGATCGCGATGATGATCCCCAACATGGCATCGGGCAATATCGCAATCCGCCACAAGGCAAAGGGCCCGACCCTGCCCGTGGTGACCGCGTGCGCAACCTCGGCCCATGCGGTGGGCGAGGCGTTCCGCGCCATAAAGCACGGCTATGCCGACGCGATCCTCGCGGGCGGCGCCGAGGCCGCAATTATCCCCGATGCCGTTGCGGGCTTTACGTCCTGCCGCGCATTGACCACCAACCCTGATCCCGCGACGGCTTGCCGCCCGTTCGATGCAGACCGCGATGGCTTTGTGATGGGCGAGGGCGCCTGCGTGCTCGTGCTCGAGAGCATGGAACATGCGCAGGCGCGCGGTGCGCACATTTATGCCGAGGTCGTGGGCTACGGCAACACCGATGATGCCTATCACATCACGAGCCCTGATCCCGAGGCTGCCGGTATTGCCCGCGCGATATCGCTGGCGGTGACCGAGGGCGACGTCAGGCCTTCCGAGGGCCTCTACATCAATGCCCACGGCACATCGACCAAGCTCAACGATTCGTCCGAGACGGCGGGCATTAAGCGTGCGCTCGGCGAGGACGCGGCGCGCGCCGCGCACGTCTCGTCGACTAAGTCGATGACCGGCCACATGATCGGTGCCACGGGCGCCATCGAGGTCATGGCCTGCGCCATGGCGCTCGAGCAGGGCGTGGTGCCGCCGACCATTAACTACCACACGCCCGATCCCGCCTGCGATCTTGACTACACGCCCAATCGCGCGGTTCGCGCTGACCTTACCTGGGCGCTTTCGACCAACCTGGGCTTTGGCGGACACAACGCCGCCATCGCGCTGCGTAGATATACGAGGAGCTAGAGCATGGATTCCAAAAGACTTGCCGAGATAGCCGATGTTATGGAGGACCGCGGCCTCACGCGCGTACGCGTTGAGGAGCCCGATGGCACCGCGGTCGAACTCGAGCGCGCGAGCGCCGCACAGCCGGTTGCCGTGCCCATGCCCATGCCGAGCGCTATGGCCGCTCCAGTTGCAGCTCCCACAGTCGCGCCTGCCGCACCGGAGCCCGCCGCGCAGACACCTGCCGCCGCACCGGAGCCCAAGGGCACCGAGGTGACCGCTCCCATGGTCGGCGTTTTCTATGCTGCCCCGGCGCCGGGCGACGAGCCGTTTGTGCACGTGGGCTCTAAGGTCAAGGCCGGCGAGACGCTCTGCATCATCGAGGCCATGAAGGTTCTCAACGAGGTAACGGCAGAGGCAGACGGCGAGGTGCTCGAGATCTGCGTGGCCGACGGCGACCTCGTGGAGTTTGGCAGCTGCCTCATGAGGATCGGATAGGTGATATCCATGAACAAAGAAGAGCTTAAGGAACTGTTGCCGCATCGCGAACCGATGCTTTTGCTCGACGAGGCCGAGCTGGTGGGCGACGAGGCCCACGGCAAGATCACGATTACGGGCGACGAGTACTTTTTGCAGGGGCATTTTCCGGGAAACCCGGTGGTCCCCGGCGTGATTCAGTGCGAGATGCTCGCCCAAAACTGTTGCGTGCTGCTGATGGGCGATGAGGAAGCGCGCGGCGCGACGCCGTTCTACACGAGTCTGGACAAGGTGCGCTTTAAGCGTCCGGTGCGCCCGGGCGACACGGTGGATCTGGTGTGCACCATCACGCGTGCGCGCGGGCCGTTCCGCTTTGCGACGGGTACTGCGAGCGTCAACGGTGAGGTTTGCTGCCGCGCCGATATGTCTTTTGCACTCATGCACGAAAGTTAAGGAAGGCTTCATGTTCGACAAAGTGCTCATCGCCAACCGCGGCGAAGTCGCGGTCCGTGTTATCCGCGCGTGCCGCGATATGGGCATCAAGACCGTCGCCGTTTATTCCACGGCCGATGCGGACGCGCTGCACGTGCAGCTTGCCGACGAGGCGTATTGCATCGGCGGTCCGCGTCTTGCCGAGAGCTACCTCAACGACGATGCTGTGCTCACCTGTGCCGTAAAGTCGGGAGCTAAGGCAATTCATCCCGGCTATGGCTTTTTCTCCGAGAAGGCGAGCTTCGTGCGCGACTGCGACAAGTATGGCCTGGCGTTTGTTGGTCCTTCGGCCAAGGTGATCGACAGCATGGGCGACAAGGACGCCGCACGTCGAACGGCTGCCGCGGCGGGCGTGCCCATCGTGCCGGGCTGCGATTTGCTCAAAAGTCCCGAGGAGGCAACGGCCGAGGCTGAGCGCATTGGCTGCCCCGTGCTTATTAAGGCGCGTGCGGGCGGCGGCGGTCGCGGTATTCGTAAGGTCGAGCGCGCGGAAGATGCGGCAAAGGCCTTTATTGAAGCACGCGCCGAGGGCGAGGCCGTTTTTGGCGACGGCGAGTGCTACATGGAGAAGTTCGTCGCGCCGGCGCATCACGTTGAGGTACAGATTATGGCCGATAAGCAGGGCCATGTGTTTTCGCTCGGCGAGCGCGAGTGCTCGGTGCAGCGGCGCAACCAAAAGCTAATCGAGGAGAGCCCCGCGCCGTGCCTCGACGGACACGACGACATTCGTGCTCGCATGCACAAGGCAGCGCGTGACCTGGCTCGTGCCGTCGGCTACGAAGGAGCCGGTACCATCGAGTTCCTGTATTCGGACGACGGTAATTTCTACTTTATGGAAATGAACACGCGCTTGCAGGTGGAACATCCGGTTACGGAGTTTGTGACCGATACCGACTTGGTCAAGTGGCAGCTGCGCGTGGCAGCCGGCCAGCCTCTGCCCTTTGAGCAGGAGGACATGCCGGTCCGCAACCACGCCATGGAGTGCCGCATCAATGCCGAAACGCCGGACTTTCTGCCGTCATGCGGAACGGTCACCGCGTTGCGTGTGCCGGGTGGTCCGCGCGTGCGCTGGGATTCCGCCATGTTTGCCGGTGCGAAAGTTCCGCCGTACTACGACTCCATGCTCGGCAAGCTCATCGTGTGTGCGCCCACGCGTGACGGCGCCATTCGCAAGATGCGCTCGGCCCTGGGCGAGCTCGTGATTGAGGGCGTGAGCGAAAACAGCGAGCTTCAGCTCGACGTGCTGGCAAACGACGAGTTCTTGTCGGGCATGTATCACACCGATCTGATGGGGCATCTCTATGCTGATGAATAGAAAAGCGAAGACGGTCAACGTCCTCGAGGGACCGATGACCGAGTCGTGCGCCGAGTTTCCCGCGCGCCACGTGTTTATCAAGTGCCCGGAGTGCCGCCGTGTGATCGATGAGGCGCGCCTGCACGACAACCTCGAGGTCTGCCCTCGTTGCGGCAAACACTTTCGCGTGAGCGGGCGCGACCGCATGCGCATGACGATTGACGAGGGCACGTTTGAGGAATGGGATGCCAGTCTGGCGCCGGAGGACTTCCTTTCGTTTCCCGGCTATGCCGACAAGCTCAAGAGCGTGAGCGAACGTTCGGGCGAGCGCGATGCCGTTGTGTGCGGCAAGGGCAAAATCTGCGGTTGCGATACGGCGCTCTTCTTTATGGACGCCAACTTTATGATGGGCTCGATGGGTTCCGTGGTGGGCGAGAAGATCTGCCGCACATTTGAGCGTGCGACCGAGCTGGGACTGCCGGTCGTTGGCTTTACCGTATCGGGTGGCGCCCGCATGCAGGAGGGCGTGACCTCGCTCATGCAGATGGCCAAAATCTCTGCGGCGGTTAGGCGCCATAGCGAGGCGGGCGGCCTGTATATCACGGTGCTCACTGACCCCACGACCGGAGGCGTAACCGCGAGCTTTGCCATGGAGGGCGATATTATCCTGGCCGAGCCCGATGCCCTGACGGCATTTGCCGGCCCGCGCGTGATCGAGCAGAACATGCACAAGCGCCTGCCCAAGGGATTCCAGCGCTCCGAGTTTTTGCTGGAGCACGGCTTTTGCGATGCCGTTGTACCGCGTGGCGAGGTTGCGCTCACGGTAGGCGAGCTGCTGGCGCTGCACGAAGGGCACGCGCCCGGCCTGGGGGCACCGCACGAGATTGTGCATACGGGCCGCCGCGGCAAAAAGCTGGGACATTTGTTCAAGCGCTCGGCCGCACCAAAAACCGCGCTCGAGATTGTCAAGCAGACCCGCTCGGCAGATCGCGCCACGGCAGGCGAGATGATCTCGCTGGGCCTGGATGGATTTGTGGAGCTGCACGGCGACCGCTACTTTGGCGACGACGCCGCTGTGGTGGCTGGCATTGGCTGGAAAGACGGGCGCCCCGTAACGGTCATCGCCATCGAGCGCGGCACCACGACCAAAGAGCGCATGCGTCGCAACTTTGGCATGGCACATCCCGAGGGCTACCGCAAAGCGCGTCGCCTTATGCGCCAGGCCGAAAAGTTTGGTCGACCGGTTCTGTGTCTGGTCGATACTTCGGGCGCGTTTTGCGGCATCGGTGCCGAGGAGCGCGGCCAGGGCGAGGCGATTGCCCAGAATCTCATGGAGATGAGCGGCCTCAAGACGCCGATTGTCTCGGTGGTGACAGGCGAGGGCGGCTCTGGTGGCGCGCTGGCGCTGTCCGTGGCCGACCGCATCCTGATGCTCTCGAGCTCGGCCTATTCGGTCGTGAGCCCCGAGGCCTGTGCGTCGATCCTGTGGAAGGATACCGAGCGCGCGAATGAGGCCGCCGAGGCGCTTAAGCTCACGGCCCCCGATCTGTTGGCGCTCGGCATCATCGACGGCATTGTTGACGATAGGGGCCTGTCGCATGAGGAGATCGCCGGTGCCGTCATGTCCTCGGCATTTGATGCCTTCGATACGCTTGGGCAGCTCGACGACGCGACCCTCACAAACCTCCGCTACGAAAAGTACCGCGCAATCGGTCAGTACCGCACGATGTGACAAAGGGACAGCCCGCATGTCATATTGGGAAAGGCGTTCCATGCTACAAGTTTCTAACACCTCGTTTACAACGACGGTTTCATCAAACGCCATGGCCGTGGTGGACTATCTGTCCAAAAGCATGATGTCGGCGCTGCCGTTTATTGTCTGCGCGGCGTTGTTCCGCACCGTTGCCGTCATTATGGGCGAAGGTATGCTGGGCCTGTGGTCTGCCGATTCCGAAATCTATCGCCTGTTCTACAGTTGGCTCTATAACGCCGGCTACTACTTTTTGCCCATTTATCTTGGTTGGGCGGCCGCCCGCCAGCTCGGTTGCTCGGAGCAGCTAGGCATGATGCTGGGCGGCGTATTGATTGCGCCCGATCTGCTTAAGCTCGTCGATGCCGCATCGACGACGGGGGCATCGATGACTTCCGTGTATGGTCTGCTTCCTGCGCCGGTCAACGATTACACGACGACTGTTATTCCGGTTCTCATTTCGATGCCCGTGCTATGGCGAGTGGAGTGTTTCTTTAAGCGCGTTATCCCTAAGGCCGTGGCGTTTTCGTTTGTTCCGTTTGCGACCATGCTCGTCATGGTTCCGGTTTCGCTGTGTATTACGGCACCGGCGGGCAGCTATCTGGGCATGCTGTTGGGCCAGCTTATGTTTATGCTTGGCAATTCCGGTGGCATCGTGTCGCTGCTCACGCTCATGGGGCTTGCCGCGGGCTGGGAGTTCCTAAAGATAGCGGGCGTCAGCAACGTCGTTCTATCGCTTGCGTACGCGCAGTTTATGAGTGTGGGAACGGATTCGTGCATCCTGATTGCCGCGACGATGGCGACGTTCGCCGTTTGGGGCATGCCTTTTGGCGCGTCGCTCCGCGTTGCGGATAAGGACGAGAAGGCGCTCATGCTGGGCTACTCAATCTCGGGTGTTCTTGGCGGCGTAAGCGAGCCGGCGCTGTACGGTTGCGGCTTTAAATATGGCAGGTGCCTGACGTGCATGGCCATTGGCGGCGCCGTCGGAGGCCTTGTTGCGGCCGTGGGCCACGTTACGGCCTATACCATCGGCATGACGAATGTCCTTATGGTCATTGGCTTTGCCACGGGCGGCATCTCGAACCTGCTGTGGTGCTGCGCTGCCGGCGGTGTGGCATTTGCGGTGTCTGCGGCGCTGAGCTACTGCTTTGGCGTGGTGCCGGCGAAGGGACAGACGACGGGGGACGGAGCCGATTCACCCGAAACCTCGAAGAGCGTGGCCGAAGTAAGCGCGTAAACCTGTGCGACACAAGGACGATTCCTTTGCCATATTCCAAGGCCGTGGCCCGTGTGGGTTGCGGCCTTTTTTGTATCTGGGGGACAAAGTGACTACACTACAATCCGTTTGAGCAATAGATATATAGGTAGTACCGTGGGGGCGGATGTAGATGGTCGAGTGGATTGTTAAGCGTGCGCAGGGCGACCGTGCGCGCGTGGGCACGTTGACGGGCGTGGTGTGTATTCTCGCCAATGTGGCACTATGCGCTGCGAAGGGCGTAATTGGCGTGCTGTCGGGATCGGTTTCGATTGTGGCGGATGCCATGAACAACCTGTCCGATGCAAGCTCGAATATCGTGAGCGTGCTGGGCTTTAAGCTGGCGAGCAAGCCGGCCGACCCCGAGCATCCTTACGGCCACGGTCGCTACGAGTATCTCTCGGGTTTGGTCGTGGCGGCGCTCGTGCTGCTTATTGGCATCGAACTGGTGAAGTCCTCGGTGGAGCGTATTGTCAACCCGGAGCCTGTCGAGTTCTCGCTTGCCCTGGTGGCAGTCCTGGCACTTTCGATGGTTGTAAAGCTGTGGATGGCGGCCCTCAACCAAAAGCTCGGCGATCGCATTGAGTCCGAGACGCTGCATGCGACCGCGCATGATTCCAAGAACGATGTCCTTGCCACAGGCGCCGTGTTGGCGTGCGCAATTGTTTCGCAGGTGACGCACATCAATCTTGACGCATGGGTCGGCCTTGCCGTTGGCGCCTATATTGGCTGGAGCGGTTTTGAGCTCATCCAGGATACGGTGAGCCCGCTTTTGGGCCAGTCGCCCGATCCTAAGCTGGTCAAGCACATTCGAGACAAGATCATGAGCTATCCCGGCGTTTTGGGCGTTCACGATTTGATGGTTCACGACTACGGCCCGGGCAGGAAGTTTGCAAGTGCGCATGCCGAGATGGCGGCCGAGGACAGCCCGTTGGAAAGTCACGACACGCTCGATAACATCGAGCAGTCGTTTAGGGACGAAGACGGCATGATCGTTACGCTTCACTACGATCCCATCGTGACCGATGACCCCAAGCTGGCGAGCATGCGCTTGCGCATTCACGCCATGGCCCAGGAGATCGATAGCCGCCTCTCGATTCATGACCTGCGCTGCGTGCCGGGTCCTACGCACACCAACGTGATCTTTGACTGCGTGCGTCCCTCGGATCTGCAGATGAGTGCCGAAGACGTAAAGCACGCGCTGACACAACGGGTCGAATCGGAATATCCCAAGTCGATTGCCAAGATTACGATCGACGAAGACTACGTAGGGCATACCCACGAGTAAGGCTATGCCGGCAAAGCAGGTTATGCAGAAGGGGAGAGCATGAAGAAGCTGTATCTACTCCGCCACGGTCAGACGGAGTTCAACGTCAAAAAGCTGGTCCAGGGCCGCTGCGATTCACCGCTCACCGACTTAGGCCGTCAGCAAGCCGGGATGGCAGCCGCATGGCTCAAAGCCCACGGCGTCGTCCCCGACAAAGTGGTCTCATCACCCTTAGGCCGAGCCATGGACACGGCAAGTCTCGTCGCATGCGAGCTCCTCGGCCCGGACGCAGCAGCCGAGCCCTGCGAAGGCATTATCGAGCGCTGCTACGGCTCCTTCGAAGAAGGCCCGCACGGCGCGCTGCCCACCGACGTCTGGGATCCGGGCGAGGACCTGGTCCCCTTCGGAGGAGAAGGAAGCCAGGCGCTGCAAGAACGTATGGTGGATGCGCTTACCAATATCATGGGCTCCGAGGGCATCGAAACCCTTCTAGCAGTAAGCCACGGCAGCGCCAGCCGCCAATTTATCAAGGCCGCAGCCCCAGAGGGCTTCGAGCTCCCAACAAAACTCCCCAACTGCGCCATCATGATCTTCGATTTCGATGAGGCAAAGTCACAAGTAGAAGGCGAGCCAATGCAATGCAAGTTCACCCTCCAGCAAATAGTGGACCCCCAACAAAGTAATTAGCTGAGCGAGCAGAGTTAAGCAGACATCAACGTGTCGTCTCCCGAGCTTGGCAGAGGGGCGGCGAAATATATTAAGTTTGTCGCGAGTTCCGCACGCAAAGGAAAGCACTTAATGTGCTTTCCGTCTTGCGCAGGACTGTAGAGCAGCAAACTTAATATATTTCGCCGCCCCTCTGCCAAGCCCAGGCGACTCCACGCACTTTACCTGCGTAAACAATGTGAGTGAAATATGAATCTCGATGGATACGCCCGCAGCCGTGTATACTAAACAGCTGTGTGTAACCAGGGGAGTATTCTGGCTGGACAAAATGCCTGCTTAATAGGGTTGTCAGGTAGTCCGGGCGAAATACAAGGCTGGGGAGCGCGTCGTGTAAGTAGTGGTCCTCTAGGGGCGTACGCTCGGTGGTGTACGCATTGTCCCAAGACCACGCGAGAGTTGGGATCATATCTTGATCAGCATGATTCTCGGCCGCAAGATTGGCATGACCCAGGTTTGGGACGAGGACGATAACGTCGTTCCCGTCACGGTCATCCAGGCTGGCCCCTGCGCTGTCTCGCAGGTTAAAACTCAGGCAACCGACGGCTATGACGCCGTCCAGATCGGTTTCGGCGACATCAAGGCCAAGAACGTGAACAAGCCCATGGCTGGTCACTTCGCTAAGGCTGGCGTCGAGCCTGTCCGCTTCCTTCGTGAGGTCCGCGTCGAGAACGGCGAGGAGCACAAGGTCGGCGAGGTCGTTACCGTCGCTGATTTCGCTGATGTCGAGAAGGTCGACGTCATCGGTACCTCCAAGGGTAAGGGCTTCCAGGGTCGCATCAAGCGCTGGGGTCAGCGCCGCGGTCCTATGACGCATGGTTCTCACTTCCAGCGTCACCCCGGTTCTATCGGTCAGTGCGCCTATCCTGCGCGCGTCCTCAAGGGCGTCAAGATGGCCGGTCACATGGGTAACGAGCGCGTTACCGTCAAGAACCTTTCCGTTGTCCGCATCGATGCCGAGCAGAACCTCATCTTGGTCAAGGGCGCTGTCCCGGGTGCCAAGAATGGTCTCGTCGCCATCCGTATGGCCTAAGGGCCCAGCCCATTTAGCCCAGCGTCATACCAAGGAGAACACTTAAATGGCAAAGTTTGAAGTAAAGAACAGCGAGGGCAAGAAGGTCGCCGAGGCCGAGCTCGCCGCTGAGGTGTACGGCATCGAGCCGAACATCCACGTTATGCACCACATCGTCAAGTGCCAGATGGCCTCTTGGCGTCAGGGCACCCAGTCTGCTAAGGGTCGCTCTGAGGTTTCCGGTGGCGGCAAGAAGCCTTGGCGTCAGAAGGGCACCGGCCGTGCCCGCCAGGGTTCCATCCGTGCTGCCCAGTGGCGTCACGGTGGCGTTGTCTTCGCCCCCAAGCCCCGTTCCTACGCTAAGCGTATGAACAACAAGGAGGTCAAGCTGGCTATGCGCTCCGCGCTGTCCGCCAAGCTGGCCGATGGCGAGCTCGTGCTCGTCGACGACTACGGCTTCGAGAAGCCTTCCACCAAGGCTGCTGTCGCCATGCTCAAGGCTCTCGGCCTTGAGGGCAAGCGTCTGACCATCATCGTTCGCGATGAGGACGTCAACGCCTACCTGTCGTTCCGCAACATTCCCAAGACGTTCATCATCACCGCTGATGAGGCCAACACCTACGATCTCGTCAACAACAACGCTGTGCTGATGCCCGCCGACATCGCCGCTCACTTCGGGGAGGTGCTTGCATAAATGACCGCCCACGAGATCATCATCCGTCCGATCGTGTCCGAGCGTTCCTTCTCCGGCATGGAGCTGAACAAGTACACGTTCGAGGTCGCCAAGGATGCTAACAAGTATCAGATCAAGGACGCTGTCGAGGAGATCTTCGGCGTCAAGGTCGTTCGCGTGAACACCCTGACGGTCAAGCCCAAGACCAAGCGCGTGCGCTATGTCGCCGGCAAGACCCGTTCTTGGAAGAAGGCCATCGTCACGCTGGCCGAGGGCGACACCATCGAGGTCTTTGGCAACCAGGCCTAAGACTCGCTGCTGTTGAGTGAGCTCATGCCTCCCAAATAGGGGAGGCGGGGGCTCAAGGTTTTGGGCGTATAAAATGGACACGCCCGGAACCGTGTATACGTCCGGTGTCATCGCACCCGAGGCAGAACCTCGAATCCCTGTCTGCGATGGCTAACGGATTCCTATTGAAAGGGATTGTAATGGCTGTAAAGCACCTTAAGCCGACCTCCGCTGGTAGGCGTTGGCAGACGATCTCCGACTTCTCCGAGATCACCTGCACCAAGCCCGAGAAGTCTCTTCTCGAGCCCCTGCCCAAGAAGGCCGGTCGTAACAACAACGGCCGCATCACCACCCGCCACCAGGGCGGCGGCGTGAAGCGTCGTTACCGCGTGATCGACTTCAAGCGCAACAAGGACGGCGTGCCCGCCAAGGTTGCCACGATCGAGTACGATCCGAACCGTTCCGCTCGCATCGCTCTGCTGCACTACGCTGACGGTGAGAAGCGCTACATCCTGGCCCCCAAGGGCCTCGAGGTCGGTCAGACCATCATGTCCGGCTCTGACGCCGACATCAAGCCGGGCAACGCTCTGCCCCTCGCCGACATCCCCGTCGGTACGCTCATCCACGCCGTCGAGTTCCAGCCGGGCAAGGGCGCTGCTATCGCCCGTTCCGCCGGTAACTCCTGCCAGCTGATGGGTAAGGAGGGCAAGTACGCTATCGTCCGTATGCCTTCCTCCGAGATGCGCCGCATCCTCGTTACCTGCCGCGCCACCGTCGGTGAGGTCGGCAACGCCGATCACTCCAACATCGTCATCGGCAAGGCCGGCCGTAAGCGTCACATGAACGTGCGCCCGACCGTCCGCGGTACCGTCATGAACCCTGTCGACCACCCGCACGGCGGTGGCGAGGGCAAGAACCACACCTCTGGTCGTCCCTCTGTTACCCCCTGGGGTAAGCCGACGAAGGGCCTTCGTACGCGCAAGAAGAAGAAGGTCTCGAACCAGCACATCATTCGTCGCCGTAAGAAGTAATTTCGGATACCGAGTTTTAGGAGAAAGCACTTATGAGCAGAAGTCTCAAAAAGGGCCCGTTCGTGGAGACTCGCCTTCTCTCGCGTATCACCGCGATGAACGAGGCTGGCAAGAAGGACGTCGTGAAGACCTGGTCCCGCGCGTCCACCATCTTCCCCGAGATGGTTGGTCACACCATCGCCGTCCACGACGGCCGCAAGCATGTGCCCGTGTATGTTACCGAGTCCATGGTTGGTCACAAGCTCGGCGAGTTCGCGCCGACTCGTACGTTCCGTGGCCACAAGGCCAAATAGGGGGTTAACCGTAAATGGCAACTAAGTCTATTGAAACTGAGGCCACCGAGGTTCGCGCTGTCGCTAAGTACGTGCGTGTTTCCCCCAGCAAGGCCCGCCTGGTGGTCGATCTGATCCGCCGCAAGCCTGTCGCTCAGGCCTTCGACATCCTCCACTTCTGCGACCGCGCCGTCGCCGTGGATGTCGAGAAGGTTCTCCGTTCCGCCGTTGCGAACGCCGAGAACAACAACGGTCTGCGTGCCGACAACCTGGTTGTCGCCGCTGCCTATGTTGACGAGGGTCCGACGCTTAAGCGCATCCGTCCCCGCGCCAAGGGTTCCGCTTCTCGCATTCTGAAGCGTACTTCCCACATCACCGTCGTCGTTGCTCCTCGAAAGGAGGCGTAAAGCTGTATGGGTCAGAAAGTCTACCCCACCGGCTTCCGTCTTGGCATCACCGAGAACTGGCGCTCCCGCTGGTTCGCAGAGAAGGATTACGCTAAGACCCTCGGTAACGATCTCGAGATCCGCAAGTACCTCGAGAAGCGTCTTTCCCGCGCAGCTGTCTCCCGCGTCGAGATCGAGCGCGCTGGCGACAAGGTGAAGGTCATCATCCTCACCGCTCGCCCCGGCGTTGTCATCGGTAAGAAGGGTGCCGAGATCGATACTCTCCGCACCGAGCTCGAGAAGGTCGCTGGCGTCTCCAAGGGCCAGCTCTCCGTCGACGTTGTCGAGATCAAGCGCCCCGAGCTCGACGCCAACCTCGTTGCTCAGTCTATCGCCGAGCAGCTCGAGGGCCGCGTTGCCTTCCGTCGCGCTATGCGCAAGGCTGTCCAGTCCGCCCGCAAGGCCGGCGCTAAGGGCATCCGTATCCAGTGCTCCGGTCGTCTCGGCGGTGCCGAGATGGGCCGTCGTGAGTGGTACCGCGAGGGTCGCGTGCCTCTGCACACCCTCCGTGCCAAGATCGACTACGGCACGGCTGTCGCCAGCACCACCATGGGCGCTTGCGGCGTGAAGGTCTGGATTTACCTGGGCGAGAAGCTCCCGGGCCAGCCTGTTCCCAACCCTGCACTCGAGGGCTCTTCCCGTCCTCGTCGTCGTAACTCCGAGAGGAGGGGTCAGTAGTGCTTGCCCCTAAGCGTATTCTTCACCG
Source organism: Collinsella sp. CLA-ER-H11 (assembly GCF_040092445.1). Lineage (NCBI taxonomy): Bacteria > Bacillati > Actinomycetota > Coriobacteriia > Coriobacteriales > Coriobacteriaceae > Collinsella > Collinsella sp. CLA-ER-H11. The sequence goes on along the minus strand of NZ_JBBNLN010000010.1, from coordinate 1,945 downwards.
CAAGGTGCAGCGTGGCTCCATGAAGGGCCAGGCCAAGGGTAATACCGAGCTGCATTTCGGCGAGTTTGGTATCCAGGCTCTCGAGGCCCATTGGATCACCAACCGTCAGATCGAGGCCGCTCGTATTGCCATGACCCGCTACATGAAGCGTGGCGGTCGTGTCTACATCACGATCTTCCCCGATAAGCCCATCACCAAGAAGCCTGCCGAGACTCGCATGGGTTCTGGTAAGGGTAACCCCGAGGAGTGGGTGGCCGTCGTCAAGCCCGGCCGCATCATGTTCGAGGTCAAGGGTGTTCCCGAGGAGGTCGCTCGCGAGGCTCTGCGTCTTGCGCAGCACAAGCTCCCCATCAAGACCAAGATTGTTGCTGCCAAGAACGCTGAGCAGCGCATCGAGAAGGAGATGGCTGAGGAGGCCGCTCTCGAGGCCAAGTGGGCTGCTGAGGACGCCGCCGCCGCCAAGGAGGAGAACTAATGAAGCCCGCAGAGATTCGTGAGCTCTCGGACGCTCAGCTCGTTGAGAAGCTGAAGGAAATGCGCGCCGAGCTCTTTAACCTTCGTTTCCAGATGGCCACCAGCCAGCTGGACAACACCGCTCGCGTCAACACCGTGAAGAAGGACATCGCTCGCGTCCTCACGGAGCAGCGCGCCCGCGAGATCGCAGCGGAGAAGTCCGCTGTCGCCGAGTAGGACCTAAGGAGAGAACATGACTGATTCGCGTAACTCGCGTAAGGTCCGTACGGGTGTCGTTACCTCCGTCTCCGGTGCCAAGACCATTGTTGTCACCATCACCGAGCGCAAGCGTCACCCCAAGTACGGCAAGATGATGACCAGCTCCAAGAAGCTGCACGCTCACGACGAGGAGTGCACGGCTGGCGTGGGCGATACCGTCCGCGTTATGGAGACCCGTCCTATGTCCAAGATGAAGCGTTGGCGCCTCATCGAGGTCGTCGAGCGCGCTAAATAAGCAGTCGCTCTTACGACTTGTACGTTTCCGAAGATGTGCGTATGCCTGGCTTGCATACCACGGGCCGTATAAAGGCTGCGCACCTCTCTTCGGTTCTTAGTTCGGAGGAACATCTACCATGATTCAGATGCAAACCATGCTGAACGTCGCCGACAACTCCGGCGCTCGCAAGATTCGCTGCATCAAGGTGCTTGGCGGTTCCAAGCGTCGTTATGCAGGCATCGGCGATGTGTTCATCGGTGCTGTCCAGGAGGCTACCCCTGGCGCCAACGTCAAGAAGAAGGACGTTGTCCGTTGCGTCGTCGTTCGCACCGTTAAGGAGATCCGCCGCAAGGATGGCTCCTACATTCGCTTTGATGAGAACGCCTGCGTTGTCATCAACAACGATGGTTCGCCCGTCGGCACCCGTATCTTCGGGCCCGTCGCTCGCGAGCTTCGTGACAAGAAGTATATGAAGATCGTCTCGCTCGCTCCCGAGACCCTGTAGTTAGGGGAGATATATGTATATCAAGAAGGGCGATAAGGTCCAGATTCTCTCTGGTAAGGATCGCGGCAAGCAGGGCGTTGTCCTGCGTGCTCTCCCCGCCGAGAACAAGGTCGTTGTCGAGGGCGTTTCGGTCGTCAAGAAGGCCGTCAAGCCCAACGCTGCCAACCAGCAGGGCGGCATCGTTTCGCAGGAGGCTCCCATCGACGCCTCCAACGTCAATCTCGTTTGCCCCGAGTGCGGTAAGGTTACCCGCGTCGGTCACGAGAAGGACGGCAAGAACAAGCTGCGCGTCTGCAAGAAGTGCGGCCACAAGTTCTAAGCTGCCCGCAACATCAAGTTGCTAGCAAAGGCCCGGATGCCCCAAGTGAACTGCCTCCCATTTCTTGGACATGAGAAATGGGAGGCTTTCTTTATGCGCGTTGATTTGAGGGTGAAGCATGATGCCGAGGCCAGGAAGGCGGCCATAGGGCTCTTCGAGCTCGGGCACGGGT